>JBFMBT010000261.1:0-9551 GCA_040754875.1 Verrucomicrobiota bacterium | reverse complement strand
TACAGCGCGAAGAAGGGCCGGCCCACGCCCATGGACATCGAGTGGGCCAAGGACGGCCACACCGGCGAGTTGTTCATCGTCCAGGCCCGCCCGGAAACCGTGCAATCGCGCAAGGACATGGACGTCAGTGAAATTTACAAACTGAAGCAACGCGGCCCGGTGCTGGTGACCGGCCGCAGTGTCGGCGAGAAAATCGCCACCGGCCCCGTGCGCGTGATTCGCAGCGTCCAGTTCATCAATCAATTCAAGCCCGGCGAAGTCCTCGTCACCGACAAGACCGATCCCGATTGGGAACCCATCATGAAAAAGGCCGCGGCCATCGTGACGAATCGCGGCGGACGCACCTGCCACGCCGCCATTGTCAGCCGCGAACTCGGCGTGCCCGCCATCGTCGGCACCGAGAAGGGAACCGAGGTGTTGAAAGACGGCCAGGTGGTCACCGTCTGTTGTGCCGAAGGCGACACGGGCTTCGTCTATGAAGGCCGCCTGCCCTTCGAAGTGCAGCGCACCGATTTGAAAACCCTTGGCCGCCCGCGCACCAAGGTCATGATGAACGTCGGCAACCCCGAGGAAGCCTTCTCGCTCTCGTTCATACCCAACGACGGCGTCGGCCTCGCGCGCGAGGAATTCATCATCACCACCTACATCAAGATTCATCCGCTGGCGCTGCTCGATTACGAGCGCCTGGCCGATCCCGCCGTCAAGGCGCAGATCGATCAGTTGACCGCCGGTTACGTGGACAAGCCGCAATTCTTCATCGACAAGCTCGCGCAAGGCGTCGCGATGATTGCCGCGGCGTTTTATCCCAAGGATGTCATCCTGCGCCTGAGCGATTTCAAGACCAACGAATACGCCAACCTCATTGGCGGCCGGCCTTACGAACCGGGCGAGGAAAATCCCATGATCGGTTTCCGTGGCGCCTCGCGCTATTACAACCCGCGCTATCAGGCCGGCTTCGCGCTCGAATGCCGCGCCGTGCGCAAGGTGCGCGACGAAATGGGCCTCACCAACCTCAAGGTGATGATCCCCTTCTGCCGCACCGTGGACGAAGGCCGCCGCGTCCAGGCCGAGATGGAAAAGCACGGACTCAAACGCGGCGTCAACGGCCTGGAGATTTACGTCATGTGCGAAATCCCCAGCAACGTCATCCTCGCCGAGGAATTCGCCGAAATCTTTGATGGCTTTTCCATCGGCTCAAACGACCTCACGCAACTCATCCTCGGCGTGGACCGCGATTCCGAAATCGTCGCCCCCATCTTCGACGAGCGCAACGCCGCGGTGAAAAAGATGATCGCCCAGGTCATCCGCATCTGCCGCGACAAGAAACGCAAGATCGGCATCTGCGGCCAGGCCCCCAGCGACTACCCGGATTTCGCCCAATTCCTGGTGGAGCAGGGGATCCACAGCATCTCGCTCAACCCGGACACCGTCATGAAGACCACCGTCGCCATTGTGGACAAAGAGAAATCCCTCCAGAAATAAGTCAAATTGTGCGTTAAATCCGGCTCCGTTTGGGAGATACTTGGTGAACGACCATGACGCCGGACGAAATCGAACGCCACAATCGCTTTTTACGCAGCTTTGCCCTGCACGAACCCGCCATTCGCGCTTATGTCCGGCGCTTGGTGCCGACCCGCGCGGATGCCGATGACGTATTGCAGGAGGTATCGATCGTCCTGTGGGAGAAGTTCGGTGAGTTGCGCGCCGGGGCGGATTTCCGGCCCTGGGCGTTTGGCGTCGCGCGCTTTGAAGTGCTGGCGTGGCTGCGTGACAAGGAACGTGACCGGCTGGTGCTCGATGAAGAGGTTGTTATCCGGCTGGCGGATGAAACCGCGCAGGATGAACCCCGGTTGGCGCGCCGGCGCGATGCCCTTGAAGGCTGCATGAAGAAGGTTCCCGATGACCAGCGGGAGTTGCTCATGCAGGCTTATCAACCCGATGCCCGCATTCAGGACATCGCGCGCTCCA
This sequence comes from Verrucomicrobiota bacterium, assembly GCA_040754875.1. Taxonomy (GTDB): domain Bacteria; phylum Verrucomicrobiota; class Verrucomicrobiia; order Limisphaerales; family JBFMBT01; genus JBFMBT01. The sequence continues at coordinate 7,583 of JBFMBT010000261.1, read as the reverse complement.
GCGGGCGCACCGTGCCTGGTTTTTATCAGTGGCTGCATCGCATGAGGCGAATGTTGCTGGACTGCATTCGCCGCGCGCTGACCCAGGAGGCGGCATCGTGAACGCGGAACTCGAAGCGCTCATCCATCGTTACCTGGACGGCGCGATCAGCGCCGATGAGATGAAGCAACTCAATGCCCGCCTCCTCGCGGACGAGCAGGCACGGCGCGAGTTTTCCGAGTTCTTGAATCTCGACTCGGCGATCGCAGCCGCGGCCGCGGACTGGACGCTGGACAAAACGGAGCCGTGTGGCGCCAGCGCCGTGCCGCGCAGATTGATCGCTTGCCCCTTTCCGACCCGCTGGCTTGCGGCGGCGGCCGGCGTGGCCTTGCTCGCCGCCGGCGCATGGTGGTGGCAGGCGCAACGGGTGTTCGCGACCGTCGCCAAGGACGCGGGCGTGGAAGAACTTTCCAACGGCGCGAAGCTGCGCGGTGAGGCTCACACCCTCAAAGTGGGCACCGTGGAACTCATCACCGCGCGCGGCGCGCGCCTGGTCATCGAAGCACCGGCGGAGTTTCGTTTCGAGTCAGCGCAGCGACTGCGCTTGCTGCGCGGTCGCCTGGCGGCGGATGTGCCGCCAGCGGCGAAAGGATTCACCGTCATCACCCCTTCGGGTGACGCGGTGGATCTGGGCACGCGTTTCGGCGTCGATGTGCCGGCGGTTGGCGGGGCGGAGATTCACGTGTTTCAAGGCGAGGTCATTGCCAGGGCCTCGGGCGCGCCCGGGAAGCAAAACCTGTTGGGAGGCGATGCGGTGATAATGGCTCAAGGCGCAAGCACGGCCCGCGAGTTGCGCTCGTCGGCCTTCATCCACCCGGACGAAATGCCTGAACTCGCCGCCGGCCTGGCTGCGGGCCAGCGCGCCCGTTCTGATGCCGCGCTCGTGGGTTTGAAGAGCGATCCCGCGCTCATCGCCCTGCTCGACTTTGAATCGAATGACTCACACGCCGGGGTCTTTCGCACCGTGCAGGGTCGCTGGCCGGGTTCACGCGCGCCGGAGTTCGTCAACGTCGGCGACCACCTCAAACTGGATGTCGGCGGTGAACGCGCGTGGCCGCAACTCACGCTCGCCGCCTGGGTGCGCATCGATCGCTTGGGCGCGCCGTACCAGTCCCTGCTCCACACGGATGGCTGGAGCAAAAACAACCCCGGCCAGGTCCATTGGATGATCAACCGCAACACCACGATGCGCCTCGCGCTGTTTGCGAATGCGCTGGCTCCGGGTTCGGACGAACGCGACGGTTATCCCGACTCGCGCACGTCCGTGTTGCCCGAGCAGGGTCGCTGGGTGCATCTCGCCGCGGTTTATGATTCCGCCGCGCGCACGGTGCGCTTTTATCTCAACGGCCAGTTCGACAAGGAGACGCGCCTGGCCGTCGCGCACCCGGCAAAGCTCGGCCCCGCGCAGATTGGCAACTGGGACCGCACCGACCGCAAGCTCAGCGGGCGCATCGACGAATTGCTCCTGCTGGGCCGCGCCATGACCGACGACGAAGTGCGCGCGCTCTTTCTGGCCGGGAATCCCTACGCTGAACTATGAGGTTGATTGCTTGCCTTTGCGCCATCGCACTGCCGGTCACCCGGGCCACGGCCGCGCCGGTGGACTTCGTCCGCGAAGTGCGGCCCATCTTCGAAAAGCACTGCTACGAATGCCACGGCGAAAAGAAACAAAAGTCCGGCCTGCGGCTGGACGTGAAAGCGGCGGTGTTCAAGGGCGGCGACGCGCATGGCGCCAGCCTCGTGGCGGGAAAGGCCAAGGAAAGTCCGCTCATTCAGTTGATCACCAGCAAGGACGAGGATGAACGGATGCCGCCCCGCAAGAGCAGCAGCGCGGGCTTGTCAGCGGCGGAAATCGCGACACTCACGCGCTGGATTAATGAAGGCGCCATGTGGCCGGACGGCGTGGACCTGGTAAAACTCTCGGACAAGCGCGATCACTGGAGTTTCAAACCACTGGCGGTGCCGCCGCGAAAGCATTCCATCGATTCGTTCATCATCGCGAAGCTCAAAGCGCACGGCCTTGCCCTGTCCCCGGAAGCCGATCGCACGACGTGGTTGCGACGCGTTTCGTTTGACCTCATCGGACTTCCGCCTGCGCCTGAGCAGGTGGCGGCATTCCTAAAAGACCGGCGGCCAGATGCGCCTGCCCGGGTCGTGGACGAATTACTTCAATCTCCCCGCTACGGCGAACGCTGGGCGCAGCATTGGCTGGACGTGGTGCGCTACGCGGACACGCACGGCTTCGAGGTCAATACGGAGCGCCCCAACGCCTGGCCGTATCGGGATTACGTCATCCGCGCCTTCAATCGCGACACGCCCTACGATCGTTTCATCCGCGAGCAGATCGTCGGCGATGCCCTGGGCGAAGACGCAGCCACGGGCTTCCTGATCACGTCGTCGGTGCTGCTGCCCGGCCAGATTGGCAAGGACGAGCCTTCCAAACGTCTCGCGCGCCAGGACGCGCTCGATGAAATTGTGACAAACATCGGACAGACCTTCCTTGGATTGAGTGTCGGCTGCGCGCGCTGTCACGATCACAAGTTCGATCCCATCTCCGCCCGCGACTACTACGCGATGCAGGCCTTTGTCGCCGGCGTGGAATATCAGGACCGCGACTTGCGCACGCCCGAAGCCGAAGCCATGCGCCGGGAAGTGAAGGCTCTCAAACCCCGGATCGCAAAAATCGACCAACAGCTCGCCCGCTTTGTCCCGCTGGCCAAATCCACCGTCGAACGCGCGCCCGTCAATGCGCGCCTGAACACCGACCGCTTCGCGCCGCTGAAGGCCAGACGGGTGCGCTTCACGATTCGGGAAACCAACAACCGCGAACCGTGCCTTGATGAATTGGAAGTCTTCGATCTCTCGGGCCGCAATGTCGCGCTCGCCAGCGAAGGCGCCACGGCCACTTCCTCCGGCGACATCATCGTGGCCGACCGCCATGATTTGAAACACATCAACGACGGCCAATACGGTAACTCGCGCAGTTGGATGTCCAACGAGAAGGGCAAAGGCTGGGTCGTGCTGGAATTCCCCGCCGAGCATACGATTGACCGCGTCGTCTGGGGCCGTGATCGCGAAGAGAAATTTGCCGACCGCCTCGCCACCGATTATCTCATCGAAGTCGCGGATGCCTCGGGCGAATGGCGCGCCGTTGCCGACGCCACCGACCGGCGGAAATTTGATCCCAACGACAAACGGCCGGTCGCCTTCTCCACCAAGGGCCTCACCGGCAACGAGGCGAAGGAAGCGAATGCATTGATGCAGGAAAAGACCGCGCTGGAAGGGAGACTGAAAGCCGCGCAAGACGGGCAGAAGGCCTTCGCCGGCACGTTCCGCAAGCCGGACGACATCCACCTGCTGAATCGCGGCGACCCGGAACAACCGAAGGACGCCGTCGTTCCCGCCGTGCTCAGTGCGCTCGGCACGGTGAAGCTGCCCAAGGACACTTCCGAGCAGGAGCGGCGCAGGGCCCTCGCCGATTGGATCGCCAGCCCGCAAAACCCGCTCACCGCCCGCGTGATGGCAAACCGTATCTGGCAGGGACACTTCGGCGCCGGCCTGGTTGAAACACCGAGCGACTTCGGTCGCAACGGAACCAAACCGTCGCACCCGGAATTGCTCGACTGGCTGGCGCAGGAATTCATCCGCTCTGGCTGGTCCGTGAAACACATGCACAAACTCATCGTGCTGTCCGCCACGTATCGCCAGTCCAGCCGCCACCATTCCACCGCGGCCCGCCAGGATGCCGATGTGCGCCTCCTCTGGCGTTTCCCCTCGCGCCGCCTCGAGGCCGAAACCATCCGCGACTCCATGCTCGCCGTCAGCGGCCGGTTGAATCTCAAGATGTATGGACGCGGCTTCGACCTCTTCGACAAACGCGGCGGCCTGAGCGGCTTCCAGCCCGTCGAATCCTTCAGCGGCGACGGCCTGCGCCGCATGATCTACGCCCACAAGGTCCGCCGCGAACGCGAGGCGGTGTTTGGTTCTTTCGATTGCCCGGACGCCGGCCAGAGCACCGCGCGCCGCCGCGAATCCACCACCCCCATCCAGGCGCTGAATCTTTTCAACAGCCGCTTCACCCTGGACGAGTCCGCCGCGCTCGCCGCCCGCGCGAAAGCCGATGCGGGCTCCGATGTGCGAAAGCAAATTCGCCGCGCCTATCAGCTCGCCTTCAGTCGTGATCCGCGCGCTGAAGAACTTCGCGATGCCGAACCCGTCGTTCGGGAACACGGTCTCGCGACCCTTTGCCGCGCGCTCTTTAACAGCAACGAATTCCTTTTCCTCCCATGAACCGGTCCGAACACCTTTCCCTCACCGGCCGCCACCTGCTCGACCGGCGCCGCTTCCTCTCCCACACCGCCACGGCGCTCGGATCCATCGCGCTGACCAACCTGCTCGGGCAGGACGGCTTGCTCGCCGCGTCCGCGCCGGTAATCGATCCCGCGCGCCCGTTCGCCCCGCGGTTGCCGCACTTTCCCGCAAAAGCGAAAAATGTGGTCATGATCTTCTGCGCCGGCGCGGTCAGCCAGCTTGAGACGTGGGACTACAAGCCTGAACTGATCAAGCGCGACGGCCAGCCGCTTGCCGGCGGACCAGCGGTGACGTTTCAAGGTCCCGCCGGCGAACTCGCGCGCCCGCAATACCAGTTCCGCCCGCGCGGGCAGACCGGCAAATGGGTTTCGGACCTGATCCCGCATCTCGCCGAATTGACCGACGACCTCGCGTTCATCCATTCCCTCACCAGCACTACCAACACCCACGGGCCCGCGGAGAATTTCCTTTCCACCGGCTTTGTGCTCGATGGGTTCCCGAGCATCGGCTCGTGGGTCAGCTACGCGCTCGGCAGCGAAAACCACGACCTGCCCGCCTACGTCGCCATCCCCGACCCGCGCGGCGTTCCGCAGGCCGGCTCCAACAACTGGGGCCCCGGTTTTCTCCCCGCCGTCTTCCAAGGCACGCCGATGAGCGCCAGGGAACCGGTCCGCCACCTCGCGCCACCGCCGGGCATCACCAGGGCCGGCGATGATGCGGCCCGCTCGCTCCTTCAGCGGATGAACGCGCGCCACCTTGAGCGCCATCCCGGCGACGGCAAACTCGCCGCCCGCATCGCCAGCTACGAACTGGCCGCGCGCATGCAACTCAGCGTGCCGGAAATCAGTGACTTGAGCACTGAACCGGCGCACATCCTGAAAATGTATGGCGCGGACGACCCCGCAAACCCCAACAAAGCCGGCTTTGCGAAGAACTGCATCCTGGCGCGCCGCATGATCGAACGCGGCGTGCGTTTCGTGCAACTCTTCAACGGCGCCTACGCCAGCGGCGGCGAACTCAACTGGGACGGCCACAACAAACTCAAGGAACAATACGACAAACACGCCGCTGTTCTCGACCAACCCGCCGCCGCGCTCATCCGCGACCTGAAACAACGCGGCCTGCTGGAGGATACCCTCGTCGTCTGGTGCACCGAATTCGGCCGCATGCCCTTCTTCCAAAAAGGCTCCCAGGGCCGCGACCACAACCCCGACGGCTTCACCTGCTGGCTCACCGGCGCCGGCGTGAAACCCGGCGTCAGCCACGGCGAAACCGATGAGTTGGGCCAGAAAGCCGTGAACGACATTCATCCCCTCTACGATTTTAACGCCACCATCCTCCACCTGCTCGGCCTGGACCACGAACAGCTCACCTTCGAACACAACGGCATCCAGCGCCGCCTCACCAACGTCGAAGGCCACATCATCCACGAAATCCTCGCCTGAACCCCAAGCCTCGATTCGCCCCCTTTGAGATCTCAAATCTAGAAATTTGAAATTCAGAACCCTTGGCTATGGCCATCGGCCCATCAATTCAAACCCACCCCACCACTTGCGCCGCGCACCCCAGGCACTCGAAACGACACGAAAGACCGCCACAATCCCGTGACCCGAATGCTGTCCTTTTCATCAACACCCGGCCAATCACCCGGCTTCTTCTTCTCGATCAATCCGAAATTCAACAGCGGGTTCAATACATAGCCCGCCAGAATCCATTCCTCACGGTCCCACTGCGAAACCATGGAGCCGCGCAACTCCGCGTGGACCGCGGGCAGCAGAATCATTTCCGCCAATCCCCGCACGGCCGTCCACTCGCGCGCCACGGCATCCAACCGCCACAAAACGACCGCCATGCTCTGCTGGATGCCTGGCACCGTCCGCAGGTTGAAATCGTAGCTCAGGTTGAACCGCCGGAAATAAGCCATGAACAACCGCCAAAACAGTTCACCGCATTTCTCGTCGGACAACAGCGACGCGCCCAGGCGCGTCAATTGAAACCGTTTTTTGCGCCGGCTCACCAACCCCGCGCATTCGCTGACCACCCGCGCCAGGTGCAACTCCCACGCATCCGTTTCGTTCACCACCTTGCACACCTGCAAAATTGACTCCCGTCTGGGCGCCGGCATATCCAGTTCATCAAACACCTGCTGCACGAACGCTCGATTCAAATTGCCCGCTTCCGTGGCGCCGGTGCCGCCGTTTCGGTCGAGCGCCTTTAGAAAAATCCGGGCGTTTTGAAAAAACGCCGCCCCGCTCAACGCCGCCAGTGGCAGATCCGCGCAAAAGTGAATGGCCCCATCGCCGGCCTCCCAATCACTCCCAAGCAACCTCACCATAAACTCCTCCAACTCTGGAAGTGTCGCCGCCCGCAGTTTAAAAATCATGCACGACGCTAATCCCCTTCCCACGCCAAGTCGATACCGCAAGCTGCGCTTTATCCACACAACACACAATCCGCTCGGGTCGTTTTGCCCCGGCAAACCGCGATTTGCGGCTAGCCAGACATCTATTCCCCACTCCATTTGCTCCGCCGCCCGTTCGTCAACAGGGATTTGTGCTGAATTTGACATTGTCAACTTCGCCACCCTCCGCCACCTTGTCGGCCGAGCAACATGATGGGGGTGAGGGACACATATTGGCGTTACGTTGCCCTGTTCGCGGGGCTGCATCTTGCTTTCCTCTGGCCCTGTTTGGCCGCGACATTGGAATCTCCCGCAGCAGCGCAGGCTTCCAATGCGGGCCAATACTCCGTTGACGTGAGCGATTCTCTGGCCACTGCCACAAGCGACGTCGCATCCCTTTCATTCATCAAACCCTGTCCGCGGGTGGTGTGGGAGCGAATGACGCCATGGGGCAGAACTCAAGACTCTGTTGGAAGCGTCACGGTCAGTCCGGACGGCCACTTTTATGTCGCGGGAAATTATGACCGAGGCACGACTTTTCAATCCCTGACCCTGAAGGGCCAGGGTTGGTTCGTGGCGAAGTACGACGACGCTGGCAACTGCCTGCGCGTCTGGACTGACGAAGGGAGATCCGAGGGCAAGGTGCTTGGCGTCAAGACTGATCCAGAAGGCAACCTCGTTTTAGCAGGTTATTTCGCAAAGGAGTGAGCTGTACCCCATTTTCAAACCACGGCGCGCAGAAAATAAGGTGTGATTCCTTGGGTCTGCTTTGCTCGTGTTTTGCGGTTGTCTGTTCTGCGCATAAACCATTTTTGGAAAAGAGAAGGCGACC
>JBFMBT010000260.1:0-9554 GCA_040754875.1 Verrucomicrobiota bacterium | reverse complement strand
ATTTGCAGTTCGAGTTCTCCGAGGCGGATGCCGGCAAAACGCCCAAGGGATTTGCCAGCGTGGTGAGCGGCGCGGGCGCACCAGGCGAGTGGAAGATCGTGATGGACGATGTGACGCCGCGCCTGGCATCGCTGGCGCCCAATGCCAGCGCGACGCAACGGCGGCCGGTGCTCGCGCAATTATCCCGGAACACGACGGGGGAACATTATCCCATCCTTGTTTCTGAGCAGGCGTTTGGCGACTTCACGTTCATGACGCGCCTGAAGACGGTGAGCGGCACGGTGGAGCAGATGGCCGGGGTGGTGTTCCGTTACCAGGACGAGAAGAACTACTATTATGTGCGCATCGATTCGATCGCGAACACGCTGCGTTTCTACAAGGTGGTCGGCGGGCAGCGCAGCCCGGCGATTGGCGTCCCCGTTTCGGCGTCAAAGGGCGTGTGGCACGAGCTGTCGATCGAGTGCAAGGCCAACCAGATTCGCATTCTGTATAACGGCCAGGAGCCCATCCCGATGTTGACGGACAATTCGTTTGCGACAGGCAAGGTTGGTTTTTGGACGAAGTCCGATGCCGTGAGCCACTTCACCGATGCGCGCATCCAGTATACGCCGTTGATTTCGCTGGCGAACACGATGGTGAAGGACGTCATGGAGCGGTATCCGCGGTTGCTGGGGTTGAAGATTTTTGCGCAAAGGAACAAGCAGGCGCCGTTGCTGACCATTGCCAGCACCGAGGATGCGGAGGTGAATCAGCCCGCGCCCAAGGTGGCGGCGGACGTGCTGGAAACGGAGTCAATTTTTCATCTGCGTGAGCGGAAGAAGACGTTTGTGACGATGCCGATGAAGGATCGCAACGGCGAGGTAATCGCGGCGATTCAGGTGATTTTGGACCCGTTTCCCGGGCAGACCGAGCAAAATGCCATTGCCCGGGCGCTGCCGATAGTGAAGATGGTCCAGGGGCGGGTGACGGACGTGAAGCAGCTTTTCGAGTAGCGCTGCATGTGCCTGAAATGAAGGCGCTTGGGGTGAAGAGCCAGGTGGCATCAGGGATTTTCTTATTTTTGCCAAAGCGCGAACACGGCCAACATCCTGCTTTTTGGCAAGCATGAGATTGGCAGTTTTTTTAGAACGCGATGGATTGTTGAACCACGTTCGCGTGGAACGGAACCAGCCAGTGGTTCCGCTGACAGTCGAGGAATTTCAAATCAATAACGAGGCGGTTGAGCCGTTGAAGGAACTGAAGGCAGCCGGCTTTCTGCTGATTGCCACAACCAACCAGCCGGGCGTGTCCCGTGGTTACCTCCCGCGTCGAGAGTTGGATCTCATGCACTTCCAGCTCAAACGAGCTTTCCCTTTGGACGACATCCTGGTCTGTCCGCACGATGCGGGGGATCGCTGTCCTTGCCGAAAACCGCAGCCGGGGTTGCTCCAGGAAGCATCGTTCAAATGGCACCTCGACCTGGATCACAGCTTTGTCATCAGCGACAAGTGGCAGGACGCGGCGGCGGCGCAGGCGGAGGGCTGCACGTCGTTGCTGATCAAATCTCCGTGGAACGGCAACGGGCACTACGACTTTCTTATGCCGTCGCTGAAGGCGGCGGTGGCGAAGATTCTGCGCCTGGGAATGTCCCTCGACGCGCAAGGCATGGTGGCCGCGCCCGCCTGACGGGTGGCGTCAGAATTTGATTCCAATCGACGAGCGTATCTGGAGGTCGTTGTTTGAAACACCTGGCGCAGGGTCGGTGTCGTACAGGTCCAGAACTGTAAAATTCAGGGAGAGGTTATCGATGAGGAAGAGCCTCATGGTGGTTTCAAAGCGCATGCGATAATTGCTGGGTTCCTGGGCGCGCGGCATGAACTCAAATTTTTCCTCCAGCATCAGACGTTTGTTGACGCGCCACGTGAAATCCTCGGCCAGGCGCAACCGGAAGTCCTGCCGCTTGGTGCTGTCGGAATAGAATTGTTCCTGGTAGCTGCCGCCGAACTCGGTGTTCATCACGAAGTTCGACTTGGTGATCAAGTGGTAGCCGACGCCCGGGCCGACCTCATATTGAAAATCCGTGCGCCGGATTTCGTCGTAGCCCGCCACGCCGAGATTGTACACAAACAAGCGGCGGCCGATGTCAACGTCCGTCTTGATGGCGCCGTCCATGCGGTTGGCGGAGAGGCGTCCGTCGGTCGTGCCATAAGCGGCCTTGTAATCGAATTCGTTGCGGAATTTGGTGGCGGGATTGGCGTAATTGACTTTGATGCGGCCCGTGTAGAGTTCGCGGTCGGCCTGGCTGCGGGCGAGATCGACGCCGGCCTGTATGTCGAAGAACCAGTGCTTGGGCGGCTTGGGTGGAGGAGGCGGCTCGGCCGGGGGAGCCGGGGCGGGTGGCGGCGGCGCGGGTTTGGCTTCGGCGGCTTGCGCGGTGGGTTTGGGCGCAATCTTTTCCCGCTTTTCAATCTCGGCCAGGGGAATGCGGATTTCCTGCTGCCACGGCGTGGAGAGCTTCAAGTGCGTGGCATCTTCCGACAAGACGGTTCCCGTGAGCCGGTCTCCATTGCGCAGGTGCAGCGTGACTGTGTCTGCCGCAGTCGCAAGGGACGTTGCCGAAAAGGTGATGAGGATTAGGAGCCAGCCGGTGAGAAAACGCATTCTATGGGCGGGGTTTTTCAAGCGGCGGTTCCAGCTTTGCGGTGGGCGGCGGTGGAAAATCATCCGGCGATTCCTTGCGGGCGCCGCCCACGACGTTGACTTCGCCATCCTTGGCGGGGCGCAGGCGCGGGAAAGAATTCCCAGCAATGTCGTGGCGCTCGCGGAGTATCAGGTTGCCAGAGGGGCTGATGACGTAATAGCCATAGGAAATGCGGCCGGTGGGCGCGAGCAGGTGGAGGTTGCTGCGGCGGTCCAACAACACCAGCGGTTCGCGGCTGGCAATCACGGGCGCCACCGGGAAGACCCCATAGGTTTTCACGCCGTATTCATCGGTCACCTGGACGTAATACTTTTTCTGGTCCGTGTGATTGGCCTTCAGCAAGGCATATTTGCGAAACTCGGGAGAGTCGGGGCGGTCGGCATTTGGAACGCCGAACTTTTGTTCCCAGACCGTTGTGCCGGGAAAAATCTCGATGGCTTTCGGTTCGCTGGTGATCTGCTGGTTCCACTCGGCGACCAAAACGGTGGCCGTGACGTGGTAGCGGCCGGGTTTGCTCAGATCGAAACACGGCGCCAGATCGATGCGGCGCGTGCCCATCATGGCGGATTCCAATTCGAATTCGCCGACCGCGGGGACGGGCGCCAGACGTTGGACCACGGAATTGTCAGTGGGCTCGACGTTGATTTGCAGCCAGCCGGGGTCGCGGCCGAATTTCAGCGGTTGGCCGGAATGATTGATGATGCGGGCGCCGACCACGAGCGATTCGCCGGGGACGAATTGCTTGCGGTCCAGGACAATCTCCACCTTGATCTGGGCGCGCACACTGGCGGCGCCCGCAAGGCAAAGCAAAATTATCAGGGCCAAGTATCTCATGCTTTGAATCTAGACCGGAATGCCTGCCCGGCAAGCGGAAATCCCCTTGGGGCAATCCGATCCATCCCGCCCGGATGAACCGGGCGCGACTCTCTGCGGATTTCGACGGCGGCGCGCGCCGCGGTATTCAATGCAGCCGGTTCCGCATCTCCTTCAATACGGCATCGGGCGCGATGGCGCGGAGACATTCGATGGTGTTGGGATTGCTGCACGTGCCCTTCAGGCAGGGCGCGCAGGGCAGCGAGACGCGCATCACGCGCTCGATCTGGCCGTAAGGGCCGGTGAAGTGCGGCGACGTGGGGCCGAACAGCGCGACGACGGGTTTGCGCAAGGCGGCGGCGACGTGCATGGGCCCGGTGTCGTTGGTGATCATGAGGTCGCAACAGCGCACCCATTCAATCATTTCAGGCAGCGTGGTCTGGCCGGTCAAATCGACGCAACGTTGCGGGTGCGCCTGCATGATCGCAGCGGCCAGCGGCTTGTCTTCGGCGCCGCCGAGGATGGCGAATTTCGCATTCGGGAATTCGGCGGCGGCGTGGCGCACGGTGTCGGTGAAATATTCGGCCGGCCAGCGCTTGTTCAACCAGCGCGCGCCGGGGCTCAACGCGAACCAACGCGCGCCATCGATGTTCCACCGACTTTGCACCGACGCCGCGGCGGTGGGACGTCGCGGGAGCCAGTCAAAATTCTGATGAACGGGAATGCCGAGCGCGGCGGCGACGGACAGGTACCAGTCCACAGCGTGAACGCGGGCGGAAGGGCGGGGGATGGCGACATCATAGAAGCCGCGCGCGCCTTCGCGGTGGTCATCGAGGCCGATGGTGAAGGCGCCGTTGGCCAGCCACGCGATGAGGCCGCTGCGCGCGAGGCCTTGCAGATCGATGACCCAATCGAAGCGATGGGCGCGTATCTCGTGAACGCTGCGAATGATCCTCCGCCAGTTGGAGGACGAGTTCCAACGTTTGCGTTGAAACGGAATGATGCCCGCGAGGTCAGGGTCATTCTCCAGCAACGGCACGAGGTCCGTGGCGAGCCACCAGTAAACTTCCGCATGCGGCAAATGGAGCTTGAGCAGCCGCAGCACGGGCAGCGCCTGGATGACGTCGCCGAGGGAACTGGGTTTGAGGATCAGGATCTTCACGCGATCCTCCGGTCGGAGATCATGGCAGACAGCGGGTCACAGCGCGCCGGGCTACTTGCCAAGCGCCAGGCGTTCCGCCAAGCGCGGGGGCAGTCCGACGGCGAGGATTTTTGCCTGCGTTTTCGGAATGTCGTAGTCCAGGCGGCGCAATTCGATGGTCTGTTCGTCCATGTCGTACACCACGTAGGTGGCCTTGGCCACGCCGTCGCGGGACTGGCCGATGCTGCCGACATTGACGAAATACTTGCGGCCGGGTTCGACCTTGAACTTCGAGTAAGTGCCGCCGCGCACCACGGTGTCGCGGATGAACGCGACCGGGATGTGCGTGTGGCCGAAGAAACAGACACTGGTGTTCTGGTAGGTGAAGCTGGACGCGGCGCCGAGCTTGTCGAACACGTAACCCCAGCGTTGGGGCATGTCCAGCGTGGCGTGGACGATGGTGAAGCTGGCCACGAGGCGCATGTATTTCAGGTCGCGCAGCCAGGCGCGGTCGTCCTCGGTCAACTGCTGGCGGGTCCAGGTGACGGCTTCGGCGGCGTGAGCGTTAAAGCCGTCCAGCGGGACATCGACGGAGCAGTATTCGTCGTGGTTGCCTTTGACGCAGGGCATGCCCATGCCGCGGATGATGTCGAGGCATTCCTTGGGGTTGGCGTTGTAACCGACAACGTCGCCCAGGCAGCAATAGTGGGTGACCCCCTGTTTTTTGCAGTCATCGAGGACGACCTCCAGGGCTTCCAGATTCGCGTGTATATCCGCCAAGATCGCGTACCGCATGTACTTATGGCTGTCTGACTATCTCAAAGCCGCGAAATTCTCCCGTCGCCTCAGACCATGTGACTTCTTCATGTCTGATGTTGCCGTTGAGGCCGGCATCGCGTATTGCCTGCCTGAACGCTTCCAACTCATCTGGCAGCCCTTCGGCCACCAATTCAACCCGCCCATCTGGAAGGTTACGAACGATTCCGGTCACTTCAAATCCCAGCGACACAGACTTGGCCGTGTATCGAAACCCGACACCCTGAACCCGGCCCGAGTAAAAAACTGTTAAGCGGCGCCGCTTCATAACGACTTACGACAGCTCGCCTGCACTCGCTTCATTGAACACCGTTGACCAGCAGTTTTGCCGCTCCCAACGCTCGTGAGGACTCTGGCAAACTTCACGCCATAAAGCCATAAAGTTGCCCTTTCACGCAACGTTTTTATTTTCAGGGAGGGATGCGGGTTGCGATGCGGGTTGCGGGTTGCGTTTGGGGGTGGCGGCGGGGCGGGCGGATTTGGAGCGGCGGCTGCATGTCTTGTTGCTGCTGATTCGTCAGTTGGAGCCTCGTTATCCCGCCGGGCGGGAGGTGCTACGAGTATTTTGATGAGGTGCAGATGTGGATTTAGGTGGATTTGGGAGGACGATCGCGGTTGCCGGGCGTCCGGTCGCCTCGTTTTTTTCGCAAATTAGGTCGAATAAGCTCGAAAAGCCTCGAAAAGGGTCGAACAGCCTCGAAATCGGATCGCCGATGCGTGGGGGCGTGGGCAAACGGGAAGATTTTTTTATTTTTTCCTTTGGCGCGGCGCAAAGGGTGGTCGGACGCCGCGCGTGGCGGTGGGTGGCAGTCATGATGGCGGAGTCATCCCATGTTCAAGGTTTTGGGTACAGGTGATGCGGGGCGCTTCGGGGGGCGGCGAAGCGCGGGGCGCGATGCTTCAGCTGGTTGGCGATGTTTCATGCGCAACCGTTGTCGTTGGGGGCGGTGAACCGGGCTGGCCCACCGTCCTCCTCTTCAAGACACGTGATGGTGTCTTGAAGGCAATGTAGCATGGTGTGATGAATTGTCAACTTTTTTTCCGGTGATGCGGGTTTGGCTGACAGAAAGATTTAGGGACAGAAAAAATGGGGAGGCGAATGTCTATCAAACGAATTGAAGTGTCAGCCGGATGATGGTCAGGCGAATGGGGAATGAGGTGAGTGATGGAGCGTGCCATTAATGGCCGGCCTGCTTTTCCTTTCGTCCGGCCTGGACATCAGGGCGGGCCTGCCGAAGGTGATCCAGGTGCGCCAGTAGGCCGGGTTGGCCGGGCTAATTCCGTCGGGTTGCGATGCCTTGGAGGGTGGGTTCCGAGAAGGCGATCAACTTTCCATCGCTGGAAATGGCGAAAAGCAGCCTGCCGGCGCCAGGGGTGAGCGACGTAAAGTGAACGCCTGGCGCGCAGCTTTTTTCCCAGCGGGTCGTGCCGTCTGCCGCATCAAGGGCCAGGAGTTTTCCCTGGCTGGTGGCCAGAAAAACAGTGCCGTCTGGACTGGAACTGCTGGCGGTCAGGCTTCCCTCAAGCTGGCGCGTCCATTTCCTGACCCCCGAGGACGGGTCGAGAGTAAAAAAACTTGGTGCGTTCCAGACATGCACCGCTCCGTCGGCGCCGAAGCCCCGGTTGAAATTTGGCCTGCCGCTCCTAAGTTCCCAGCGGAAGGCGCCTGTGTCCGGATGGACGGTGCTTATCGAGAACCCGGACCTGTCCTCAACATAGATGGTGCCGTCGGCACCGAGGACCAGATCCCTTGGCGTCGAGGGCTTCAAAACCACCTCCCAAAGTTTGGCGCCTGAGGCGGCATTCAAGGCATACAGCCTGCCCGTCGGCGATTGCGCATAGAGCCTTCCGTTCGGTCCCGGCCTGGCCGCCGTGAACATGCTGCCAATCGGAAACTCCCACAACACCCTTCCCGTGCCGCTGTGCAAGGCAACGAGATCCTGGCGCATGCTGCGCCTGCCGTTGGCAAGCGGCGTGGTCGAAGTGCGCGCGACGTAAATGACATCGTCGGGCCCCAAGATCGGAGGCGCAGTGCGCTCGCCGGTTTTGTACTCCCACACTTTGACACCGGTGGAAGAATTCAAGGCCGTGAGCATGCCGCCGACCGATTCGACATAGACCATTCCGTTGGTGCCAGTCAGCAGCGCATAAGCCGGATGCGTGTCCTTAAACACCCATTGTTTCGACGCCGTGGCTGCGTCCATGCCGAGGACACGCATATCGGCCATGGCTGTGATGATTCGTGGACCGGTTAACCACACGGACGGACTTGGTCCCTTGCCGATGCTCGGCTACCGGGGGGGATCTTGGTCCAGTCGGAGGAACAGCGGCGCGGCGCCGAGCCTTACCCTCCATCGGGCTCCGCCCGTCGTTGGCATAAGGGCGTGCGCAACTCCGTCCTTGGACGCCAGGTAGATCGTTCCATCGGTGACATGCAGCGTCCCTTCCAAAACATCCCCGACGGTTTGCTCCCAAAGGATATTGCCGGCCCGCGCGGGAACGCTCGCAACCGCGTTCGTTCGCGGAACGGCCGGACGCGAAACGATGGCATTGGAGGACGCGCCACGCACTGGCGCGTTTGTTTGGGGCGCGCGGGCCGCCACCGGTGGTTGAGTGCCCGTGCTTTTCGTTGGGGCGACACCCTTGAAACGCTCGATGCCCAGGTAGATCAGCAATCCGCCCAGGAGAAAAAGCACGGCTGTCCAGGCAAATTGACGAGGGATGTTTGCTGTAGCCGGCGGTTTCGGCGTATCCGGGCGGGGAGGGACGGCGTTGGGTTCGGCTTTTCCGGGCCGTTTGCCGGCGGTTTCCCACTGTTCCGCCGCTTTGCGTTCGGCCCGGGCGCGCGCCTGGCGGGTGGACTCGGTCGCAGCGCGGCGTTGTTCCTCCGCTTCCGCAGCGCGTTGAGATGCGGCCTTTTTTTGCGTCTCGGCTTCGAGCCAGGCACGGACGCGTTCGCAGGCGGCATTGATGCGGACGGTTTGTTCATGCGCCTCCGCCAATTCCTCCTCTGTTTGGAAGCGGTCCGGATGGAACTCCTTGACCAGCGCGTTGCGCGTGGCTTTCAACTTCTCCAAAGTGACGTCTTGAGACAGGCCGAGAAACGCCAGGTCATCAAACGGGGGGCTATCCATGCGCGAGGAAATTTGCAACAAACCGTTGGGAGACTCAAGCGGTTAGTGGAAGGCTGACAGAAAAATGGGAAGGCAAAACTAGCAATCGAATGGAAGGGCTGACAGAAAGATTTTCGGACAGAAAAATTAACGGGAATTGAAGAGAGGTTACATGGTTAAATGAGTTACATGAGTTAAATGGGGCGGCTACGTCCGGCACGCCATCCTCAATTCTCCATCTTCCATTCTCCTCCGAATCAACCCGCCAAAGTCGCAAAAGGACGCGAAAGCGAAATGTTACAGGTCCGGCTTCTTCGTGGCCTTTTCTTTCAATTCGGCTTCGCGCTTGGTCTTGGCGGCGAAATAGGCGGGGGAGGTCAGCTCCATCACGCCGGTGAATTGCCATTTCGCGACGGCGCGATCGGAACGGGTCCACTTGCGGATCTGCTTTTGGGAATCGGCGTCTTCCGTCCATTGGTGCGACTGGGTGTTGTTTTCGAGCAACGTCGCGACCTGCTCCGGCGTCCAATCGCCCTTTTTGGAATAGTTGATCCTCGCGCAGCGGTCGCCGATCATGTCGCACTGGATATGCCACCCATCTTTCTCGAACACAAAGGTCTGTCCCAGCGCCGAAATCTGTCCCTGCGCAATGATGGAATGCTTCGAGGTGGTGCGCACGGGTCCCAGCCGCACCACCAATTCGTCACGGTTTTCCCCGAGCCGCGCCTGGGCGCACCACGTGGTGAGGAACAATGCCAGAAGGTGTTTCATGCCGTCCAAAACGGTGGGTGGAATAGCCGATTGCGCGCGATGTTACAATGGAAAAGCCAACAGATCCGAGTATTTGAGATTCGAAAGGCGAACGGGCGGGTTCATCTCGGCTTCGTAGCGTAGGCGTCCGCGCCTGCGGGTGAGCCGGGCGTCCCGCCCGGTGGGTTGGAACGGCGGGTGGGAAAGTGGACTGGCACCGGGACGGTGCCGTCACTCGCAG
>JBFMBT010000259.1:0-9559 GCA_040754875.1 Verrucomicrobiota bacterium | reverse complement strand
CAGCGGCGCACCGCGGCATAATTCGAAAGGCATAAAACATGATCAATCGACTCATTCAATGGGCGCTGGGCAACCGGGGGCTGGTGCTGGCGGCGGCCCTGTTGCTGACGGTGTTTGGCATCCATACGGCGACGCGGATGCCGGTGGATGTTTTCCCCGACCTCACCGCGCCGACGGTCACGGTCATCACGGAGGCACATGGCATGGCGCCGACGGAGGTGGAGAGCCTGGTCACGTTTCCGATTGAAACGGCGGTCAACGGCTCGTCGGGCGTGCGGCGCGTACGCTCCGCGACAGCCGTGGGCATTTCCGTGGTGTGGGTGGAGTTCGAGTGGGGAACGGACATCCGCCATGCACGTCAGACGGTGGCCGAGAAAATCGCCGCGGTCGCCGGCGAATTGCCGCCGGAAGTCGAGCCGCCGGTGCTGGCGCCGCAATCGTCGATCATGGGCGAAATCCTGTTTCTGGCGCTGAGTTCCGAGCAACATTCGCCGGCGGAATTGCGCAGTTACGCGGAAACGGTGATCCGGCGGCGGCTGCTGGCGGTATCGGGAGTTTCGCAGATCACGCCGATTGGCGGCGGGGAAAAGCAGTACCAAGTGCGGCTCAACCCCGCGGCGTTGCAGGCGCATGGGGTGACGTTGAACCAGGTGGCGCGGGCGTTGGAAGAGGGCAACCAAAACGTCTCCGCCGGCATCATCAACGAGCGGGGCGCGGAATGGCTGGTCACCGGCGTGGGCCGCGTGCGTACGCTGGAAGACATCGCCGAGACGGTGGTGGCCGCGCGGCATGGCGTGCCGACGCGCGTGGCGGACGTGGGCGAAGTGGAACGGGGCGAAGCCCCCAAACGAGGCGAAGGTTCCGCGATGGGCCGGCCTGCGGTGATTCTGGGCATCCAGAAGCAGCCCGGCGCGAATACGCTGGAACTGACCAGACGCCTCGATGCCGTGCTCGCCGAAATCACGGCCAAACTCCCGCCGGGGATGAAACTCAAGACCGACATTTTCCGGCAGGCGGATTTCATCGATGTGTCGGTGAACAACGTGCGGCGCGCGCTGATCGAGGGCGTGGTGCTCGTCACCCTGGTGGTGCTGATTTTTCTGGGCAACTTCCGGGCCACACTCATCACGCTCACGGCGATTCCGCTGTCGCTGGTCACCGCCGTCCTGACGCTCAAATGGTTTGGGGCGACGATCAACACCATGACCCTGGGCGGGATGGCGATTGCCATCGGCGCGCTGGTGGATGACGCCGTGATTGAGGTGGAAAATGTGTTCCGTCGGCTGCGGGAAAATCATCGCCGGCCCGAAGGCAAGCGGCGCCCGCCGCTGGCGGTGGTGCTCGAAGCGAGCGTGGAAATCCAAAGTTCGATTGTTTTTGCCACGCTCATCATTGCGCTAGTGTTCGTGCCGATATTCTTCCTGGCCGGGGTCGAGGGGCGGCTGCTCCAGCCGCTGGGCGTGGCGTATCTCATCGCGCTGCTGGCGTCGTTGCTGGTGGCCATCACGGTGACGCCGGTGTTGTGTTATTTCCTGCTGCCGGCGAGCAAGGCGGTGCAGACCGAACACGAGCCACAGTTCGTGCGCTGGCTCAAGGCCCGCTTTGACCCGCTGCTCAACGCCGCCCTTAACCATCCCTGGCGGGTGACACTGCCGGCGGTTGCCGTGCTGGCGGCGGCGCTGGTTTCGACGAGCTTCATGGGGCGGGCTTTTTTGCCGGAGTTCAACGAAGGTTCCCTCACGATCAGCGCGGTGACGCTGCCGGGCACGTCGCTGCCGGAATCCGACGCGCTGGGGCGGGTGGTGGAACAAACGTTGATGGGTTTTCCGGAAGTGGTGTCGGTGGCGCGCCGCACGGGGCGGGCCGAACTGGATGAACACGCGCAAGGAGTGGAGGCTGCGGAGTTGGACGTGTCCATCAAGCTGGAGCAGCGGGACAAGGGCGAATTCCTGCAAGCGTTGCGCAATGCCCTGTCCACGGTCCCAGGTGTGAACATCACGATTGGACAGCCGATCTCCCATCGCATCGATCACATGCTTTCCGGCACGCGGGCGAACATTGCGGTAAAGATTTTCGGGCCGGACCTGTACCAACTGCGCACGCTGGCCGAGAAGGCGCGCCAAGCCATGCAAGGCGTTGGCGGCGTGGTGGATTTGTCCGTCGAGACGCAAACGGAAATACCAGTGTTGCGCGTGAAGTTTGACCGCCCGGCGATTGCGCGCCATGGGTTGACCATCCGCGACGTGGCGCGCACGTTGGAAGCTTCGCTGCAAGGCGTGAAAGTTTCGCGCGTATTGGAGGGCCAGAGTTCGTACGACCTGGTTGTCCGCCTGGACGAAGGCCGCCACGTGATCGATTCCTCGGCGGACGACAGCGTCGGCCGCGTCACGTGGCAGCTCGACACCGTGGGCAATCTGTTGGTGGACACACCCAGCGGCGCGAAAGTGCCGTTGCATTCGCTCGCGCGCATTCAGAAGGACACCGGTCCCAACCAGGTGCTGCGCGAACAGGTGGAGCGCAAGATTGTGGTGCAATGCAACGTGGCCGGGCGCGATGTGACGAGCGTGGTGCGCGACTGTCAGGGCCTGGTGTATCCGATCATCGCGGAAGCAACGGGCTACCGGGTGGAATACGCGGGCCAGTTTGAAAGTGCCGCCGAGGCGGGGAGGATTCTGACGCTGGTGGGGATTGGCGTGGTGGCGGGCATTGGTTTCCTGCTGCACCTGGCGTTTCACTCGGTGCGGGACGCTGCGCTCATCATGCTGAACCTGCCGCTGGCGTTGATCGGTGGCGTGGCGGGAGTGTTCGTCAGTGGCGGAGTGTTGAGCGTGGCGTCGATCATCGGATTCATCACGGTGTTCGGCATCGCCACGCGCAACGGCATCATGCTGGTGTCGCACATCCGCCATTTGCAGGAGCACGAAGGCGTCAGCGATTTTCGCGAAGCGGTGCGGCGCGGGGCGATGGAGCGGCTGGTGCCCATTCTGATGACCGCGCTGGCGGCGGGACTGGCGCTCATTCCGCTGGCGCTGGGCGGAGGCAAACCGGGCAACGAAATCCAGACGCCCATGGCGATCGTGATTCTCTTTGGGCTGCTCACGTCGATGTTGTTGAACATGATCATTGTGCCGGCGCTGTATTTGCGTTTTGGCAGACCGGCCGCAACCAATTGAGGAACCGCCATGGCCTGCTACATCATGGTATTGGTGCTCAAAAAACGCGGCGTCAACCTGTGAGGAGATTGAATTATGAGAACCACAATGCTTGTAAAATCGCTCGCCATCCTGACCCTGGGATGCGCGTCGGCGGGATGGAGCGCTGAGCGCCCGTCTGCCATTGAATCACTCACCCTGGGGCAAGCCATTGATCTGGCCGGGCGCCAGCACCCGGAGCTGGCGGAAGCCGGGGCGCGTGTCGTGGCGGCGGAAGGGCGCGCGCAACAAGACGCAAAACCGTCGAACCCCGAGTTAATCGCGCGAATCGAAGCGGCGCCCTTTCGCGGGAGCACAACTGGCGGCGCGGATTATCTTGCGGGCGTGTCACAATCCGTGCCGTTGGGCAACCGGCTGTCCAAGGCGCGCGAAGCGGGCCAACGGGAGCGTGAGCAGCGCAGTTTGGAACTGGAAGCGAAGTGGCGCGAGGTCCGCCGACGCGTGCATGGCGCGTTTGCCACGGCGCTGTATCAGGAGAAGGCGTTTGAAACACAAAAACGAATTGTTCAGACCCTCGAAGGGGCCGTCCGCACCACCAAAGCGCGGGTGGACGCGGGCGATGCCATCCCCGAAGACCTGGCACGCGTGGAGATGGAACTGGTGCGCGAGAAAACGGAGCTTCAACGCACGGAGTCGATGCGCAAGCAAGCGATGACGGCGTTGACCGCGGCCATCGGTGATCCGGCGCTTGCCGTGAAATCGCTGGCGGGAGACCTGGACGCCACGTTTGAAATTCCCACGCTGGAATCTCTGGCCGCCAGTGTATCAGCCCATCCCGCCGCCGCGGCGGCGAACGCGGAAGTCCGCTGGCAGAATGCGCGGCTGGATCTGGCCAAAGCGCAGCGCATTCCCGATGTGAAAGTGGAACTGCTTTACCGGCGCATCGAAGGGCAGAAGCAGGACGCCTTTGACCTTGGTTTGGGAATTCCGCTGCCGCTTTTCGACCGCAACCAGGGCCGATTGCGTGAAGTCCGCGCGGATATGCAGGCATCCGAGGCGCGCGCCCGCGCAACGCAAAATGAACTCAGCCGCCAGGCCAATGAGGCCCACACACGGCTCACCGCGGCGCTGGCCGCCAGCCGGACGATGAAGACCGAATTGCTGCCGCGCGCGGAAATCGTGTTGAAGGCGGCCGAGGCCCGTTACGCCGGGGGCGATATTGGATTGACCGAGGTGCTCCCGGTTCGCCGCGATTGGGCGGCGGCACAGTTGGCCTATCAGGAGACGTTGCGGGAGTTGATGCACGCCTGGGCGGACGTGCAATCATTCCTCGCCCGGAACCAAACACAACAAGCTTTCGTTGTTCCCCCGCACTGAAAATTTTACATCTCGCCGGTCGTGGATTAAAATCTTCTATCGTGCGAGCGACGATTTCCAGACTCGTTTTGCTGGCGGCACTGGCGGTGTCGCTCACGGGCTGCACCACCATCGTCAAACACAAGGTGCTGGCGCGCGTTGAAACCGTCCGCGACATCGAGTATGCGCAGGCGGAGGGCCATTCGCTGAAGCTGGATCTATATCGTCCCCGTGAATTTTCGGGCCGCCTCCCCGTCGTCATCTGGATTCACGGCGGCGCCTGGCGCAACGGCAGCAAGGACAATTGTCCCATAGATTTTCTCGCCGCGCGCGGCCTTGCCGTTGTCAGCCTCGACTATCGCCTCAGCAATGTCGCCACGTTCCCCGCGCAGATTCACGACTGCAAGGGCGCCGTGCGCTGGCTCCGCGCCCATGCGGACACCTACCACCTCGATCCCGATCACATCGGCGTACTGGGTGCGTCGGCCGGTGGTCATCTGGCGGCGCTGTTGGGTACGACCGCCGGCAACACCGAACTTGAGGGCACGGTCGGCGGCAACCTCGAGTATCCCAGCCACGTCCAGGCCGTGTGCGCGTTCTATCCGCCCACCGACCTTGACCTGCTGGTGGTCGATCATCACGCGCGCCGTTCGGCCACCGGCTCCGTGGCGCGCTTGTTGGGCGGTCCCATTGCGGAGAAAATCACCCTGGCCGCGCGGGCCAGCCCGGTGCATTACGTCTCGCCGCAATCCGCGCCGTTCTTCCTCGTGCATGGTGACCGCGATGAAATTGTTCCGTTGCAACAAAGTGAAGTCATGCTTTCAGCCTTGCAGCAGGCGGGCGTGGAGTCCCAGCTGGAAGTCGTCCCCGGCAAGGGCCACGGCATCACCGCTCCCCGTGCCGCCGCGAAGCAAATCGTGCAATTTCTTCAACGCCACCTCACGGCCGGCGAGACGTCCGCCACGGCCGCCAACGGCGGAAACGGGCCGTTTTGATGCCATTGACACAGCGTCTTTTCTGGTTATATTTCGGCCCCTTTTATGAATCGTAGTCCGCATGTAGCAGTGGTCGGTGCGACGGGCGCCGTCGGCATCGAGATGATCAAGACGCTGGAGAAACGCAATTTCCCGGCGGGCAAACTGACGTTGCTCGCCTCCGCCCGCTCGGTCGGCAAGAAACTCAAGTTTCGCGGCCAGGACATCGCCGTCACCGAACTGAAGAAGGACTCGTTCGCCGGCATCGACATCGCGTTGTTCAGCGCCGGCGGCAGCATTTCGAAGGAATTCGCACCCGTCGCCGCCAAGGCGGGCTGCGTGGTGGTGGACAACTCCAGCGCGTTCCGCATGGACCCCGAGGTGCCGCTGGTCGTCCCGGAAATCAACGCCGCCGACGTCAAGCAGCACAAGGGCATCATCGCCAATCCGAATTGCACGACCGCCATCACGTTAATGGCGCTGTATCCGTTGCACCAGGCGTTCGGCGTGAAGCGCATTTTTGCGTCGAGCTACCAGGCCGTGTCCGGTACCGGCGCCAAGGCCATCGAGGAATTGGAGCGCCAGGTCGGCGAAGTCGTCCAGAGCAAGCCGGTGACCAAGGAAGTTTATCCCCACCAGATCGCGTTCAACGTGCTGCCGCACGTCGATTCGTTCCTGCCCTCCGGCTACACGAAGGAGGAAATGAAGATGGAAAACGAAGGGCGCAAAATCATGCATCACCCGGCCTTCCGCGCCAGTGTCACCTGCGTGCGTGTGCCGGTGTATCGCGCCCACTCCGTCGCGGTCAGCGCCGAGTTCGAGAAACCGGTCACGGTCGAAGCCGCGCGCGAGGTGCTCAAGAAGGCCGCCGGCCTGGACCTCGTGGACGATCCCGAGAAGAAGGAATATCCCATGCCGCTCTACGTGGCGGAGAAGGACAACTGCCAGGTGGGCCGCTTGCGTATGGACTGCGCACTGGACAACGGTCTCTGCTTCTGGGTCGCCGGCGACCAGTTGCTCAAAGGCGCGGCGCTCAACGCGGTGCAAATCGCGGAAGAACTGTTGAAATAAACCGCTGGCGAAAATTCACCGGGGCGCTGAAGCAATTCAGCGCCCTTTCTGTTTCTCCGAAACAGGCGCGGGCCAGAATCCAGACCGGAAGGCCCCTCCTTCAACGGCAGCAACGTCATTGCCACCAGCGCGTGGTGCCTCCTGGTCGCCCGTACACGCCCTGTTTGGAGTTCACGCTTCAGCGTGCGAGTTGCGCGTCTCCCCGCAAGCTAAAGCTTGAACTCCAAACAAGGGCAAGACACGCGCTCCGTAGCCCGATTCGCAGTTTGTAACCGGCCTGCCTTCTTTGCTACCTTCGCGCGCATCCGGGTTGTCGTATGCGGCTGAGCCGTCTCGAATTCATCATCATCGCGGTCGCGATCACGCTGGTCTTCGTGGTCTTCGGACGCTCGTTGCAGACCGAGTTCGTCGCCTGGGACGACGACATTAATATCTACAAGAACGAGCACATCTACGGCCTCACGGCGGAGAACCTGAAGTGGATGTTCACGGACCTGCAACAGGCGTTGCGCTACAAGCCGTTGAACTGGTTCACGTGGGCGGCGCTTTACTCGCTCGAAGGCCGGCTCAACCCGTTCAATTATCACCTCGCCAACCTGTTGTTCCACGCGGCGAACACGCTGCTTGTGTTCCTGTTGTTGCGGCATCTGCTGCTCCGGCGCACGCATGCCGCGGACGGAACGCGCGAGCGGAGTTGGGTCGCTCTTGCCTCGGGGCTGGGCACGCTCTTTTGGGCGCTGCATCCGCTGCGCGTCGAGCCGGTCGCCTGGGCCACCGGGCTGCCCTACGGGCAATCGACCATGTTCACGCTCGCGTCGTTGCTCTGTTACTTGAAGGCGCAGGCGCTGGCGAATGAGCCGGCGCGCAAACGGAAATTCTACTGGCTCTCCGTCCTTGCCTTTGCGCTCGCGGTGTTCACCTACCCCATTGTGCTCGCCTTCCCCGTCGTGCTGGTGATTCTCGATGCGCTGGTATTGCGCCGCTTTGAAAGCGGCTGGTGGAACGCATCTGCCCGCGGCGTGTGGGTCGAAAAGCTCCCGTTTTTCGGCGTCACCGCTTTGATCTTCCTCATCACGCTCTACGGACGCATGAACGCCTCGGGGTTGTGGACTGAAGCCAAAACCATCGAGCAATTCGGCATCGGCTCGCGCACGATGCAGGCGTTTTACATCTGGGCGTATTACGTGTGGAAACCATGGTACCCGACCGGCCTCACGCCCGTGTACGCCACGCTCATGCAATTCAATCCCAGCGATGCGCCGTTCGTCGCGAGCCTCGCGCTCGTCGTCGTGTTGAGCGCCGGGCTGTTCATCGCCCGCCGGCGCTGGCCGGGCGTGTGGACCGTGTGGTTGTGTCACCTCGTGTTGCTGGTGCCACACCTGGGTTTGCTGGAGCACCCGCATTATCCGAGTGACCGCTACGGGTTCATTGTGGGGATTGTTTGGGCCGTGCTGCTGGCCGGCGCGATCATGGAACTGCGAAAACATTCCCGCGCGCAAACGGTTGCGGCTGTGGCGCTGGCGGGTGTCGTCGCGCTGTTCGCCACGTTGAGCCGCCAGCAAGGGGCGATTTGGGAGAATCGGTTCACGTTGTATCAACAGATTGTGGCGAATCTCCCGGATGGGTTGTATCGGGCGAATGTGTGGTTCCGCTACGGCGTGGCGCACATGCAGATCAAGGAGTATCCGCAGGCGATTTCGGCCTATCGGCAGTCGTTGCGGATTTTCCCGGGCGATCCGATGACGCACCATAACGTGGCGATTTGCTATGCGGAGTCGAAACGGATGGATCTGGCGATCAAGCATTTCCGCGAGGCGGTGCGCCTCCAGCCGGAAAAAGCGGAGCGGCACCGGAATCTGGCGGTGGCGTTGAAATTGGACGGGCAGGTGGAGGAAGCGAAGGTTCATTTCACGCGCGCGGAGGAATTGGAAAACGGAGGCAAAAACCTTCGCGAAGGTAGGTAAAGAACCCAGTGAGGGTGTAGGTACACGGCGTTAGGTTTCCATCATGATCGCCTTGGCCATGGATCCGGCCGGGTTTCCCACGTCAACCTCAACCATCTTATTTATGAAACACGGACTGATAGTGATGGGGATGATTCTGTTGTTGCTCGCGATTCCATCCATGCCCGCGCCGGGAGCGGAGGGCGAGCTGTATCGGGCGGGAGAATATTCCGTGGATTTCTTTGGGAGCGGAACGATCGGACAAACGACCATTGACAACCTGACCGGAAGCCGCATCCGGCGCGATGTGCGGCTGGGGGCGGGCATGGCGTTCAACTATTACGTGAGCCGGTTCGTGGGGCTGAGTGCGGAAGGTTATTCGGAGAACCTGCAGCACAGCCTGGTGGATGATGCCTCATTGAACCTGATCGTGCGCATCCCCATCGGAGGGCTGGCGCCGTACGGCATCGCGGGCGCGGGACGGCAGTTCGACCCGACGGAATTCTGGCATGGTCAACTGGGCGCGGGCCTGGAATACCGTGTGAAACCCACGGTTGGAATTTTCTTCGACGGCCGTTACGTCATGGGCGACGGCGGGAGGGACTATGGAATGGGCCGGGCGGGATTGAGGGTGATGTTTTGAGGAGACCGTTGAAGATCAAGCGCCTTCTGCCAAAGCTGCAAACTGTGCAAACTCTGCAAACTATAATTTGAACCGTTGACCGCGAACCGCCCGCTTCCGCCCGCTTCCGCCCGATAACCGCCGGGATTCAGCCCGGGCGCAGCCGGAGCGTTTCGATGCGGCGCACGTAGGCGCGAGGGTTGCGTTCGAAGGTGTCGGCACACAAGGGGCAACAGAGGGCGACGGTATATCCACCGCTTTGAATGCGGGCGAACCAGTTGCCGCCGGTGATGGCCCTTTCGCAGACGGCACACTGGACGAAGGCGGTGCCCGGGTCGGCGGCGTCAAAGTTTTTCATAGGCGCTGGCGCGCGCGGGGCGCGGAGTTGCGGGGCGGCTGGTTAAACCCGCCACCGGAACCGATGGTCAGTAGCCGCGGAAC
>JBFMBT010000258.1:0-9577 GCA_040754875.1 Verrucomicrobiota bacterium | reverse complement strand
GTTCGCGTTTCTTCGCGTCGGCTTCGGAACTGGCTGGCTTGTCCGCCGCCGTGGAAATGAGTACCGGCCCGATTGCGAGGGCCAGCGCGACCGCCGTTACAAATATGATCCTCTTAGGTAAAATCATTCCTATCGTTTAGCGGAAAGCCCCATAGGAATCAATCAGATTTCCCTCCCTTTTCAGCTCTAATAATGAACTGATTTTGCCATCGCAGGCGAAAGGGCAGCAACAGGATGGAACGAATAATGATGCCCCGCACTTCGCTGCGGTTGGTTTTGATGCGCTGACTCGCATCCAAGACCCTGCCGGTGCGCAACTTGCCAATCGTATCCTGTCCAATCAGAATGGGCCACGCGCAGGCGAGTCCTACACGTAAACAATTTCGGGGCAATGAGTTGGTGTACTTCCAGCCCGCCGCCAGATGTGCCTCGGCTAAATCAAGCAGTTCGTTGTACATCGGGCGCAGGCGCGTCTCGTTCTCCAGCGACAGCAAATCATGGGGTTTCAAACCGGCTTCATTGAGGCG
Source organism: Verrucomicrobiota bacterium (assembly GCA_040754875.1). Lineage (GTDB taxonomy): Bacteria > Verrucomicrobiota > Verrucomicrobiia > Limisphaerales > JBFMBT01 > JBFMBT01. The sequence goes on along the minus strand of JBFMBT010000258.1, from coordinate 9,050 downwards.
TTCCACCGGGAGGTAGCAACGTCCCTGGCGAAGATCCTTGGGCAGGTCGCGCAGGATGTTGACCAGTTGCAAACCCTTGCCGAAACGGATTCCATTTTCGATCAGTTTCTTCTCATCCAAGGGCGCCACGGGAAACAGATGCCCCCGGCACATGTGGGTCCAGAATTCGCCCACGCAACCGGCAACGCGATAAGTGTAATCGTCCAGTTCGTAATCGGTGGCAAGGGCGATGATATTCTGTTCACTCGCCCTGGCGAACCGTTGCAGATCGAGTTCCTGACCGCTGGTGATGGTCTTGAGCACGTCGCGGATGCGTTGCTGGTCATCCGCACTGAAAGTGGAAAGGAGCGACAAGGCTTCTTCGCAACGTTCGAGCAGGACGCGCTCGGCGGGCAGACCTTGCTGGCGCGCGAGTTCGCCGAAGTCGAGCGGCGCGGCGGTGGTTCCGAGGATGCGTTCGCGCAACGCGTTCAACGCGCTCAGACGCTTTTCCACGGAGACAATTCCGGTGTCGGCGATCGTATCAGTCGTGCGCGCGAGCAAATAGGCCAGGCCGATCTGCGGGCGGATGGCCGGCGGCAGGATGCGCAGCGTCAGATAGAAGGAGCGGGAGACTTGTTTGAGAAGGGCGCCCAACAGGTCCATGGCATGCCTACGCGGCGAGTTGCTTGCGCCAGCGCGCGAGTTGCGCGCGCACTTGTTTGGCGCCGGGCGCGCCGGTGAGGTTGCGGGACGCCATCGCCTTCTGAAGATTGAAAACAGACAGCGCGTCCTTCCCGAAACCGTCGTGGACCGGGCGCAATTCTGCGAGCGACAATTCATTCAACCGCTTGCCGCTCTTTTCGGCGAGCGCGACAACCGCGCCCACGATGTGATGCGCCTGGCGGAAGGGCAATCCCTGGCGCACGAGATAATCGGCGAGATCAGTGGCCAGCAATGCGGGGTCGCTCGCGGCGGCGGCGCAGGCGGAAGCGTTGACGGACGTATGGCGCATCATGGCGGCGACGATGCGCACGGTGGCGCGCACAGTGTCCGCCGTGTCGAAGAGCCGTTCCTTGTCCTCCTGCAAGTCGCGGTTGTAAGTCATCGGCAGGCCCTTCAACAAGGTGAGCAGCGCGACGAGGTTGCCGACGACGCGGCCGGTCTTGCCGCGCGCGAGTTCGGCGACGTCCGGATTTTTCTTTTGCGGCATCAACGACGAACCGGTGGTGTAGGCGTCGGCGATCTTGATGAAATTGAATTCGCTGCTGACCCAGAGGATGACGTCCTCGGCCAGGCGCGACAGATGCACGGCGAGCAACGCGGCAGCGGCGCAGAATTCGATCATGAAATCGCGGTCGCTCACGCCGTCCATGGAATTTTGCGTGACGCGCGCGCGGCCCTTGGCATCGACGAAGCCGAGTTGCTTGGCGACGAACTCGCGGTCCAGCGGCAACGTGCTGCCGGCGATGGCGCCGCTGCCGAGCGGGCAGACGTTGACACGCGCGGCGCAATCGTGCAGGCGCTCCGCATCGCGCGCCAGCATCTCGACGTAAGCGAGCAGGTGATGCGCGAAGAAGACGGGCTGGGCGCGCTGCAAATGCGTGTAGCCGGGGATGATGACGTCGCCGCTCTTTTCGCCGAGCTCGACCAAGGCGCGTTGAAGGTCGCGGACTTCGCCGAGCAACGCGGCGATTTCATCGCGCAACCAGAGGCGGACATCGAGGGCAACCTGGTCGTTGCGCGAGCGGGCGGTGTGGAGCTTGGCGCCGGCGGGCACGCGGCGCGTGAGTTCCGCCTCGATGTTCATGTGGACGTCTTCGAGCGCGGGTTTCCACTTGAATTTGCCGGACTCGATTTCGGCGGCGATTTGTTTCAGGCCGGCGATGATGGCGCGCAGTTCGGCGCCGGTGAGGACACCGATTTTCTGGAGCATCGTGGCATGGGCGACCGAGCCCTGAATGTCGTGCCGCCAGAGGCGCCAGTCGAAGGAAATGGATTCGGAGAACGCGGCGACATCCGCCGCCGGGCCGGAGGCGAATCTGCCTGACCGTGAGACTGGTTTCTTGCCCTTCATGTTCAACGCGGCAGACTGTGCCGCCGGGCAGGGCCAAAGTCACGCTGGAAGTCCGGTGCAGCGGCTGGGCGGCGGCGCAGGTCGGTCTAGGCGTGGAGGCGGCGCCAGATGAGTACTAAGGCGGAGGCGAATTCCTGAGGGCGTTCAGCCATCCAACGCGTCGCCTCCGCAGGCGTGAACCAGCCGCCGCGCTCAATCTCTTCCGGGTGCAATTCAAACGGCCCCTCTCCTTCGCAACGGTACACCCACACGAATTCCTGACCGGTCTCCTCGCAGGCGTCCACCTTGAACAAACGCACCGGCGCCACGGGCGGCGTGAAACCCAGTTCCTCCCGCAATTCCCGCAACGCGCACGCATCGTATGCCTCTCCACTATCGAGGTGCCCCGATGCCGAGGAATCCCACGCGCCCGGAAATGTGTCCTTCTGGTGTGACCGCTTTTGCAGGAACACCTCGCCGCGCCGGTTGAACACCAGCACATGCACCGCCCTGTGCTTCAACCCCTGCCGATGCACCTCGCGCCGCACCTCGCGCCCGATGACTTCGTCACGCTCATTCACCACATCAAAAATCTCGTCGCTCATGCAGGCGAAATATTCGCGGACTGGCGGGTGGACACCAGCGTAAAGAGTTCGATCTGAGAAGTGAGCCTCCTTACGTCGGCTGCTGCAAGGTGCAGAAGGGGCGGCGTTTGTTGCTTGGGATTTTTCTCTGTTTCCCTTATGGTTCGCCGAAATATGAAACCACATCTTTTGTCCGTTTTGCTTTCCCTGGGCCTGGCGTTTTCCGTGACGGCGGCCGACAAAAAGTCCAAGGTCGGCATCGGGCCGCGTTTCAAAGGGCCGGTGGGCTTGCAATTGTACAGCCTGCGGGCGCACTTCATCAAAAATGTGCCGGATACGCTGGCGAAGGTGAAGGATTACGGCATCCAGAATGTCGAACTGGCGGGCACCTACAATCTGCCGCCGGAGAAGTTCAAGGAGTTGCTGGCGGCCAACGGGTTGAAACCCGTCAGCGGGCACTTCCCGTTTGAGCAATACCGCGACAATGTCGAGAAGGTCGCCGCCGATGCGAAGGCGCTGGGACTGGAATACCTCGGTTGCGCGTGGATTCCGCACAAGGATTCGTTTGACGAACAGGAATGCCGCCAGGCTATTGATGTCTTCAATCGCGCCGGCGAAGCGCTGGCCAAGCATGGCCTCAAGTTTTTCTATCACGTCCACGGCTACGAGTTCCACAAGCACGGCGATGCGACGCTCATGGATTTGCTGATGAAGGAAACCAATCCCAAGCATGTCAGCTTCGAGATGGATGTGTTGTGGGTCGTGTTCCCCGGCGAAGACCCGGTGAAGTGGCTCAACAAATATCCCGGCCGCTGGTCGCTCCTGCATCTCAAGGACCTCAAGAAGGGCGTGAAGACCGGCGAACTGACCGGCAAGACCGATCCCAACTACGACGTGACACTAGGCACCGGCCAGATGGATTGGCCGGCGATTCTCAAGGCCGCCAAGAAGCACGGCGTGAAATATTATTTCATCGAGGACGAATCCGCGTCCGTGGTGGAGCAGATTCCGCAAAGCTTAAAATTCCTTGAGCAGGTAAAGTTTTAGCGCGTGAGGATAGGCAGCCAGCATCATCCAAGCAAAGGCACCATGAAACTCGGCATCATCAACAGCGCCTTCCAGCAGGCCGGCGTGGACACCGCCACCGGCCTCAAACACATTTCGCGCCTCGGCTTCGATTGCGTGGACATCTTCACCGAAGCGGCCACCATTACCAAGAAAGAGGTCGCGCTGGTCGCCAACACCTGCGACAAGCTGGGCCTGCCCATCATCTCGCTGCCGGTCGTCGCCACGGGCCTCATTGATTTCAACGACCCGGTGCGCGCCTTCCACGTCGAGCGCTGCAAGAAATTCATCGACCTCGCACAGACCTGGGGCGCGAAGAACATCCTCCTCGTCCTGGGCGAATACATCTGGCAGCGCGAAGTCATCCCGCCCGCGGCGCAGTGGCAGTGGGCCATCGACACCTGCCGCGAACTCGGCGATTACGCCGGCAAAAAGAAAATCGACATCGCGTTGGAACTCGAGCCATTCCGCTTGAGCCTGCTCAACAGCGTGCGCGAAATGGTACGCTTCATCGACGACTGCAATCACCCGCGGGTGCGCGCGAACATTGACATCAGCCACCTGGTGCTGTCGGACACGTCGCCGGCAGACTTGCGCCACCTCAACGGCAAGGCCATCCATGTTCACCTGAGCGATTGCGATGGCAAGGTCCACGGCGACCTGCCGCCGGGACGTGGCGTGGTGAAGTTCGTGCCGTATCTGCAAGCCATCAAGGAACTGCACATCAACGGCGTGGTGTCCATCGAACTGGAGTACTCGCCGGACCCCAAGAGAATTGTGGAATGGGTGGAAGAAGCGTATCGCGAGACGGCGAAGTTGATGGATGTGGTGGGCTTGCGAGGATGAGTGATATGGATACATTCATATCGAGTTGCATTCCATGAACACGGCGCTTTCCGAGGCTGGTGTAGCTGCTCCACATGAGGCTGTGGACTGTGCCGCGGATTCGCCGCAAACCAGCCGCCTGCCCCCTCTGGCATGGATTCTCGTCTTTGGTGTGTTCTGCATCCCCATCGGCGTGCTTTGGGACATCTCGTGGCATTCGGCGATTGGACGCGACAGTTTCTGGACGCCGGCGCACATGGTCATTTACCTCGGCGGCGCGGTGCCGGGCATGATTTCCGGCTGGATTGCTTTGCGCACGCATTTCTTTGGAAGCGAGACCGAGCGATCGCAGGCTGTTTCCATCTTCGGCCTGCGCGCACCGCTGGGCGCCTGGCTCACCATCTGGGGCGCCACCTGCATGCTCACCTCCGCGCCGTTCGATGACTGGTGGCACAACGCCTACGGGCTGGACGTCAAAATCCTCAGCCCGCCCCACACGTTGCTGGCCATCGGCATGTATGCGGTCGCCTGGGGCGTGTTGCTGCAATTGCTCTCGCTGCAAAACCGTCTTGGGCAACCCGGCTCGCGCCACGCGGGCATCGGCTTCGTGCTGGTCGCCGGTGTCATGCTCAACATGCTCACCATTTTCCTCACGGAGAAGAGCCAGCCCAATCAGATGCGCGGCCCGGAATTCTTTTACATCTGCGCGTGGCAATATCCCGTGCTGCTCGCCCTGGCGCGCCGCGCATCCAATCATCGCTGGGCGTGCAGCATCGTCGCGCTCACCTACATGGGCATCCAACTCGCGATGATCTGGATTCTCCCGCTGTTCCGCGCCGAACCCAAACTCGCGCCCATCTATATTCCCATCGACCACATGGTGCCGCCTTCGTTCCCGCTGTTGATGATCGTCCCGGCATTCGCGCTGGACCTCTATTACCACCGCTGGCTGCAACGCCCGTATTCGCCCTGGCTGTTGGCGGGCGTGTTCGCGCTGATTTACCTTGCCATTCTCATGCCGATCCAATGGCATTTCTCCGCCTTCCTCATCAGCCCCGGCGCGGACAACGCCTTCTTCGCCGGCAACCGCCAGTTCCCGTATTACAGCCCCGTGGGTGAATGGAAATTCCGCTACTGGGGAATCGACCGCAATCCCGTCACGTTGCAAGTCATCTTCGTCACCATCGCGCTCGCCTATGTTTCCAGCCGCATCGGCCTGGGCATCGGTCACTGGATGACGCGTGTGCGCCGTTAAACTGCATGCCACCTTTTTCAAATTTCAAATCTCCCAATTTGAAATTCTCGCCAGCGCACCGGCGGCGTGGCGCGGCCATCCTCCATCTTCTATTCTCGATCCTCATTCCTTTCCTCGCCGCCTCCGCACACGCCCACATCGGCAGCCCCAACATTTTTTACGAGGGCACGGTGGCCGGCCATCCTGTGCGCGTCATCATCAAACCCCCCGGCGTCATTCCCGGCCTGGCCGACATCTCGGTGCGCGTCGAAGGCACCGGCGTCCAGCACGTCACCGTCCTGCCGGTCTTCGGGGAAACCGGCAAACAAGGCTCGCCTTCGCCCGATGAAGCCCCACTCGTCCGCGGCGAAACCAATCTCTACACCGCCTCGCTCTGGCTTATGAACCGCGGCGCGTACAGCGTCCATGTGGGCATTGAATCCACCCAGGGCCACGGCGAACTCGTCGTGCCGGTCAACTCCCTGGCCACCGTGCGCGGCGAAATGCCGATGTGGATGGGTGCCATCCTCGCCTTCCTGGGCGTGCTGCTTTTCGTCAGCTTTGCCTCCATTATTGGCGCTGCCGCCACCGAGGCCACCCAGCCACCCGATGCTTTGCCCTCGTCCCGCCAGCGCTGGCTTCGCTCGGCGTGGTCGGTCGGCGCAGGTTCCTTCGCGTTGCTTGCCGTGGCGGGCGGTCGTTCCTGGTGGCAGGCGGAGGACCGCGAATATTCCGAACGCCGCCTCTCCCGCGCCTGGCCCGCCCGGGCCGAGGTCCAAAACGAAGACGGCCGCCCTGTCCTCCATTTCAAATTCGACGTCCCCGACGGCCAGCATCGCGAATGGTCCCCGCTCATCCTCGACCACGGCAAATGGAACCACTGGTTCCTCATCCGCCAACCCGCCCAGGACGTCTTCGTCCACCTTCATCCCTACAAGCTGGGCGACCGGAAGTTTGCCGCCGTTCTTCCGCCGCTGCCGGAAGGCGATTATGTTCTCTACGCCGACCTCACCCATGAAAGCGGTTTGTACCGCACACTCACCACGACGGTCACCCTGCCGCCCACGCCGGAAGATTGGGCCCGACGCTGGACCCGCCGCGCCGCCAATCCCAACGACCCCTTCTGTGGCGTCGCCCTCGCCACTGCTGCCACCGAATCGCGCCGCGATCTCGACCCCGATGACGCCTGGCACATCGAGGCTGCGCCGCCCGCGCCCTCCGCCGACGAAGCGCTGGTAATGAACGGCTTCAAAATGATTTGGGACCGCCCGCCGCAGCTCGCCGCCAATCGCGAAGCCTCTCTCCGTTTTCGCTTTGTCGATGCCAATGGCAATCCCGCCCCGCTGGAACCCTACGTCGGCATGGCCGGCCACCTTGTTTTGCGCCGCAGCGACGGAAGTGTGTTTGTTCACACGCATCCCATTGGCAACATCTCGATGGCCAGCCAGGCGATTCTGGCGGCGCGCGCGGAGCGTCCAAACGCCAACCAATCCGAGCTGTTTGCCAGCGCGACCAATTACGCGCGCATGGAAACCAATTTGACGTATGAGGTCAGTTTTCCGTACGCGTTTCCGCGCGAGGGCGAATATCGCCTCTGGCTTCAATTCAAACACAAAGGCCAGGTGCTCACCGCAACCTATGCGACCGAGGTGGTCAAGTTACAGTGAGATTTGACGCGTTGGTACAGTGTCGCCTCCAAACGTGTTGAATCTGCCACCGCGATCTGCGATGTTTGGCACAACGATGAACCTGGACCAGTTGAAGCTCAAGTTGACCGCGTTCTATCCATCCCTCTGACTTTTCGGTTCCGGTGATTTTGCCAGTCTTTGATCGTGGGATTTGATGCTTCTTTGGTGCTTGGTGTTTTAAACTTGGAGGTTCCCATCCTTTTCACATTTCCTTTCCCCCTTTCCATGCTATCCTAGCCAGTCATGAAACCGCTCCCTTGGCTTTGCTTCACGGTCGCCCTCATCACCGCCGGTTGCCCCAGCAGCGAATACACCATTGCGATGAAACCCGTCGGCGACGGGCTCGAACGTTCCCTGACTTGCTGGCGCGAGGACGGCTCCGGCGCCAGCCGTCACCGCGTTGATTTCCCGACGGATGAAGCTGACGCCATCGCCGCGCGCTATTCCTTTCATGAATTCATCGAGGGTGCCAAGGAACATCGTTTCCGCGGCACCTTTCGGGGCACGTTGCCTGATGATGTCGGCGGCGCGGGCTCCTTCACCAATTCCACCAGCCCGCTGGGCGACGCCTTCTTCTACGTCGAACGTTTCCGCGGCGAGGATGACCTGGCCGCGCGCCTCGAACGCCGCCACCTCGCCGCCAATCAACTAACCGACCTCCTTATCGGCTGGGCTGCTGCCGAACTCGGCAACGACCCGCGCGCGGAAAAGCTGACCGGTTTCCTCACCGGGCAACTCCGGCAGGACCTCAAAAGCCTGAGCCTTTACGCGTGGCAGACCGAGACTGCGGCGCGTTTCAAAACCGGCGTCGAAGAGGAATTCACAGTCCGCATCGGCCAGTTTCTTCACGAACGCGGTTACTTCAAACTCACCGAATTGCCCGTCCTCCTCAACGCCGAACACGCCGACGAAAAGCAACTCCTCCAACTTGTCCAGCGCCTCGTCGCCCGTCGCATGGGCGTGCCCGATTCCGAACCCATCCCCGCCTCGCTCGCCTTCCTCGGCGACAAGGCGCGACTGGCCGCGTCGTGGGAAAAATATTGCCGCACCACCGACCTTTTCAACGCCAAGTCGCACGAGCACCATCAACAAAAGGGCGGCGAAGCCAGTGATCTGACTGTGAGTGATTTCACGGGCGATTTGATTTCCAGCATCGTCGAATTCCAATTGTTCGCCGCGCACGACCGGCTCAGCGTCACGCTCACCCTGCCCGCCGCGCCGGATTTCACGAATGGCGCCTGGGATCCAAAAGCCTCCGTTGTCCGCTGGCAGCAAGGCATCGAACAAGACGATCCGCGTGAATTGTCGGCCCTCTGCTACGCCACCTGGACGCGCCCCAGCGAAGCGTTTCAGAAAGAGCGCTTCGGCAAACTCGCCCTCACCGGCAAGGCGCTCGTCGCCTACAACACCTGGCGTGCCAGCCTCACCCCGGCGCGCGTGGAGGAATGGGACGCCCTCATTGCCTCCCTCAAACCCGGCGCTGAACTCATCAGCAAACTTGAATCCTTCCGCTTCACCGATGAACCGCGGCGCGACGACGCCAAGGCCCTCGCCGACCCCGCCCGCGCGCTGATTCTGGAGGGTTTGAAATAGGCAGCCGGTCGGGACTGGTGTTTTGG
>JBFMBT010000257.1:0-9592 GCA_040754875.1 Verrucomicrobiota bacterium | reverse complement strand
CCGGCGCATCAACAGCGTCGTCCCGCACAACGGAAAATTCTTCGCGTTCTTCGACGGCAGCGCGAGTGAGAAGGAAAATTACGAAGAACGCACGGCGCTGGCGGTGTCGTCGGATTTGCGCACGTGGCATTCGTTGTCGCCGCAAGGCCCGTTGTGGACCAGCCCCTACGCATCCGGCTCGGTCCGCTACATCGACGCGCAAGTGGTGGGCGGGCAGGCGCATCTGTTTTACGAATTCGCGCGCCAGGACGGCGCGCACGACCTGCGGCTCATCAAAGCGTCGTCCGACACGCTGCCCTTCAACGCCTGACCATGTTTCCCGATTACCTGAGCATCTCCGCGGCGGACCTCGGCAAAGACCAGCCGGTGAAGGTGAAGATCGTCGGCGACGCGACGGACCTGGCCAAGCACATGGCCACGGACATGCTCGAGGAAATCAAGCAGGCGAAGGCGGCCGGGCGCGGCGCGACGTTGATCATCCCCGTGGGGCCGGTGGACCAGTTCCCCATCCTCGCGGAAATGATCAACAAGCAAAGGATCTCCTGCCGCGACACGATGCTCATCAACATGGACGAGTATCTGGACCTGGAGGATCAGTGGATTCCACTGGAGCATCCGTTGAGCTTTCGCGGGTTCATGGAGCGCCGGTTTTATTCGCTGCTCGATCCGGAGCTGGCGCCCGCGCCGGAGAACCGCGTGTTCCCCGACCCACGACAACCACGCGCCATCGGGGAAATCATCAAGAAACGCGGCGGTGTGGATGTCTGCATTGGCGGCATCGGCATCAACGGCCACCTCGCCTTCAACGAGCCGCCGGAGATGGACGAAGCCATCAGCACCGACGAGTTCGCCACGTTCCCGACGCGCGTGCTTTCGTTGACGCGCGAGACGCGCACCATCAATTCGGTCACGGTGGGCGGCGAAATCTCCATTGTGCCGACGCGGGCAATCACCGTTGGCATGAAGGAAATCATGGAATCCTATCGGCTGCGATTCTACTGCAACCGGCCCTGGCAGAGCGCGGTGGTGCGGCGCGCGTTGCACGGGCCGTTGTCCGCGCGCTTCCCGGCGTCCTACCTGCGCGAGCACCTGGACGCGACGCTGACGGTGACGGATTTCGTGGCCGCACCGCCGAACATCATGCTGAGGTAACGCCGGAAATGAAACTGGACTTCAAAAACGAGCGCGTGCTGGCCGTGGTGGCGCATCCGGACGACGCCGAACTGTTGTGCGCGGGCACACTGGCGCGCGCGAAATCCGAGGGCGCGGCCGTCGCCATCTGCGTGCTGTGCCAGGGTGACAAAGGCCAGGCGGGCAGGACAATTCAGAATCTCGCCGCCGTGCGTCGCAAAGAGATGCGGGCCGCGGCCGATTTGCTGGGGGCAAAATTATTTCTTGGCGAATTCAAGGACGGCGAGTTGTTCGACACGCTCCCTTCGCGGCGCAAAGTCATCGAGATTCTCCGCCAGTTCGGGCCGACGCTCGTTCTGGCGCATGCCGCGGAAGATTATCACCCGGACCATCGCGCGGCGGGAGTCATCGCCGAAGCGGCCTCGTGGTTTTGCGCCTCGCGCGGCCACGCCACGCCTTCCCCCGCCCTGCCCGTGCCACCCGCCCTGTGGTGGATGGACACCATCAACATGACCGGGTTCGCGCCGCACTTCTTTGTGGATGTCAGCGCGTTCGTTTCGCTGAAGGAGCAAATGCTGGCCTGTCACGCCAGCCAGTTGGCGCGGGGTGTGGACAAGGATTTTTCCCCGCTGCAGGACGTGATGCGGCTCCAGTATCGGGCGCGTGGCGCGCAGGCCGGCGTAACTGCCGCGGAAGCATTCCAGGTGCACGGGGCGTTCAAACGCGCCCGGGCATGGTAGTTACTTGGTGGCGCTGCCGCCGCCTTCGCTCAGCGACTTGAGGTACTTCGCCACGTCGTTGTGTTCCTTGGTGCGCTCCGGACCTTGATAGGTTTCCAGGAACTGCGCCGTGGTCTGGCCAACCTTGTTCGTGGCGCTGAGGTCCGCCTTGTGGGACAGCAGCAGTTTGACATTGGCCAGTTGCCCGCCGCCCGCGGCATGGTGCAGGGCCGTGTTGCCGCTGATGTCGCGCGTGTTCAGGTCCGCCTTCGCCTCGATCAACACCTGCAATACCGCGGTCGATTCAGCCCCTGCCGCCAGCAACAGCGGGGTCATGCCGTGGTCGTTGCGCACGTTGAAGTCGGCCTTGTTGTCGATGAGAAACTTCACCACTTCCGGATGACCGCTCAGAATGGACATCACCAGCGGGGTGCGTCCAAAGTTGTCCTTCGAGTTGACGTTGACACCTTCATCGAGGATCAGCTTTACCAGTGCGACGTTGGTGGAGTTCACCACGCGATGCAGCGACGTTTGACCGATCTTGTTGCGCGCCGCCGCGTCGGCCTTGTTTTCGAGCAGCAATTTGACGACGTCGAGGTTGCCGTTGTAGGTGGCGTAATGGATGGCCGTGTTGCCGCCGGCATCCTCCGCGGTGGCCAGCTCGGGATTCTTGGCCAGGGCCGCCTTGGCGTCTTCCACCGGGCCGTTCTTCAAGGCGCTCGGGATCATGACACCGGAAACCGTGGTTTTCTGGGGTGACGGCTGGCGGTCACAGCCAACCACCAACGCGGCCGCCAAGAGGAATACGACAACAGTGATTTGTTTCATGGCAAACATGGGTTGCGCAATTGAGTAACCCGGCTAGCAAACCAATCTCCAGTGCTTCGGGCAAGCAACTAAAACGCCTGCTCCATTACTTCGGCTCGGAAGGCGTCGCGGCATCGCCTTCGGCTTTCGGGGCCTGTTTGGATTTCTGTTTGGACTTCGACTTGGACTTCGGCTCCAGCGGCGGCAGGCCCGCAAGCTGCCGCAGGTAGTTTTCGACCGCATCATGGCCGCCAACACGCGCCTGGCCCTGCACCGCCTGCACGGACTGCAGCGGCGTGCTGCCCATGCCGTTGGTGGCGGTCAGGCTGGCCTTGGCTTCCACGAGCAGTTTCGCGTTCGCCACCATGCCGGCCTCGGCGGAGATGTGAAGCAGCGTATTGCCCCACTTGTCGCGGTCGTTCAAATCAGGATTGGACTTCAACATTACGGCCAGCAAATCTGGATTCTCCGCGCCGGCCGCTTGATGGTACGCGCTCATCCCGTCCTGGTTGCGGATCCGGGGGTCGGCTTTGTTCTCGAGCAGCAGTTGCACAATGTTGGGGTGCCCGCCCATCAGCGCCATCATCAACGGCGTGCGCCCAAACGTGTCGCGCCCGTTGACATTCAATCCCTCGTTGAGCATCAGCTTGGTGATGGCCGCATTGCTGGAGTTCACGGAACGATGGAGGCAATTCTGCCCGTTCTTGTTGCGGGCGTCGGCATCGGCGCCTTTGGACAAAAGCAATTCAACCAGTTCCAACTGGCCATTGTACGTGGCATAATGCAGCGCCGTGTTGCCACCGGCATCCGTCATCGTGGCAGCGGCTGGATTCTTCGCCAGCTCGGCCTTCGCCTGCTCGAGCGGACCGGCCTTCAGCGCGGCGGGAATGGGGGTAACCGGTCCCGCAGGCCGGTCGTCCTTGAGCGGACGATCACAGCCGGCGAGCAACACGATCATCAAACCGGCGCAAATGGGCGAAGCAAATTTCATGGTAATCATTCAGGCAGTTCTTTGCCTTTGGTTTCAGGGAGAAAGGCTACCACAAACAGGCCCAGCAGGAAAACAAATCCCAGCATCGCAATGGCATGCCGAAGGTCCATTCCCGGCTGAGACTTCAGCCAGCCGGCAAAAAAGAGCATCGAGGCAGCGACCACGCGCCCGCCGTTGAAACAAAATCCGCTGCCCGTCGCCCGCAAGTGCGTGGGGAAAAGCTCGGGAAAATATATCGCGTAACCCGCATGCATCGCGAGGGTCAGAAATCCGAATACGGGCAATACAATCAGCATCTGCGTGTAATTCGACGGAACATAGCACGTCACCGGGACAATCAGGAATGCGGCAATGTGAATGGCGATAAACGCCTTGCGCCGGCCCCACCTGGCGCACATCGGTCCAAACGACAACAGCCCCAAACCGCCGCCAATGGTCTGCACAATTCCGTAGGCAAATTTGCCCTTCTCCACCGCGTCGGTTTCGGCTGCCCCGGTTCGCAAGAGCAGATCCTTCGTCAAATCCTGCCCGGCCACGGTGACTGCCCAAAAACTTCCCAGCCCCACCGCCGCCAGCAACATTCCCAACAGCGCCCGGCCACGCCACCGCGAGTCCGCCAGCAATTCCACCAGGCTGCCTGCGCGCATGGCGCCTCCAGATGCCTTCTGTTTCATGGCTTCCCATCGTTCCGGTTCCTTGACGCTGGCACGCACCCACAGCACCAGCAACGCCGGCACAATCCCGATCAAATAGGCGTAACGCCACTGCGCGCCCACCGCGAGCCCGGCCAGCGCCGCGCACCATGTGCCAATCACGCTCGTCGCATGAAAAATCCCCGCGGCATGCGTTCGGGCCCGCGCGGGAAACACTTCCGCCACCAGGCTGGCGGCCACCGCCCACTCCCCGCCGACACCCATCGCCACCAGAAAACGCAACACTCCCACCTGCCAGATGGAGTCCGCGAAATAGGTCAAACCCGAGAAAATCGAATACGTCAAAATCGTCACCACCATCGTGGGCCGTCGGCCCCACCGGTCAGCCAGCGAGCCGAAAAGCAAACCGCCCACAGTTCCCCCGAGCAGAAAAATGCCGAGAAAAATGTCACCGTATTTACGAATGGCCGGGTCTTTGCCGGTCACGCCCAGGATGTCCGCCAGCAGTTGGTTGCGTGTGATGTTGAAAATCTGGCCCTCGTAAACATCAAAGACCCACCCTGCGGAAGCAATCGCGAGCACGAGCCATTGGTAGCGGGTGACCCCGGCATACCAAGGCGCCTGACTGTCCGCGGTGTGCTGCGTTGAGTTGCCTGATTCTGCCATACACGATTGCCCTGTGCTCCCATGAAGGATGAACTGCGGCAGCACGAAACTGCGCTGGAGTCGCCGCTCAGGGTTTGCGCTAGGACGCTAAACATCCGCTCCGCACAGGTCAACCGCGCATTGCAGAAAATGCCGGACTTTTTTCGAAGGTATGGGCTAAATCAACACTTCGTCGACCAGACGGCGTGGCGTCGGCTTGACGTCTCGTCCAAACCCAAAGCGCAGGAGAATTTGCGGGTAACCACCGTGGCCGATGGTGTGTGACAGTTTGGAACGCAATTCCGGCACTTCGATGGGCTGATTCAGAAACGATGCCCAAACATCTTCCACGCGAGCACGCAACAGGATCCGCGCCAGCGCCTGTCCCGCGGCCAGCCATCCGCACGGCGTGTCATCATTCGTGCCCAGCACCGCCAGCACCGGTGAATGCACTGCGATGTCCCGGTCTCTGGCGGCACGCCCTTCGCCGAGATCAAACGTCCGCACCACCAGCGGTCCCGCCGCGGACAAGAGCGTCCCCCGCCCCTCCGCGTAACCGGGAATCCCGTCGCGACTTGTGCTTTGGTTCGAATGCACCCAGGCGGATAACTCCAACCGAAATTTCTTGTCCGCCCATTGCGTGCGATCGCCTTCCGCCACCAGGTCGGCCACTTCGCAACGTGCTTCCTCGCCGCGAACATAACACAGCCAGCCGCTTTCCTCGTACGCCTCGCGCTCCAACGCAAGCAACAGCGCAGCCGGCACGGGATCGCGCGCAAACGGCAGGCGGTTGGTCCGGCGCTTGGCGATGGCGTGGAACATGAGGCTTTGCTCGGCGTCATGCTCCGTCTGCGCGCCCAATCGCACGCGCGCCAGCAGGTCGGGATCCCCCAGATCGGGGAACAACTCCATCTGGCCGAGATATCCGAAATGGCGCATCGCAATCCGCAAATGACAAAGCGCCGCCCCGCAACTGATGATCAATTCCCGGTCTTCCGGGTCGGCCACGCGCAGCGCACGCGTGCGGTCGGCGTAGAGTTCCACCTCATCACCGCGCACTCGGAACAGCCACGGTTGACTGTTGTGGCTGGATGGCGCCAGCACCGCGTACTGGAGGAGGAAATGGAGTTTGTCCGTGGAGCTTCCCATCGCGGGGAAATCATCCGCATTGATCGTCCAAGGATCCGGAGCGAGAGTCGCATTCATAATGTCCCTTCTCAAGGCGCACGTCCCATCGGTTAACGACGACTATAAATTAGGCGCTCGGAACGGGCGTTCCTCCACACGGTTTGGCGAAGGGTAAACAAATCTTGCCGCGGGTCGTTCAATTTCCATCAGGGCTGGCGGAGCGCGCCGATCGCCGTTATGCTCCCCGCGCATGACCGGGCTTTCCGCGAAAGGATTCCGCTGGCTCCGAACAGGCGATGAGGCCTTCGAAGCCATGCTCACCGCCATTGATGCCGCCCAAATCAGCGTGCGGCTGGAAACCTACATTTTCAGCAACTGCCCGCTTGGCCGCGAAGTCCGCGAGGCGCTCATTGCCGCGCGCAAGCGCGACGTGCGCGTCCAGGTGCTCGTCGATGCCTGGGGTTCACAACAACTGGCGGATGAATTCTGGGCGCCGTTCATCGCCGTTGGCGGCGAGTTTCGCTGGTTCAACCCGTTTTCGCTGGAGCGCCTGGGTTTTCGCGATCACCGCAAGCTGCTGGTTTGCGACGCCCACGTCGCCATCACCGGCGGTTTCAACATTGCTCCCGAATACCAAGGCGACGGCATCGCCAGCGGCTGGCGGGACCTGGCCCTGCTGGTCACGGGTGACCTCGCGCGCGAACTCGCGGTGTCCTTTGATTTCATGTTCGACCAGGCCGCCTTCAAGCATTTCCGCTTCATGCGCCTGCGCAAAACCGCCGCCAAGCATAAGGCCCATACGGTCGATGGCCAGGTGCTCGCCAGCGGCCCGGGCCGCGGCCAAAACCCCATCGCCCGCGCCATGCACGAGGATCTGGCCGAGGCAAAGCAAGTCCACATCGCCGCCGCCTACTTCCTGCCCACGTGGCGAATCTGGCGCGACCTGTTGAAAGCGGCCAAGCGCGGCGCCGCCGTGCAACTGATGCTCCCCGCCAATTCCGATGTCCCCGTTTCCCAACTGGCGACCCAATCGCTTTACCGCCGCTTGATGCGCGCCGGCGTGCAAATACATGAATACCTCCCGCAGATGTTGCACAGTAAATTCCTGGTCATCGACAATTGTGTGTACATTGGTTCCGCCAACCTCGATATCCGCAGCTTTTACATCAATTACGAGTTGATGATCCGCATCCATCATCCGGCGCTTGCTGAGGAGGCCCGTCAACTCTTCGCCTCCGACGTTCAACAATGCCGCAGAATTGATCCGCGCGAATGGCGGCGACTACGAACCTTCTGGACCAAGCTGAAGGAAAAATGGTCGTTCTTTCTCCTTGCCCGCATCGATCCTTACATCGCCCGCCGCCAGCTCAAGACCCTGCGCTAGGCATTCGTCAACACCCTTCGCCCGCATGATTGACGGCCACCCATGCCCGCGATAACTTTACCCGCGATATGATTGCCGCCTCGGCTGCCAAACCAGCCAGCACACAACCGAATTACCGGGTTGGCGATGAACGCCTGATCAAGGTCACGGAAAATGCCGCGCGCAAAGTCACGGCATTGCTGACCAGGCAAGGCCGCCCGAGCGGTGTCCTGCGCGTGGCCGTTGTCGGCGGCGGTTGCTCCGGCCTGCAATACAAAATGGATTTGCAGGACGCGCCGGCCAATCGCGACATCCTGGTCAACACCGCCGGCATCCGCGTCGTGGTGGATCCAAAAAGCGCGCTTTATGTCACCGGCTCGGAACTCGACTACAAGGATGCCTTGCAGGATGGCGGGTTCAAGGTGACCAATCCCAACGCGGCGACCTCGTGCTCCTGCGGCGAGAGTTTCAGCGCATAGCGGTTCCGAGTTACCTCGGCTTTTCGATCAATCGCATGACCGATTACTTCGCCTTGCTTCAGGAACCACGCCGCCCGTGGCTTGATCCGGACGCGTTGAAGGCGAAATTCCAAACCCTCTCCGCCGCCGTGCATCCCGACCGCGTGCATCAGGCGTCGTCCGCCGAGAAACACGCCGCCAATGAGCGCTTCGCCGAGTTGAACGAAGCCGTCAATTGTCTCCGCGAGCCGAAGGAGCGCCTGCTGCATTTGCTCACGCTGGAAACCGGCGCAAAGCCCAAGGAAATCCAAAATATTCCCAACGAGGCGATGGAATTGTTCGCCGAAGTTGCCAAGGTCTGCCGTGAAGCCGACGCCGTGCTTGCTGAAAAGTCTCAATTCACTTCACCGCTGATGAAGGTCCAGTTCTTCCAGCGCGGCATGGAGTGGACCGACAAGCTCAGCGCCTTGCAAGGGCGGCTGCAATCGCAGCGCGCGCAGCTGTTGGCGGAACTGAAGACCCAGAACACCACCTGGGATTCCGCCCCACCCATTGGCTCGCCGGAGCGCGCATCAGCACTGCCCCTGGCCCGCCTCGAACAAATCTACCGCACGCTCAGTTACCTCACGCGCTGGGCCAACCAGATTCAAGAGCGCGTCGTCCAACTTTCCCTTTGATGACCAACATGAACATGCGCCCGTTCCTTCCCTGGTACTTCGCCGTTGCGCTGGCCCTGAGCGCGACTCGGGCCAATGCCACCGATGAAACCTGGCAATCCGCGCTGGCACGCATGCCGCTGACGCCCGGCGTGTCTGAGATCAATCGCACGAATTTCGCGGCGGTTATGCTCCCGGCATTTAAGTCCAATCAGGTCGTCAAGGCCCTGATTCTGATGCCCGGCTCGACGGATGAATTCTATTTCTTCCGCCGCGCCCACGCGAAACTCAACGTCAAGTCCCCCACTCTGTTGGATGCGGTCGTCGCCATTACCAACCAGACCCACGTGCGCGTCTTGTTCCGCCCGCCGATGCTCCTGCTGCACACCACGGAGGATCCCCTTGAACCCATCGCTGCAGTGAAACACCAGGAGTCAGCTGACAAACTCAAGGCCGCCCGCTTCCTCCCCCACGCCAAGTTCGACGACCAGGGCTGGGAAGTGCTGCAACCCATCCTCACCAAAGCCTTGCGCGCCAATTTCTATCCCGCACACGACAGCCCGGACTCGTGGCATTTCTTCCGCCACAGCTTCGCCGCGTATGACCTCAACGGTTGGGAAGCGCTTGAGGTTGTTTCCCTCGCCGGCAAAACCAGGTTCACCGTCAGCAAAACCTTCCTCTCCGGCCGTCCCAAGGTGGTCTTCGAAGGCGACACGCGCTTCGGCCCGCCACCTCCCTTCAACTGACGGCAACGCTGTTCAGTTTTCGCTGCTCAAAAAGCGACACCGTGTTCGCTTCCCATACAGAAACGGTCGGAAACAGGCTCTCAGGCAGCCTCTTTGGAGGTTGGTATGGCGCATGCTAACTGAAATGACATGCAACGAAACCGACATTTCAGCCAGCGAAATGCGGTAACCCCCATCGCCCGCGATATCGCGTCGCGGGCAAACCCTCCCACCTCTCATCCGCTCCTTGACGCCGCTTCGCTCGAGGCGGCGCGCTTCTGACATTGAGTTGTAACTGGCGGCCCGGCAACGGGCC
>JBFMBT010000256.1:0-9617 GCA_040754875.1 Verrucomicrobiota bacterium | reverse complement strand
TGATTACAATCGTCCATTGGGCCGCCTACCAGGAAAGTGACCAGCCGTTGGCCAGCCCGCGACCAGCCCCTGACCAGTCGCTGACCGGTGAACAACCACCGGTCGGCCAGCGGACGCCCGGCGACTCAACAACGACTGACTCATCACTGACCACTAAACAAGAATGGAAGAATGATAAGAAGGGAAGAATTACCTATCTTGTCGGGCTGGCGCCCGACGATGCGCAGGGTGAATCGCCCCCGGATTCCGCGAACCCGACGGGCCAGCAACAGCTTGAGTTCGCCCGGGAGATCCTCGCCTACCTGAACCAAAAGGCCGACCGGAAATTCCAGTGCGTGGCCGTCCACCTGGATGCCGTCCGCAAGCGGCTGAACGAGGTTGGGTGGGACGTGCCCGGGGTCAAGGCGATGATCGACCGCATGTGCGCCAAGTGGAAGACCGACGAGCAGATGGCCGATTACCTGCGCCCGCACACGTTGTTCAACCGGACGAAGTTCCGCACCTATTACGATGACCGGGACCAGCCGGTGGCCACCCCCACCCGCGTTCTGGATCGTGGCGTTGTGGCCGAAGCCATCGACTCTCAGAAGGCGGACTCGGCGGATGGCGAAATCCCGCCCGAAAAACACGATGACGCGGCCGGTCCGGCCCCGCTTCGATTGCCGGAGTTCGCGCCCTTGCCTGCGCCGTTGTTCGCTTCGACCGGGCGGCAAATGCTCGAAGCACTGGACCAGATGCTCAAGCCGGTCGTCAACAATGACGCGTATTGGGTCAAGGAACTGGCCAAGGACGTGGCCGAAGTGATCGACTTCGTTTCACAGAAGAACGAGCCCACGGCCCAGGCGCGCGTCAAGGAACTCCGCTCCGACCCGCGCAATTGGCGCAAAGCGAGGCTGCGGCCCGACGCCGAGGCGTTTGTCGAGGCGATCAAGCGGCGCAAAATCGTGGTCCAGCGCGCCATGGCGGGATTGAAAGCCGACGCCGAGCCCCCCGTGCGGACCAACCGCTCGCTGAGGGGCGACGCGCTCCAACCCAGCCGAATGGTCATGCCCATCCAATCATCCCATGCGACACCAGCGCCACATCATCGGTCAAACGGCCATCTCCACCAAGGGGCTTGCGCGGCACATCCATGAAACCTCCGGCATCCCTTACAACGACACCCGGCATTGCGTGCGGCAGTTGCTGCTGCTGGTCGGCAACGCCCTGTCCACCGGGCAGCCCGTCAACCTGCACGGCATCGGCACGCTCTACCTGCGCCGGCGGAAGGGCCGCACCGTCCGGTCCTTCGGACGGCCCGCCCAGCGCCAGCCCGACGTGCTCATGGTCAAATTCAAACCCTCCAAATGGAAGCTTCCTGGTGAGGGGGCCAAGGGCAACGCGGCCCGGCGAGCGCGTCCATCGCCACCGCCCGAAGATCCACCAGCGGGGCCGTAACGGCGCGCCCTTGTGCGGCGGCGGTGTCGCTGCCGGTTCGCAGTGGCAAACCGACATTATCGGTCCCGTCACATGCCGGCGCTGCCTTGCGATGGGAAGCCGGGCAGGGAAGGGGGCAACGCCATGACGAAAAGCGATTCAGGCACGGGACGCGGTGGTGGGGGATGCGAGGGATGGGATGGGGAGAACCTCGCAGGGCGCGTGCCCGTGCCTGAATCAAATCATTTTTGTTGAAGGATGACGTTGCGCGCCGGGTCCACGGATTTGCCGCCTTGGAGAATCAGGCGGGTGAACGTGATGCGGGTTTCCTTGAACGGTTTGTCCGTGGGAATGACGAAATGAAACGTGGTTTCCTTGTCGGAAGGAAGGGGAGGTTTATCCTTGGTGCCGCCAATCACCCATTGGGTGGCCTGCCCCACGACCTTGCCTTGTTCATTCACCAGGAACACCGTGGCGCGGGCGGATTCGATGGGCTCGGCGAAGGTGTTTTTCAATCCCAGAGAAACCGTGGATTTGGTGCCCGTCGCTTTTGGCGCTGATGCTGTGACGGCAAGCTGCGCCGCCGCTATCAACGGGCAAAGCAGCAAAGCAACAGTTAGGGGAAGCGTCTTCATTTGCTTTTAAGAGTTCATTCCAACCCAGTGCACCGATGATCGTACGCACATGCAGACGCAAGTTTTGCTGGATTATCAAGTTCAACCTCATGCCGCAGTGAGCATCAACCATCCGGTTGATCTGGAACATAAAGGGTCACCATTTCGACCCGCATACTTGCATCTAACTGAAATTGAAAGAACGCCTCGCCGATGGGGTATCGCATCCATCGTGGGATCGGCTTTTTTAGTACCGTGCTCATGCCTCCTCCGCCGGTCGCGATTGGTTGACCAAGCTTGGAGATTACCTCTGTGGCACTATCATCAAAAGCGACTCCGCCCGGGAGTTTACCTAAGTACTGTGAGTGGCCCTCATGGCTGTGGCGGTGAAGGTGAAAGGCGCTTAGATAAAGAGCCTTGGGGTCTGCAATTTCCTTCTTCGGAATCGCCCGCGATGCTTCTACGAACATCACGGAAACTCCGTGTTCTTGAAAGGCGACATAACCCAAGTAAGCTGTGCGTTCAATCTGACTCGGTTCGCGCTCAATCAAATCCCTCACATCTGGGGCATCCGCGGGCTTCCGCAACAGGCTTCGCAATCTTTCAAAATCAAACTTCACAGTTCACTTTCCTTTCGTCCGTCTCCGGACAGCGGCAGCCGCCGCTTCCGCTGCCGCACGTTGAGCGGCTGTTGCGCCATTGACCATAGCCGCCGAGTCTCTGGTCGCTGCGGCTACCGGGTCGGCGGCATCAGCCTTGATTCGAGCCGCCGTATTCCTCCCCCCATACGTTGGACTTTGAGTGCGGTGCCATTGTTCGGGAACGGCAACCGCCGTTCCTTGATCTCTGATCTGCCGGGCTTCTGCCTCCGTCAGCCGACGACCAAGTTCCGCTTCAGCCCGAGCAACATTTGAAGCGTGCGAAGGCTGGTGGTCCAAGTCAAGTCGATCTCCGCGTATCGACCGGGAGCGAAGCTGCTCGTATGTTCCTACTTCGTAGGGGGCGACAGGTGCTTCTGGAGTTCGAGCTGCGAAACCAAGCAGCAATGAATTGAGCCAAGCATCCTGCGCTCCGTTCCAATCTCCATTCCCGGCACCGGTTCCGGTGGCAGCGGCGGCATGGGTCAGTCCGAGCAGTGGAACATCAACCGTATTCCAAATCGCGTCCCGGGAGATTTCATAGGCGACTTGGTTGGCATCGACGTGGCTCGCATTGTGGTAATAATACTGGTATGTCTTGCTGCCACCAGTTCCGAATTCTTCAGGAACTCCGAACACGCCGTTCAATGACAGCCAGCGGATCGAGTCTCCGGTTACATTGATTGCTTCCAGCAGACCGGAACCAGCGCGTTTCAGGATATTTCCGACCGTGCTTGCCAAACGTCCATCCGGGTCGAAGTAATCGACCGGGTCGCCATTGGCGAAGGAGTACAGGGATGCGTCTGAGTCGTGCCCGAGTGGATCGGGCGAAAGGAATCGTCCCGCCACCGGATCGTAATACCGCGCGCCAAGATTGTACAACCCGGACAGTTCGGGATAACGCCCGCGCCAGGAACCGGCTTCCCACAACGACGCCCCTTCGCCCAAAGACAACGGACGACGCTCGGCGACCGAGCCGTAGGCCGTGATGCGCGACTTGTTCCACGACACCGCGCCCGCCTCGGGATCGAACGCGGCTAGGATGTTCCCGCGCACATCCGAGAGCAGCGGATAGAATTTGTCCGGCCCATCCACCACGGCATCCCAGCCGCCGGTGCCGTTCATGCCGCCGTACACGCCGTTCAAATCCGGCCCGTGGACCTTCCACGCCCACTTGCCGTCGCGGA
Source organism: Verrucomicrobiota bacterium (assembly GCA_040754875.1). Classification (GTDB taxonomy): domain Bacteria; phylum Verrucomicrobiota; class Verrucomicrobiia; order Limisphaerales; family JBFMBT01; genus JBFMBT01. The sequence continues at coordinate 5,762 of JBFMBT010000256.1, read as the reverse complement.
ACACACCGACTTCCAAGAACTCCGCCAACGGATCGTAGTGTTGCAGAAACTGCTTCAACTCCGAAGGCACGCCCACATTGTTCGTGATGGCGAGCGTGTACGTGTACCACCGTCTGCCGAAGGCGTCGTAAAGCGCGCTCCAATCGTGCCCGTGGTTGTTGGCGTCCCGTTCCGTGAAGCGATACAACCGCCCCCTGGCATCCCATTGGAACGTCTGCACCCGGTTGGTCTGGCCCTGGCTGTTCTTCCAGACCCGCTGGGTCAACTGCCCTTCGGAGTAATAACTGAGGGTGGTTTGATCGACGGCGTTGTTGGTGAACGTGGCGGTTGTGGTATTGGTGAACAGCTTGCTCGGATGGATGACCGACGCCGTGAGCGTGTGCGTCCCCGGCAAGAGTTCAATCTGCGCCTGCCAGCGGGTCGGCCAGTTGGTGTCGCCGTTGGCGAGCGTGAGGAACGGCACCGGACGCCCGTTCAACTCGATGCTCGTGGTGGCAAACCCGTAACCGGGCTGCATGTTCACCCGGCCATAGGCCAGACGGCGCACCACGTTGTTGGTTTCCCGGTCCACCCGCAGGTGTTCGTCCATGTGTGCGGTCCACTCCGCGCCGCCGGTGGCATCCTGTGCGATGCGGGTCAGCACGCCCGCGCCCTGGGCCGCCCCGGCGTCATAGCTAAAGACATTCGTCCACGTGGACGAACTGCTGAGATTCAGGCTCTCCTGGGTGAGGCGGCGGCTGAGATTCGCATACAAGTACGCGCGCGAGTCCGTGAAATCCCCCCGCGCCATGTTGTGCGAAGCAATCAATCCGTCCCCGGTGTAGGCCAGCGTTTCGGTCAGTTGCGTGACACTGTTGGCCTTGGTCTCGACCGTGAGCGGTCGGCCCATGCCGTCCCGCGAGTTGATGCGCGTGTCTCGCACACCGGAAACGCGGTTCGTCAGCAACCCGGCCGTGTCGTAGCCGTACGTGGTGTCGCCGTACAGGGTGTCCACGCGAGATAATGCGCCGTCGGCGCGCCATTCGAAGTTGTAACCGAACAGGCCAAAGCCCGCCGCCGCCCGCCGCCCGGCCGAGTTGTAGGCGTGGCTGCTGCTCAGGCTGCTGCTGAGGATGTCCGGACCGAACTGTACTTGCTCGACGGTCAACTGCCCATAAGCGTTGTATTCGCGCCGGATGGACACCTCCGGCCCGGTGTTGGTCAACGCAAACCGTTCGACGACATTGGTCAGCAACCCGCGCACGTCATGGAGCCAGGCGGTGATCATGTCCTGCTCGTCGAGCGGGCCGCTATAGATATTAGTCAGCGGACGCAGCCAGTGGTCGTAGGTGTGGGTGCAGACCACGCCGCGCGCGTCGGTCTGCGTTTCGAGCAATCCCATCCACCCGCTGCCGGTACCATAATAGGTATAGCCGTTGGCCCGGACAACCGAGCCGCCCGAACTGGCATTCCAGTTGGTGAGCATCTGCCCGGCGCTGGAATACGCGGCGTTCCAGATCAGGCCGCCGGGAACGACCTGATTGGTGAGGTTGCCAGCGGGATTGTAGGCGAAGGTGGTGATGGCACCGTCGCGGTCGGTCTTTTGCACCAACCGGTTCAACCCGTCATACGAGAACAAGGCACTGGTAAACTGCGTTTGCGTCGAGTTGGTCCGCGCATACCGGCCTTCGAAGAGCAGGTTGCCGGTCAGGTCAAAATCCCGGAGCGTAAAATGCGTGACGTTCGCCGCCGGATAACTCAACGACAGCACGTTGTGCCCGTCGTTGTCCGTGTAGGTCGTCGAGAGAATGGCGGTGGACCCGGAACCATTCGTCACCGTGAGGCCGTGATGGTTTTGCGCGTACGCCGTGCCGGTTTCCCGCACCAAGACATTGCCGGACGTGCGAACTTCTGTGCGTGTCACCCGCCCGAGCGCGTCCGTGTAAGTGATGGTCTTTTCGCCGAGGGCGTTGACGTTGGTGGTGACGATGCCGGCGGCGTCGAAATAATTGGTAAACACCTGTTGGATATTGGCCGCCGAACCGCCGCCGGGGGAGGGCGGCGAGCCTTCGGGCGGGGTCGTGCTGATCAGCGGGCCAAGCCAGATTTTCAAGCGGTCCAATCCGTCGAACACATTGGTGCTGGCAAACCCGGCCGCATCGACGGTGCGGACGACATTGCCGCGCCGGTCCATCTCGGTGATGTTCGTGGCCAGGGCCGTGCCGTTGGTGGTGTAAAAGACACGGGTGGTGCGGCGATTGGCGTCGTCATAGGTGGTTTCCCAGTACGCGCCGTTGCGTTGGATCTCCCGCTTTAATCGGCCATCCAAATAATACCGCCATTGATTGGTCGAACCGTCCGCGCTTTCCTCGCGCAGAGGCTGGCCGCTGGCGGTGTAATACTTTTTCGCCACACCACCCAGCGCGTTGGTGGCCACGGAGAGCAACCCGCCCGGCTCGTAGGCATAGGCGTTGGTGGCCAATGCCGCGCCCGCCGCCGAGTAAAACACTTCGTTGGTCAACCTCCCGAGGGCGTCGAACTTGCGCCGCATGTAATTGCCGCGGGGATCGATGATGTTGGTAAGATTGCTGAATCCGTCGTACTCATAAAATGTCGTGGCGAAGAGCGCGTCACCGGTGGGCGCCTCCACGCCGCTGCCGTCCTCCTTGGCCTGGCTGCGCCAGCGGATTTCGACGGTCTGGCGTCCGGCCCCGTCATAGTCGCGCCAAACGTAGTCCTCGGGGTCAAAACGCGGCCCATCGCTCCACGTCAGTTCGCCGTTGGGATTGAAATGGGAGTACGCCCACGACAGCGGCTGGGTCTGTCCGGCTTCATACACTTCGCGCAGTTTTGGACGGCCCAGCGCGTCAAAGTCGGACTTCACCTTGCGCCCTGCGCTGTCGGCCGTTTCCACCAGTTCACCCCGGTCATTGTAGAAAAAGGTGTTAGTCACATTCGGATCGCCCGTGCCGGTGTACTGAATCTGCTGGGTGAGGTAACCGCGCCCGTCGTGGGTCCAGGCGGTGGTGGCGGCGTCCGGCGCGTCGTACGCGCGCACCACCTGCTGCAAGAGGCCAAAAGCGAGATTGGTGTAACTGACGCCGCCGGAGGTGAACGTATTGGTGACGTTGTAATACGTCATCCGGTTGGTGATGATCGGCGTCGCGCCCGCATACTGGATCACCTGTTCGCGCAGGAACGGATACGTGGCGTTATACACGTATTCAACCTTGTTGCCGAGCGCGTCGGTGATCACGAGCGGCAGGTTGTTGGTGTTGTACGTCGTCGTGGTGACAGCGTTCGTGGTCTGACCGTCGCCGGTCAGATCGCCCGTCACGATGGCGTTGGTGACGTTGCCCGCCGCATCGTATTGGTACTCCGTCCAGAGGCCGCGCTGGTCTTGCTTCTTCCAGAGGCTGCGCGGATGGCCGGGTGGAGTCGCGTCGTCCGCGTACCAGTGCTGTTCTACTGCCGCGCCGAGAGGATCAGTGACCTTGGTGATGAGTCCATTGGTGTAATCGTGCCGTGTGAGGTGGTCAAAGAAATCGTAAACAAAAGTCGTGCCGGTGATGGTGTTCGTGAAGGAGTTGGTGAACACAAAGTTGTTCGAGTACACGAACGTCGCATTGCGGATGGGGTTGAGGTCCACGCCGGCTGTGGCCATCTGGTTGGTCACGCGCCGGTGTTCGTCATACGCGTTGACCAGCAACCGGCCATCCGGTTTGGCCTCGCGAATCAACAGGTGCGTGGAATAGGGCGAAACCGTCACGTTGCTGCCGTTGGTCACCGACAGGCTGCCGTGTTCGTACTCGTATTCCTCGACCGAGGCATCTGGCAGGGTGACTTTTACGAGGTCGCCGAATCCATCGTAGCCGTAACGAATACGCCGTCCGTCTCCCGTGTAGGCTTCGGTGACATGTCCGAAGACATCGTAATAGAAACCCAGATAACTGCCGTTGCAGCTCTGGATGCGGCGCACTTCGCCGTAATCGGCCTGGGTCACGTCGTTGCCGTATTCAAACAAAAAGAAGTTGCCCCGGTCATCGTACCACTCGACGAGATAAGGCCGGGTGCTGGACACCGACCCGCTGAAGGTCATTACCTTGAAGATACGTTCGCTGCCATTCGGATGGAACAAATGGTAAAAGGTGTTGCCGCCATCGACGACCTTTTCAATGCGCGCCCGGAACAGGTTGGCGGTGGAACCGATGCCTTGCGAGGTGCGATTGACCATTTGCGGATTCAACGACGCGTCGGGCAGCCAGACATTGGCGTTGGTGCCGGTCTGTTCGTAGGCCACCACCGACCCGTCCGGTTCGGCGGCAAAGATGACGGTGTTGCTGCTGTTCAAGCTCAAGAACGGCATGTAATTGAGTTTCCAGCCGTACCCAAATTGGTTGTCGGCCACATTGTGGCTCGAATAATTCCGCCGGATTTGAAGGGGCATCGGCCCCGGCAGGGTGAGATCCACGGCATCGACGTAAAACTCGCCTGTGACCGCGTGGACCGGGTCAGACACTGGAGTACCAATCTGACTCAAACCGTAGCTGACTCCGCCTAAAAACCCCATGTCGCCCGCTTCTGCAAGCCTCATCTGCGCGTAGTTATCATGCAATGAACCTTGAGAAGCGATGGACAATTGGTTCAGCGCATTGGCCGTCATTTGCTCGTGGAACGATGAATATACGTAGTAGTCCTGGTTAGCAAAATCGGCGACGTTAGCCGTGTGAAAGCCCGCATTCACGTCCAAGGCGAGAATTCTGTTGGACGCATCCACCGGCATGAGGTCGAGCGAAAAAACCGGGCCGTTGAGGCTCAAACGTTGATTGACCGAGTTGGGCGAGCCAAGCGCCGCATCGCTGAGATTTTTCCCCGCCACGCCGCCATTGAGATTGGGGCTGATGAGGGCGGCGTCTTCAAAATAGGGCGACCAAAGCAGCACGCCCATGCCCTGATACGTACCCGAATCGTTGACAATCGAGCCGGGCGTCACCATCGCCACGTTCAGATTGGAGACGGCGGAACGGCGGAAGAAATCCACGACCTTGGCCCACAGTGCCGGGTCGTGGTCCTTGAGCGCCGTGCCGTTGTAAGTGGTGGTGGCGTAGGTTTGGTAATTCTGCGCGTTCAGCACCACCACACCCGGATTGCCGTTGGTGGCCCGCTGCTGGGCCAACTGCAAGAGTTTGATCGTCGAAATCGACCCGCTCTGGCCGAAGTACGAGTTGATAATCTGATGTTCTTCAGCCGAGTACTCCGCCAGATGCAACGCCCGGTAGTCGAGCACCGCCTGCTGCGGATCGGCCCCCGAGTCCGGGTGTAGCGTGCTGTTGCCCAGCAAGGCGGTCTGGCGAAAACTCATGTCCACGCGCGGCAGCACCAGGATGACATCGCCGTTGTTGGGCAACTGTCCGCTTTCGCGTTTGGCGCTCAGCCCGGACAAGCCCGAGGCAAACTCAGAAACAACCCGCACCTTGTGAATCCGCTCGTTGAACTCGCGGAACTGGTTGACGCGTTCATAGTACTGCATGCCCATGAGGTACATGGTCCCGCCCTGATACAGGTCGGCGCTGAGGCTGTTGGTGGCGCTGGGATCGTCCGCCAGAATCCGCTCCATGTTCCACAATTCCTGCGCGTGCATCATGAGCATCGGGCGGGACACCTGCCCGTAGTCCAGACAGATCGCCGCCAGATCGCCCTTGCGAATCTGCCGCTCCTCGCTCACCAGCAGTTCCACGCTCAGCCCCGGAAACGCACTCCAATGAAGGGGACGCTGCGCGGCC
>JBFMBT010000255.1:0-9692 GCA_040754875.1 Verrucomicrobiota bacterium | reverse complement strand
AGCGTCAGCCCCACGACGATGAACGTCAGGTTGTAACCGAGCAGCACGAACAATGATTCGGTGATCTTCCACCACGGCGTCGGCTGGGCAAAGATTTGAAACCAGATGGCGTTCGCGTGGTACGTGAAGAACCAGCTCTTGTAATCCGAGAAGAACGGGATGTTTTGCAGCACCACATTCAGGAACACAAAGGACAAGGCGAGGATCGTTGCCGCCGCCGGCTTCACGTTCAGGCACGAGAACATGAACGCCAGCCCCATGACCGTACACGCCTTCACCGCCAGAAACAGGTGCGCCATCGCGTAATATTTCAAACCATCCGATGCGTTGAACATGCTGAACATTTCACCGGGCACGAACACAAACATGTTGCCCCACGGAAACCAGAACGACGCAAACAGCATCCCCAGCAAGCCCAGTGACGCCGCCAGGATGAACGAAAAGACCGCGCCTGCGAGCCACTTGACCATCAACAGCCGCGCGCGTGATATCGGCCGCGATAAAATCATCCGCAAGGTCCCGTCCTCGGCCTCTTTCGCCACCAGGTCGCCGCCCACCAACGTCAGGTAGAGCGGAAACAGGAACAGTGCCAGCGGGTATAACATCACCACAGCCACCGTCAGAATGGAGATGAACTGCTCCGCCATGTAACCGTTGCCATCGAGCATGCGCGCCATTTGCTCTTTCCATCGCGTGAAGCGGAACAACAGCAGCATGATGGTCTGCGTCAACAGCAGCGCGCCGAAGCCGATGTAAGTCCGCTTCTTCCCGAACAGCTTCCACAGCTCGTTGCGTAGTTGGAGCAGGAACATGATCAATGCCCCTCCTTCAACGGCGGAGGCTGCGCGGGCTTCCGTTCGGTTTGCATCAATTCGAGATAGAATCCCTCCAGCGTGGTTTGTTCGCGGGCGATTTCATACACGGGCATCCCCCGCCCCACCAGCAACCGCACCAGCGCATCGGTCTTCACGCCGTCCGCCAGCGCGACCAACCGCCCATCCCGCGCGTCGCTGATCAGCTTCGCTTCCCGCAGCAGTTGTGCCGCCTTGCCAAAATCATCCGTCTGCAACCGCACCCAGTCGCGCGTCTGCTGGATCTCGTCGAGCGTGCCTTCAAACACCTTGCGCCCCTGGCTCAACACCGCGATGCGCGTGCACAACTGCTCCACCTCGTTCAGCAGATGCGACGACAGAAAAATCGTCAGGCCCATCTCGCGGTGCAGCCGCAGAATCGTCTGGCGCATTTCGTGAATGCCTTCCGGATCCAGGCCGTCGCTCGGCTCGTCGAGAATCAACAGCTCGGGGTTCGGCAACAGTGCCTGCGCCAGCGCCAGCCGCGTGCGCATGCCGTGTGAATACGTCCGCACCTTCGAATGCTCGCGTCCCGTCAGCCCAACCCATTGGATGATTTCCTGGATGCGCTCGCGTGGAGTCGGCGCCGTGTACTGGCTCAGGATTTCCAGATTCCGCCATCCGCTCAGGTAATCGTAAAACACCGGGGTCTCAAAAATAGCGCCCACCTTTTGCAACGCCTGGTTCCGGTGCGTCGTCACCTCGTGCCCGCACACGCGCGCCTCGCCGGAGGTCGGCCACACCTGTCCCAGCATCATGCCGATGGCGGTGCTCTTGCCGGCGCCGTTGTGACCCAGCAGACCGAAGATGTCTCCTTTGCGCACGGTCAAATCGAGCGCCACCACGGCGTCGCGTTCCCCGAATTTCTTGTGCAACTGGCGCAGCTCGATCACCGGCTCCCTCCCACCGCCAGCAGATTTTTGATGTGCCCGTCCGCGTACAAATAGTTCACTCCCCTGCCCTCCCCTTTCACCCGATGAAACGCCTCCTTGTCGAAGAACAACGGCGTCTGATGCGCCGGCAGACTCATCGTCATGATGCGAAACCGGTCCGCATCCTGCCCGTTCACCAGCACATTCCACCCGTAACTCGACTTCGTGTTCTCATAAAGCAATTTGTCATCCGACGGACAACGCAGCACGCGCACGTCGCCCAGGTAATTCGACAACACGATATCCACGGTCCGCCCGGCGTTCGTCACCGGCCCGTTCGTGGAAAACAAGGCGTCATACATGACCGGCAACCGATTGTTGTTCCCCTGCACATAAAGCTGAAGCGCCACGCCCACCTGTCGCAGGTTGCCCAGGCAGGCCGCCGCCTTCGCCGACTCCTTCGCCTTGGCCAGCACCGGCAGCAACAGCGCCGCCAGAATCCCGATGATCGCTGTCACCACCAACAACTCCACCAACGTAAACGCCGCTTCTCGCCGGACAGAATCCCTCCATCCTCCGCTCTCTATCCTCAATTCTCGGTTCGTGCTTCTCAATCGGCTGTCTCTCTCAGTTCACCTTCCCCGAAATACCCGCCCGCTCTCCATCGCCCGTTGCAACTCCTCCAGAAACGGCGCCAGCTCCGCCTTGGTCTGCGCCGAACTCTGGCTGTAGAATGCGTTGAGCCCCGTTTGAATCACCTTTTGCTGCAACTCAGGGTTCAACTCCGGCGGGCGGTTTGTTCCTCGGTCGCGAAACGGCCCGCCTTCGGTTGCCATCTCGTCGCGCGCCTGCTTCAGCCGCCGCATCGCATCGCCAATGGCGCGGCGCCGGTTCGCTTCCGGCAATTGCTCGAACGCCGTCAGCATCTGCTTGAAACCCGTCGGCAGCGTCGCATCCAGGAATTCCGACTTCTCCTTGTCAGTCATCTCGCGGAACCAGCGATTCCACTCGTCGTCCATCCGCGCCGCGCGCCGCTCTTCGTACGGCAGCGCGTTCAACTTCGCCGCCAGGTCCCGCAACGCCCTGGCGCGCGCCTCGGCTGAAAGCTTGCTCAACTCCGTCTCACGCAGATACGCGGCCACCTTCTCCGCCGTCACTTTGGAATGCTTCGCAAACGTGTAACCGCCCCACGCCACGAGCCAGATTGCCACGATGCCGATAACGGCATACAAAACCGGTCGCTGGCGTTGCGTCAACATGCTCTCAATTTTACCGGCATCAGGCCCGGGTGCCATGACAAATCATCGTCTCCCATCGTACCACGTCGGACACGCCTCCCGCTCTCGCAACGTCCGCCCCGTGCTGAGGATCGTTTTGCCCAGAAAGCGCAGATGCTCGCGCAGCGAATACAAATGCAATTTGCGGGCCGATGTCACCAGTGGGTGCCGCTTCAATATGACCATCTTCTTCCCGCGCGCCCGCGCCTCCTTCTTCAGGCGCTCGCTCAGTTCAATTTCCTCGCTCGCATAAAGCTCCAGGCTGAATCCGCCCAGTTTCCGGAACGCCGCCGTTTCGCAAAAAACAAACGACCCCGCCGCCCACCGCCGCATCCGGCTCAACAGATTCCATCCGCGCGTAATCATTTCCGGCCAGAAGTAATCTCCATCCAGCGTCACCGTCGCGCCACCGCCCAGATACTTGCCGGTCGCCAGGTGGTCCGCCAGATCTCCCAGCAGTTCGCGGGTGGGGCGCGAATCCGCGTCGATGAACAACAGCCAGTCCCCCGCCGCAGCTTCGGCCCCGCGATTGCGCGCCCGCGAAATCTGGTTCACCGATTCAAACACCACCGTCGCACCTTCCGCCCGCGCAATCTCCGCCGTGCGGTCCGTTGAATTGTTGTCGCACACAATCAACTCATAATCCCATCCGCGTTCGCGAAACGCCTCCCCTGCCCGCCTGATATGACGCAAGGTATCACCCAGCAACTTCTCTTCATTGAACGCCGGCACCACGATGGAAATCTTCACAATCATTTGGACGCGCCACGCCGCAACATGTCACGCGGCTCCCCGGTTGCAAGTGGAATAGGCGCCATTACTTCAAGCATGCTTTCAGGTAGCTGATGCTTTCGCGCGCCAATCGCTCCGGTCCGGGTGAAAAATCGAACACCTCCACCGAAAGCCAGCCACGATATTCAATCTCGCGCAATGCCGACAGGATGGGAACAAAATCCAGCTCGCCAAAGCCGGGGCCCTGCCGGTTTGGGTCATTCACCTGGACATGCACCAGATGCTCCTTGTGTCGCCGGATCAAATCCGGAATCGCCGAGGATTCCGTGGACATCGCCAGGCAGTCCAGGATGAGACGGCAACGGGGCGATTTGACTTTGTCGATCAACTCCACGGCTTCGGCCGCGGTGCTGAGGAAATTCGTGCTCTTCGGCGACAACGGTTCCAGCGCCAGCGTCACGTCGCGCTCCTCCATCACCGGCAGCAGGCCGTGAATGATTTCCGCAGCGTGCTGCAAGCCTTCCGCGCGCGTCATCCCCGGCGCGAGGCTTCGCTGTTGCGGCGACCCGAAGATGAGCAGCCTGCCACCCAGGTCCGCGCAGAAATGTGTCAACGCCTTCAGGTAGGCCGTTGTTTCCCGGCGCACCTTCTCGTCGGCACTGGTCAGGTGAAAACCGTCCGTCTTCGCCAGCAACCAGTGCAGCCCGAGAATTTCCAGGCCCGCTTCTGCGGCCTGTGCGCGCACTTGTTTGCGCCGCGCCGCGCTTACCGTGCGGACGTCATTCGCGACCGTGAAGGGCGCGAATTCGATTCCCTGATAGCCCGCTTCCGCGGCAAACGCGAACGCTTTGTCGAACGGCCAGTCGCCGAACACCTCGTTGCAGATGGCGAAGCGCGGCTTGAATGGTTTGGGTGCGCCAGTTGCCATGCCCGCGACCGTCAGGCAGGAAGCCGTTGCCGCCAGGAACGCCCGGCGGCTCATTTCGCCGGTATGAAGAAATTCAGATGCAGTTTTCATGCCGCGCTAGTGAACCGCAAGGTCACGCGAGCAATTCTTTGACCACGTGGCCGTGAACGTCGGTCAGGCGGAATTCGCGGCCTTGATAGCGATAGGTCAGGCGCTCGTGGTCGATGCCCAGCAGGTGCAGCAACGTCGCGTTCAGGTCGTGCACGTGAACGGGATTCTCGACGATGCCGTAGCCGAATTCATCGGTGCGGCCGACGGTGACGCCGGGCTTGATGCCGCCGCCCGCCATCCACATGCAAAACGCGTCCTTATGATGGTCACGGCCGGGCTTGGTGGCAGTGCCACTGCCGGAATCCGTCTGCATCATCGGGGTGCGGCCAAACTCGCCGCCCCAGACCACGAGCGTGTCATCGAGCAGACCGCGCTGCTTGAGATCCTTGACCAGCGCCGTCATGCCCTGGTCCACGTCCTTGCACTTGCGCGGCAGCCGGTTCGCCAGGTCGCTGTGATGATCCCAATCGGCGTCGTAAAGCTGCACCATGCGCACGCCGCGCTCGACGAGTCGGCGCGCCAGCAGGCAGTTGTTCGCGAACGACGCCTTGCCCGGCTCCGCGCCATACATGGCGAGCGTTGCCTTTGACTCCTTGGAAATATCCATCAACTCCGGCACCGACATCTGCATGCGATACGCCATCTCGTACTGGCTGATGCGCGTGGCAATCTCCGGATCGCCCACGTCGGCGAGTTGCGTTTCATTCAGCTTTTGCACCGTGTCGAGCACGCGCCGGCGGTCATCGGTCGAATGTCCCTTGGGATTCGTGAGGAACAACACCGGCTCGCCGCTGGAACGGAATTGAATGCCTTGATAAACGCTCGGCAGAAAACCTGTGGACCACAAGCTGGTGCCAGCGCCGGCCAGCGGGCCGGACAACATCACCACGTAGGCGGGCAAATCCTGATTTTCCGAGCCAAGCCCGTAAGTCACCCATGCGCCGAGGCTTGGCCGCCCCAATCGGCCAAAACCCGTGTGCAGAAACAACTGCGCCGGCGCGTGATTGAATTCCTCCGTGTGCAGCGATTTCACGATGGCGATGTCGTCGGCAATCGACGCCAGATTCGGCAGCAACTCGGAAAGCTCGTGCGCGCTCTGCCCTTGCTTCTGGAACTGGAATTTCGTCGCCGCAATGTTCGGGTGGCCGCGCAGGAAGGCGAACCGCTTGCCTTTGATGAATTCCTCGGGACACGGCTTGCCGTCGTATTTCGCCAGCTCGGGCTTGAAATCGAACAGGTCGAGGTGCGACGGCGCGCCGACCATGTGGAGGTAGATGATATTTTTTGCGCGCGGACGGAAGTGTGGGTTGCGCGGCGCGAGCGGATTGATGTTCTTCGCGAAAGCGCTTTCCGCCAGCAACGAGCCCAGCGCCACGGAACCCAGACACACACCAGACCGCTGCAAGAACGCGCGCCGGGTGATGTCCTGAAGGTCGGTGTTCATGCGCTATCCTTTGGTAATCATTTCGTCCAGGTTCAACAATGCCGTGGTGACCGCATGCCAGGCGGCGAACTCGCCGGCGTTGATGCCCTTTGGCAGTTCGAATTTTCCAATCAGCGCCTGCGCGGCCTTCGCATCCGCCGCGTAGGCCTGCGCCTGCGCCGCGAACAACTGTTTCAGCGCGGCCATCTCTTCCACCTTGGGCGCGCGGGTCAGGCAAAGGCGAAACGCATGTTCAATGCGCGCCTCGACCGAGGCGTCCGGCCGCTCGTTCAACACGCGCCGCGCCAGCGCCATGGCCGCCTCGACATACACGGGATCATTCAACAGCGTCAGGGCTTGCAACGGCGTGTTCGAACGCGAGCGCTTGATGACGCACGCGGTGCGCGCCGTCGCGTCGAAATTCACAAAGCTTGGGTACGGCGAGCCGCGTTTCCAGACCACGTAGATGCCGCGCCGGTACGCATCCTCGCCTTCGCTGGTCTCGTAAGTGACGCGTTCGCCGCCGACCTTGTTCTCCCACAAACCCGGCGGTTGATACGGCCGCACCGGCGGCCCGCCCAGCTTGAGACTCAACAAGCCCGATGCCGCCAGCGCATTGTCGCGAATGGATTCGGCATCGAGACGGAAACGCGGGCCGCGCGCGTAAAGCTTGTTCTGGTCATCGCGCGCCAGAAGTTCGGTGGTCAGCTTCGAGGATTGCCGGTAGGTGGCCGACATCACGATGAGCTTGTGAATGTGCTTCATCGACCAGCCGCGCGCCATGAACTCCGTCGCCAGCCAGTCGAGCAATTCGGGATGCGTGGGCGTCTCGCCTTTCACGCCGAAATCTTCGAGCGTTGACACGATGCCGCGGCCAAAAAACTCCGCCCACCAGCGATTCACCGTGACGCGCGCCGCCAGCGGATTATCCTTGTCCACCAGCCAGCGAGCGAGCGTAAGGCGGTTCTCCGGGCCGCCGGGCGCCTTGTGCAACACGGCTGGCGTGGTCGCCTTCACCGGAGCGCCCTTTTCGAGAAAATTTCCACGCACAAACATGGTGGCCATGCGCGGCTGGTCGAGCTCCTGCATGACCAGTGTCTGCGCGGCCTTGATGGCGCGCATCTCCTTCTCCAATTCCGCGCGCTTGAGCTTGTGCAGCGCCAGCGGCTTGTCCTGCGTGGCATAAAAATCGGCCAGTTGTTTTTTCTGCGCGGCGGTCCGTTTCTCCGCCGGCGCGCCCAAGGCTTTCACGACGTCCGCCGGCAACGCCTTGCTGCCCATGCTACCGGTGAACGCCGACAACCGGACGCGCCCGATGGTGCGGCCGCCGCCGAAGTTCTGCACCAATGTGAAGGTCAGAGTGGCGCCATCCGGCGAGCCAACTGGTTTTTCGGTTTCGAACGTCGCCCAATGGTCCATGTGAAATTGAGTGCCAATCGCCCAACCGCCCCGCGGGCCGTTGTCGGGCATCAACAAATTCTTCACGGGAAAGTTCCCCTGCGAGAACGAGGCTTCCGCACTCTTCAACGCAACACGTTCGCCTTTGCCGCTGCCCCCCGCGGGCTTCGCGGTGATGGTGAACGAATTCAGCACGAAATTCGGGCGCTTCTCGTCACCGCGTCCCGGGCCATTGCCCGGCAGCGAAGGATCGGTCAACGCTTCGAGCTTGAAGCCGGTGATGCCAGTGAGCTTCGTGTTCACCGTGATGGTGTAGGTGTCGCGGTCCGGCGCGTCATCCACGAGCAACACGGACTTGTCGGCCAGGATGCGATAATTGGAGTCGCCCGAGGAATCAAACTCCGCGACCTCCAGCGGATGCAATTGGGCCGCGTTGGCCAGGTCCGCCAGCGCGGTTTGCTCCCACTTTGCCTGCTCGGCGGCAAGCTGCTTCGTGCGCCCCGCAATCTTTTCGTCCAACGCCTCAATCTGGGCCTGCAATTCCGCGCGCTGCGTGTCGTTGCGATCCGGCAACGGCAGGTAGGGTCCCACGAATTTGAGCGATGCCTTGGCCTTCGGGCTGACGAAGTCCGTCTCCATCTCCGTGTTATTGAAGTAGGCAAAAAGCTGGTAGTAATCCTTCTGCGTGAACGGGTCGTACTTGTGGTCGTGGCATTGCGCGCATTCCATCGTGGTGCCCAACCACACCGCCGCCGTGGTGTTCACGCGGTCGAACACCTGGTTGACGCGGTTTTCCTCGCGGTCGGTGCCGGCTTCGACATTGGTCGGCGCGCAACGATGAAAGCCTGTGGCAATCTTCTGGTCCACCGTGGCATTGGGCAACAGGTCGCCGGCCAGTTGCTCGATGGTGAACCGGTCGAACGGCATGTCGGCGTTCAACGCGTTGATGACCCAATCGCGATAGGCCCAGACATCGCGCAAATCATCGCGCTGAAACCCGTGTGAGTCCGCGTAGCGCGCGAGGTCCAGCCAGGGACGCGCCCAGCGCTCGCCGTATTGCGGCGACGCCAGCAATTCATCCACCACGCGCTCGTAAGCCTTCGCGCTGGTGTCCTTCAAGAATGCTTCGACTTGTTGCGGGGACGGCGGCAGACCGACCAAATCCAGATGCACGCGGCGCAACAACCGTGCCTTGTCGGCTTCGGGCGACGGCGGCAGGCCTTCCTGCTCCAATCGAGCGAGAATAAAGTAATCGATCTCGTTCTTCGGCCACTTGGACTTCACCTGCGGCAATGGCGGACGCTCCGGTTTCACATACGCCCAATGCGGGGCGGGCTTGATGCCGTCCGGCCAGCGGGCGCCTTCGTTGATCCAGCGCCCGATGAGGTCGGTCTGCGCCTTCGACAACGGCTCGCCGCGATTGGGCATCACGTCGTCGTGCCCCGCCGGCAGGGTGATGCGACGATACAATTCACTTTCCTTCGCCTTGCCGGGGACGATGGATCCGCCACTGCTGCCGCCTTTCATGGCAGCTTCGCGCGTGTCGAGGCGCAGCTTGCCCTTCTGTTTTTCCGCACCGTGACATTCGAAGCAGGCTTTCTGAAAAATGGGATACACCTGGCGCTCGAAATCCACCTTGGCGGTCTGGGCGACACCGGTTGCGGCGGTCAATAACATGACCGGCAACGTGGCGAATGATTTAAGCGTATTCACGGCTGCTTTGGCTGATGTTTACAACTTACTGGCACGCCAAGGGTTAGGCCATGAATATTTCTGCCAAATGGGATGTAACATTCTATCAGCGTTCGACGGGTTGGCGGGGGTAAAGGTTACAAGGGGGAGCGGGCAGTGGGCACGGTTGGCGGGATGCGTGTCTGGAGAGATGCGGGAGGATGGATTTGCGGCGGCGGTAGCATGTGACGCCGACGCCGGGGGCGGGCCTGAAGTCAGAGCCTCCCGCCCGGCGGGACTGCCACGAGTATTTTGCATGGCATGCAGATGTGGATTTAGGTGGATTTGGGCGGACGGTCGTGAAGGGCGTCTTCCTGGTGCATGGGTTACCTGGGTTACATGGGTCAAATGAGGCAGGGTCAGAGCCTCCTCAACCCGCCCGGCGGGACT
>JBFMBT010000254.1:0-9716 GCA_040754875.1 Verrucomicrobiota bacterium | reverse complement strand
ACGCCAAAAATGCGCCGCTGGCGGCGTATCAACTGGAGGTCGTGGTGGAGCGCGGGCAGGCGAAGATCGCGGGCATCGAGGGTGGGGAATCGGGGGCGTTCAAGCAGCCGCCGTATTATGATCCGAAGGCGATGCAGCAGGAGCGGGTGATCCTGGCGGCGTTCAACACGGCCGGGGCCGAGCAACTGCCAACGGGCCGCACGCGGGTGGCGACGATTCATGTGCAGATTTCCGGGAGCGAACCGCCGGAGTTCGCCGTCAAACTGACCACAGCCGGCACGATCAATGGAAAGAAAGTTTCCGCCACGGCCTCGTGGCAGGAAAGGAGAGCGCCATGAAAAATCCGAATGACGAATGTCGAAGGACGAAGGAAGCACGGCTTGAAGCCGCGACCAAAGAGTCAGTGGGGGGAAAAGGCTCGCCCTCACCCCGGCCCTCTCCCCCAGGAGAGGGAGAAATATATGGAGTCTCGGGTTCATCGGTTCCGCAAGTGACTGCCCCGCGTGGGATTCATCGCGGCACCGAAGCGCGAAGGATGAAGACGTGGGTGGCGATCGCGGCAAGTGGTGTGTTGGCCGCGGTGTTGTTGATTGCCGGGTGTGCGAAGCATGCTTCGGATGCGCCGCCCACGGTGGGCAATCCGCCACCGCGTCCGTCCGTGACGAGTTCGCCAAGTTCTTCCAGTGATCGGCTGGAGGCGTGGCAGCGGGAGAATCGCGAGTTGCGGGATGCGGACAAGGAATTGAAACGCAAGCAGCTTGGGTTGCCGCCGGGAAGTCCGACACCGCTGCCGACACCGGCGCCGAAACCGGGCGACCAATCATCGGTGACCGGCCCGGCGCCGGCGAGCGCGGACAAACTGGACGTATGGCGGCAAACGAAGCAGGAGTTTATTACGGCCGAGCAGGCATCGGTTGCGAGGCAGCCCTCCAAGTGGGAACGGAGCAAAGAGGTTAAGGCCTTGCAGTCAGTCGTGATTGTCCCGCCTGCCCAGGATTACAACAAATTACGCAGCGCGCCGTCACGTACGCTTCATCCAGCGCCGGCCAAGGGCATCACGCAAATTCCATCGCAAGCGGCGCTTCAGCCGGTGGTTGATCGAAATGACTCCCCCTTCCGCTCCATCTCCTCCACTGATGAAATGTGGATCATTGCGCGGGAGAAGTTTTTGGATTCGGCGCCGACGGATGATCTGCCGGGCGGGGGCGGGTTGCTGGCGAAGATTGCGGACCAGGAGGTGCCAGTGCCGCTCAAGCACACGGATGTGCAGGCCAGCATCAGCGCGTACATCGCCACGGTCGAGGTCACGCAGCAATTTCACAATCCCTACAACGAGAAGATCGAGGCGGTGTATGTGTTTCCGCTGCCGGAGAACGCGGCGGTCAACGAGTTCATCATGGTGATTGGCGAGCGGCGCATCCGGGGCATCATCCGCGAGCGCGCGGAGGCGGAGCAGATTTATCAGGCGGCCCGGGCGCAGGGTTACACGGCGTCGCTGCTCACGCAGGAGCGGCCGAACATTTTCACGCAGTCGGTGGCGAACATCGAGCCGGGCAAGCAAATCGATGTGAACATCAAATATTTTCACACGCTGGCGTATGTGGATGGCTGGTATGAATTCGTGTTTCCGATGGTCGTGGGGCCGCGGTTCAATCCGCCCGGCTCGACGCACGGGGTGGGCGCGGTGGGGCGCGGCAGCGCGGGCCGGTCGCAACAGAAGACCGAGGTGCAATACCTGCGGCCCGGCGAACGCAGCGGGCACGACATCGCGGTGCGCGTGGAGGTGGACGCGGGCGTTAAGATCGAAGAGGCGCTGGCGCGCACGCACCTGACGACCAAGCAGACGCCCGCGCCGGAGAAGCTGGTGGTGACGTTGAACCCGAGCGATTCGATTCCGAACAAGGATTTTGTGTTGCGCTATCGCGTGGCGGGCGAACGCATCAAATCGAGCCTGCTGACGCATCGCGACGAGCGCGGCGGCTACTTCACGCTCATGCTCTACCCGCCGGACAATCTGAAATCATTTTCACGCCAGGCGATGGAAATGGTGTTCGTTTTGGATTGTTCCGGCAGCATGAGCGGGAAGCCGCTGGAACAGGCGAAGACGGCGATTGAACGGGCGTTGCGGCATTTGCAGCCGGACGACACGTTCCAACTGATCAACTTTTCCGTGCGCGCATCGCAACTGGGGCCGCGTCCGCTCGAAGCCACGCCGGAGAACATCCGCCAGGGATTGAAGTATCTCGAGTCGCTCAACAGCGAAGGGGGCACAATGATGATCGAAGGCATCAAGGCGGCGCTGGATTTTCCGCATGACCCAAAGCGGCTGCGGTTCGTGTCGTTCATGACGGATGGTTATATCGGCAACGAGGCGGAAATTCTGGGCGAGGTGCACCGGCGGCTGGGCGACACGCGCATCTTCAGCTTCGGCGTGGGCAGTTCGGTGAACCGTTATCTGCTGGACAGCATGGCGAAGCTGGGGCGCGGCGCGGTGGCGTATCTGGGCCCGCAAGACAGCGCGGCGGAGGTGATGGATTTGTTTTTCGCGCGCATCAGCCATCCGGCGATGACGGATTTGCAGATTGACTGGGGCGCCATGCAGGTGAGCGATGTGTTTCCGAAGCGGCTGCCGGATTTGTTCGTGGGCCGGCCGGTGATTTTGACGGGCAAATTCAAAGGCCACGGCACAGGCGCGATTCGCGTCACCGGCAAGGCGGGCAATGGCGAGAGCGAAGTGCGCCTCGCGGCAAAGCTGGATGACCGGGTGGCGACGCACAAGGGGCTGGCCAGCGTGTGGGCGCGCATGAAGATTGCGGACCTGGCGGACCAGGCCACGCACGTGCGCGGGGACGAGTTGCCGCGCGAGATCAAACAGGTGGCGCTGGATTACGGGTTGATGTCGGCCTTCACGGCGTTTGTGGCGGTGGATTCGTCGCGGCAGACAGCGGGCGCGCATGGGACGACGGTGCCAGTGGCGGTGCCCGTGCCGGCGGGGGTGAAGTATCAGACGACGGTGGGGGAGAGGTGAGAATGACGAAGGCCAAATGACGAATGACGAAAGAAGCGGGGAAAACTCCAAGTTCGAAACTCCAAACTTCAGGGAAGCTTCAAAATTCAAAGCGAAAGGGTGCGTTATGAAAATGGTGTTGGCGATTCTTGCGTTTGTGGCGGTGCTGGCGGGGTGTAGCCAGCCGCGGTCGATTTCCAATTCCAACTACCAGGAGACGAAGGACGCGAAAACAGAAGGCGGCGGTGGCGAATTCACGTATCGTGGCGAGTTGAACGAGTTTGATGTGCTGGGCGTGTATCGGCAGGAGAACGTCACGGACGAGGACATTGCGGCGGCGCTGGACCAAGGGCAGCGATTGAAATTGCGACCGGGCAGCGCGGTGTTGTTGATCCAGTCGGGGACGATGTTCCCGGACGGGCCGATGGTGGCGGCGTTGAGCGAGCATTGTCGGGTGAGCCCGTTCTCGGGCATGCCGACGGAGCGATTGCACAGCGGTGACAACAAGGACATCAATTACTCGCGGTCGCTGCGGCTGGCGGCGGCGCAGGGCGGGTGCGAGACGATCCTGTGTTATTGGGGCGTGCTGGAATCGGCCAGCAGCGGCTCGCTGGGCAAACCGATCAACTGGGTGCCGGTGGTGAACCGGCTTGTGCCGGACGAAGAGCAGCACATGCGGTTGCGGGTGAAGATGGCGGTGATCGACGTGCGCACAGGCAGTTGGTCCACGCTATCGCCGCCGCCGGTGAACGACACGGAATTGAGCACGAAACACTCGCGCGCGGCGGCGGACCAGTCGCTGGTGGAACTGCTGAAGAAGGAGGCGTATGCGGCGTGCGTGGAGGAATTGGTGGGGAATTATGGGATGGTGGCGGCGGTGAAATGACGAATGACGAAAGAAGCACGAAGGGGATAATGTCCAATTGTTGCATCTAATAAAATCAAAGTCGGACTTTGAGGGGCGCGCATTGTTGCAAAGGGCCACGGTTCTGCTAGGCTGTGGGTAGATGAACGAACTGGAACGCATTACCATCAATCCCAAACAGTGCGGCGGGCGTCCGTGCATTCGCGGGATGCGCATCCGGGTCAAGGACGTGCTGGACATGCTGGCGGGCGGCGCGACGCAGGAAGAAATCCTCGCCGATTTTCCCGACCTTCAGCCGGAGGACATTCGCGCGTGCATTGCGTACGCGGCGCGTTATCTCGACCACACCGTGCTCGCTTGAGCCATGCGCATTTTGGTTGACGCGCAATTGCCACCTGCCCTGGCTCGCTGGCTTGGCGAGCGCGGCTTTGCAGCCACACCAGTTCGCGACGTGGGATTGCGTGATTCCGATGATGGGAGCATATGGAATTTCGCCATCGAAGGTGACTGGATAGTGCTCACAAAAGACGAAGATTTTGTGGACCGTTGCGTGGGAACTCCCGGCGCACCCGCTGTCGTGTGGTTGCGCATTGGAAACTGCACGAATCGCGTGCTGTTTGCTTGGCTCGAACCTTCGTTACCCGAAATCAGGAGCAAATTGGAACAGGGTGAGCGGCTCATTGAGGTTCGTTAGTCGAGCGGCATCGCAAGGAAAATTATCATGAAAGCGCGGGTGTTATTGCGGGCTTGGGGTTTGGCCCTGGTGTTTGGAATTTGCGGCCACGCGGTGGCGGCGGAATCGACGGGCGTCCTGTTTAGCGAGAGTTTCGAGGATTCGGATTTGTGGCAGCGGGGGTGGTATGACGGGGGGAAGTTCACGATTGCGGGCACGCCGTTCGCGGGGAAGGGTTGCCTCGAGTTTGCGTGGAAGGCGGGCGGCACGACGCCGGCCAGTTCGACGGGCGTGCGCCGGTTGTTCGAACCGTCGGACACGGTTTATCTGCGGTGTCATATCCGGCTGTCCAAGGGATGGGGGTGGACGGGGCGCGGGTATCATCCGCACCTGATGCATTTCATGACGACGGAGAACGCGAAGTATCACGGCCCGGCGGCGAGCCATCTGACGGTGTATATCGAGCCGCAGAACGGGCGGCTGCGGCTGGCGGCGCAAGACATCCAGAACAAGGACGCGCCGCACGGCCTGACACAGGGGCCGATCAAGGGCGGTTACAACGGCAGGTTTTACGACAGCGAGGAGGCGTTGTTCAAAGATGACGCGTGGCATTGCATCGAGGCGATGTTTCAGCTCAACACGCTGGATTTGAAGGCGGACAAGGCGAACGCCGACGGCATCGTGCGCGGATGGTTCGACGGCGGGCTGGTGATCGACCAGACCAACGTGGTGCTGCGTTCAACGGATTTTCCGCAGATGAAGTTCAACCAGTATCTGCTGACGCCGTATTTCGGGCCGGGCCTGCTGCCGCACGCGCAGACGCTGTGGATCGATGAGCTGGCGGTGGGGACGAAACGTTTGAAATAAAGCTTCAAGTTCCAAAAATTCAAACTTCAAGGAAGGAAATACGAAAGGAAGAACCATGAGGCGTTGGACGGGGCGACGTCGCCCGCCACAAGCTGAAGCTTGAACTCTAAACAAGAGCAAGATTGCATCGCAGTCAGTCCCATGCGGTGGTTCCATTTGACGTTGCTGCGCCCGGGGACAGCGCACTCCGATGCGGGGGCGTGTGATTTCGGCGTTTGAGGTTTTCGCGGGCGTGGCTATGCTGCGGCGAATCACTTATGAACAGTTCCTGCATCACTCGTTTTGGCGTCGCCACCGGATTGGTTCTGTCGCTGTTGCTGCCGTTGGGTGCGGCGGGGCAACAAACCAAGGCGAAGGGCTTTCGCGCGGGGGCGGCCACGAGCAACATCACGCCCAAGCTCGGCACCTCCATCAACGGCGGGATGCAGGACCGCGCGGCCACGCATGTCCACGACGAACTGCACGCGCGGTGCCTGGCGCTGGATGACGGGCAGACGAAGCTGGTGATCGTGGTATGCGACAGTTGCATGATCCTGCGCGAGATCTTCGACCAGGCCAAACGACTGGTGAACGAAGCCACGGGGCTGCCCGTGGAAAACATGATGATGAGCGCCACGCACACGCATTCGGCGCCGACCGCAGGCGCGGTGTTCCAAAGCGAGCCGGACCCGGAGTATCAGGATTTCCTGGCGCGGCGGATTGCGGACGGGGTGCGCCGGGCGCTCAACAACCTGGCGCCGGCACGCCTTGGCTGGGCCGTGGGCAGCGAGCCAACCGAGGTGTTCAACCGCCGTTGGTATTTGAAGGAAGGGACGATGCCGAAGAACGCGTTCGGCAAGTATGACAAGGTGAAGATGAACCCGGGACGCGGCAGCGATTCGCTGGTGGAACCGGCCGGGCCGACGGATCCGCAGGTGTGCGTGCTGGCGGTGCAGACGCCGGAGGGCAAACCGCTGGCGTTGCTGGCGAATTATTCGTTGCATTATGTGGGCGGCACGGGCGGCGGGCACATCTCGGCGGATTACTACGGGATGTTCTGCGACCGCATCCAGCAGTTGCTGGGTGCGGACCGCCAGGACCCGGCGTTCGTGGGAATGTTGTCCAACGGGACGAGCGGCGACATCAACAACATCAATTTTCGCGTGAAGGGAGAGTCGTATCCGCCGTATGCGAAGATGCGGCAGGTGGCGGACAAGGTGGCGACGGAAGCGGCGCGGGTTTACAAGACGATTCAATTCCGCGACACGGTGTCGCTGGCGGCGGCGCAGAAGGAACTGAAGCTGGGCGTGCGCAAGCCGACGGCCGAGGAGGTGGCGCAGGCGAAGGAGATCATGTCGCGCGCGAAGAAGCTGCCGCGCATGGAAACGTTGGAGGAGATTTACGCGCGCGAGACGGTGCAGATGGCGGCGTATCCGGATCAGGTGGCATGCATTGTGCAGGCGTTCCGCATTGGCGAGCTGGGCATCGCGGCGATCCCGTGCGAAACGTTTGTGGAGATCGGCCTGGAGATCAAGGAGCGCAGCCCGTTCCGGCCGACGTTCACGCACTCGCTGGCCAACGGTTACAACGGGTATCTGCCCACGCCGAAGCACCATGAGCTGGGCGGCTACGAGACGTGGCGGGCGAAGTCGAGCTACCTGGAGGCGCAGGCTTCGACGAAGATCACGGCGGCGATTCTGGAGATGATGGGGAAATTGAGGTAGGTCATGGAGAAAGTCATTGATACAAATTGAGCTTGGATCCTCATTCGTGTAGATTATGGCCATGACTTTGGAGCAGATTGTCGAAGAAGCGCGACATTGGCCACCCGACCAAATCGCTGAACTTGTCGATCGGTTGGAGCGGGAATTGCAGCCGGCGCCGGAAATAGAAGCTGCTTGGCGCGCCGAAACACGCCGTCGCCTCGCAGAGATCGAAAGCGGCCAGGTTAAACTGGTTCCCGGTGAAGTTGTGTCCGCGCGAATTCGACGAATCGTTCAGAAGTGAAGGGATACGGCGGGATCGTTTGTAGTCGTGGAACGAGTTCCCAAAGGCGCACACTCACTCGTAAACCTCGTACACCGTCCCGTTCAATTCGAACTGCACCTGCCGGCCCAGCGCCAGCCACGGCACGGCTTGCGGTTGTTTCGCGATGAGGTCGAAGTATTCCGATGAATTGAACTGCACGCGCACGCGCCGGGCGTTCGCGAGCTTCTGCACGTTCGCATCAATCCATTGTTCGCCGTTCTGGAAGAAGCTGCGGCCGGCCACATAACGGTTCTGCTGGCGATAATCTTCCATGCGCTGCGCCACCCCGTCCACGCGCGCCGCGACGCTGGCCATCGGCCGTCCAGCCGCCGCCGGGGCCGGGGCGGTCATGACTGGCGCGGTCGGCGCGGCCAGGCGCAGGCTGCGCGCCGCCTCCTTGTTCGCGCGGGTCAATGATTCGGCGCTTTCCGCCGCCTTGAACTCGAGGCCGAGGCGCGACTGCGACACCGCGGCGCCGCCGGAGCGCTCGGTGTTGACCTGCCGCCACGCGTCCGCGGCCACGCCCTGCGCTTCGCGGTCTTCGCCGAGCTGCCGCAATGACTGCGCGGTGCGCGGCACGCCGCGGCGTTGTTCATCCTCCACGATGAGATACGCGGTGTACGGCGTGACGATGCCGTGCGCGCGCGCCAGTTCCGTGACTTCCTCGCGCAATTCCGCGTTCTCGCCGTTCAGCCGGATCTCGTCCAGCAGGTAACCGATGCGCCGCGTGGCCCACAGACGCGGGATGAAATCGTGTTCCGCCGCGCGCTCGGGAAAGGTCGTTTCATAAGTGAACTTCTGTTCCTTGCCGCCCACCGAGCCGGCGAGCGTGATGGCGCAATCGCCCTTGCCGGTGTAGCGCCCGGCCAGCACGACCTGCCCGCCCTTGAACAAATCGGGCAGCGGCGAAGGATAGAGCTTGGTCACGCGCACGTTGCCGCCGAACGTCAGTTGCGGATTGGCCAGCACGGGGTCTTTGATCTTGGTGAAGAAGTTCGAGACCTTCACCTCGATGTCCTCCTCGGCCAGCACGTACTGGCTGAACGCGCGCGTTTTCTCGGTGATCTTGTCCAGGAGGTGCGTGTTCACGTCCGTGCCGATGCCGAAGCAGAAGACGCGCGTCTGGCCGAACTTCTCGACGCTCTTCACGATGGAATCCTCGTCCGTGATGCCAATGGTGGGGCGTCCGTCCGTGAGAAAGATGATGACGAACGGGCGCTCGGATTGCTCGGGGCGCAGGGCGAGCCCGCGTTGCAAGGCCTCATGAATCGCCGTGCCGCCCATGGGCTTCAGGTCAGCGACAAATTCCCGCGCGCGCTTGCGGTGGTCGCCCGTGGCCTCCACCATGCCGCCGAACAACGATTCGATTTCCGTCGAGAAACGCACCACCTCGAAGCGGTCCTGCGCGTTGAGATTTTCCACGCAGAATTGCAGCGCCTTCTTGGCCTGTTCGAGTTTGTTGCCGGCCATCGAGCCGGACGTGTCCAGCACGAACGCCACGTCCTTGGGCACGACTTGTTTTTTATCCGCCGTCACACCGGGCGCGGCGAGCAGCAGGAAGTACCCCTCGCCGTCGCCGGTGCGATACGTCATCAGATTCAGCCCGATCTCGTCCTTCTCGGGCGCATAATAGAGCTGGAAATCGCGGTCGGCGCGCGTGTCGCTCGCCTCGAAGCCGATGGTGGCGCGCCGGTCGCCGTCACGTTTGATTTCGACCGTGTGACTCGGCGAATAAATCGATTTGAGCGGCTGTTTGGTTTCGACCTCGACCTTGAGGCTGAAAGTCTTGATGGGTTTGGCGGAAAACTTCTCGACGTTCAACGGGTAACTGTAGCTGACCAGCCCGGTGTCGTTCTTGAGCAGTTGCGTGTAAGAAAGCGTGATGCGTTTGCGCTCGTGCGGTTCGATGGGAAAGATGCGCGCCTTGAGCAAATCGCGCCCCGCATATTCGAGCAGCGCCGGGTCTTTCATGCTGCGCACGATGTCCTCGTAGATGCGCCGGGCCTTGTCGGCGGCGAGCAATTCGGCCTCGACCGGTTTGCCGCCGATTTCCATGGTGAACTTGTTGATGTGCGCGCCCTTGGGCAGCGGAAATAAAAACGTGCCCTCGAGCCGGCGCGGATTGGGATTGTAAATCACCTGTTCCACCGTCGTGACAGCCAGTTGGTCGCGCAACCGCGCATGCACCTGATGCGAGGCCAGTTCCAGCGGCATCAGGACGACTGGCGGCGGCGTGGGACGCGGGCGGGGCGGCACAAACGGCGGTGGCGGGCGCGGCGGGGGAACCGGATGCGGCG
>JBFMBT010000253.1:0-9803 GCA_040754875.1 Verrucomicrobiota bacterium | reverse complement strand
CCACGTCATCTCACCTTTGCCCAGCTATGAGAAAAAAATAAAAAAATCGAACCCCGGAACTTTGAACTCCGAACCCGGAACTCATGCCACGGTCCGCCCAAATCCACATAAATCCACGTATCGAGCCATGCGTTATTTTTTACAAACCTGGACCCGACAAAAATCGAACCCCGGAACTTTGAACTCCGAACCCGGAACTCATGCCATGCCACGGTCCGCCCAAATCCACGTAAATCCACGTATCGAGCCATGCGTTATTTTTTGCAGATCGACCCAACAACCCCCGGACGCCCCCTAAAGCCTTGAAAACCTCGAATACCCCGCTCTACTATTCCGTCAAGCTACCGGCCCGTAACCCCGTGATGGGACGGAACGTCCGTATCATTAACGCATGACTTTGGCTCGCAAGATTCAGCTTCTGGCCGCCCTGCTGCTGTTCGGCGGTTGGCTGGCCCCTTTGGATTTGTCCGCCGCGGACTCCAGTTCCGCCGGGCGCGACCTCTACCGCCAGCACTGCGCCAAGTGCCACGGGCGCAACGGTGAAGGCGTCAAAGACAAATACGACGATGCCCTCTTTGGCGATTGGTCGATCGACAAACTGTCGCGCTTCATCGACCGCACGATGCCCGAAGACGAACCGGAGAAGATTGACGCGAAGCAGGCCGAAACCGTGGCCCGCTATATCTATGACGCCTTTTATTCGCGGGACGCCCGGGCACGCAACCGCCCGGCGCGCGTGGAACTGGTCCATCTTACCAACCGCCAGTATCTCAACACCGTTGCCGACCTGCTCAAGCAATTCACGGGCGTCGATGGTCCCGTGGCGCGCGGGCATGGTTTGCAGGCCAGTTACTACGCCTCCCGCCGGCCCGGGCGCGGTGGCGGCGGCAAGGCGCTGGAGCGCGTGGATCGCCAGGTTAACTTTGATTTCGGCGGCGGTTTTCCAGACCAGGTGCCCACCGGAACCAACGGATATTCGATGGAATGGCGGGGGTCGTTGATCGCCGATGAAACCGGCGAATACGAGATCATCCTCAAGACGCCCAACGGCGCGCGGCTGCGGCTGAACGACGACAATCAGCCGCTGATCGACGCGGGCGTGGCCTCGGGCGATCTCTCCGAACACAAGGCCAGCATCCGTCTTATCGGCGGGCGCGCGTATCCGCTCCAATTGGAATTCTTCAAGTTCAAGGAAAAGACCGGCTCGATTTCCTTGCAGTGGAAACCGCCGCACGGCGCCCAGGAACCCATCCCCGCACGCAATCTCTCGCCGGACCGCTCGACGCCGACCTTTGTCCTCACCACGCCGTTCCCTCCGGACGACAGCAGCGTGGGCTACGAACGCGGCGTGGCGGTGTCCAAGGCATGGGACGAGGCCACCACGCAGGCCGCCATCGAGGTCGCCAATTACGTCGCCAAACACCTGGACGGCTTCTCACGGAGCAAGCCGGAGGACGCCGACCGCGCGGCGAAGGTGGAGGCGTTCTGCCGGGAGTTCGTGCAAGCAGCCTTTCGCCGTCCGTTGACCGAGGAGCAAAAACGCCTGGCGGTCGCCGCCCATTTCAAGACCGCGCCCAAGCTCGAGGACGCCGTGAAACGCGTCGTGCTGCTCGCGTTGAAGTCGCCGCGCTTCTTGTATCTGGGCTTGGACAATGCGCGCCCGGATGATTTCGTGGCGGCGGAGCGGCTGTCGTTTGGCCTGTGGGATTCGCTGCCGGATCGCGAGTTGTTCAAGACGGCCGCCGAAGGGCGCCTCCGGACCCGCGAACAGGTGGCGCAGCAGACCAGCCGCATGCTCACCGACCCGCGCACGCGCGCCAAGATGCAGACTTTCTTCCAGCAGTGGCTCCAGATGAACCACGCGGAGGACCTTTCAAAGGACGGCAAGATTTATCCCGGCTTCACGCCGGAAATCATCGCCGATTTGCGCACGTCGCTGAATGTGTTCATCGAGGAGACCGTCTGGAACGATTCCTCGGATTACCGCAAACTGCTGCTGGCCGATTATATTTACCTGAATGACCGTCTGGCGAAGTTCTACGGCGTGAACACCAACGCCGCCGACGATTTCATCCGGGTGGCGTTCGACCCGAAGGAGCGCGCCGGCGTGGTGACCCATCCGTATTTGCTGGCGGCCTTTTCGTACCAGAAATCCACGTCGCCGATTCACCGCGGCGTGTTCCTCACCCGCAACATCGTGGGCCGCATGCTCAAGCCCCCGCCGATGGCCGTCGCGTTCAAGGACGAGGAATTTGCGCCCAACCTCACCATGCGCGAGAAGATTACGCAGCTCACGCGCTCCGACGCCTGCCAGGGCTGCCACGCGGTCATCAATCCCCTCGGCTTCAGCCTGGAACATTACGACGCCGTGGGCCGCTTCCGGACGCACGAGGCGAACAAACCGATCGACGCCGTGAGCGAGTACACCACGGACACCGGCGAAATCATCCGCCTGACCGGCGCGCGCAAGCTGGCGGAGTTCGCCGCCAACAGCGAGCAGGCCCACAACGGCTTCATCGAGCAGATGTTTCACCAGGTTGTCAAACAGCCCATTCTGGCGTATGGTCCGGACGTTTTGGACCGCCTTCGCCAATCCTTTGCCGCGTCGGGCTTCAATGTGCAGAAGCTCCTCGTGGACATTGCCACCATTTCCGCCCTCCACGGCATCGAAAAACCCCTGCCCTCACGAAAGCGAACATGAACCCATTATCGGCCACCCAAATGCTTGGCGGTTTCGCCTACCCGCGACCGTTCCCCTCCTGGGAGGGGTTAGGGGTGGGTTGCCGCGACACCGCAAACCCACACCTTCCAGAGCGTAAAACTTGCGCCCCCACCAACCCGTGCCCCATCACGCACCACGCATCACGCATCACGTTATGAACGCCATCCACCGCCGCCATTTCATCAAACAGTTGGGCATTTCCGCGGCCTCCCTGCCGTTCCTGATGGGCCTGCCCAGCCTCGGCCTGGCCAGCCCCGCGCGCCCGCGCCAGCGCCTGGTCATCATGTTCAGCCCCAACGGCACCATCCCCGACTCTTTCTGGCCCTCCGAGCAGGGCCGCGATTTCCAGCTGAAGGAAATCATGACGCCGCTTGAATCGTTCAAGGACCGCATGCTGGTCCTCCACGGCGTCTGCAACAAGGTCCGCGGCGACGGCGACAACCACATGCGCGGCATGAGCTGCCTGCTCACGGGCATCGAGCTGTTCCCCGGCAACATCCAGGGCGGTTCCCACACGCCCGCCGGCTGGGCCAGCGGCATTTCCATCGACCAGGAGTTGAAGAATTATTTCCAGAGCAAGGAAGACACGCGCACGCGCTTCGGTTCCATCGAGTTTGGCGTCGGCAACATTGACCGCGCCGACCCGTGGACGCGCATGTCCTACGCCGGGCCGAACAAGCCGGTCGCGCCGATCTCCGACCCGTATCAGATGTACAAGAAGCTCTACGGGCAGTTGAAGGACAAGGAGAGCCTGCAAAGCATCCTCGATGATGTGCAGGGCGACTTGAAGAAGGTCAGCAAGATCATCAGCGCCGAGGACCGCCGCCTGTTGGAAGAACACGAGGCGCTGGTCCGCCAGATGGAGCGGGAAATCAAGGACTCGGACCGCCAGAAGCTGCGGGTCACGCCGCCGGCATTTGAAGAAGGCGTGGCCGACCAGAACGACAACATCCCGCGCCTGAGCCGCATGCAGATTGATTTGCTCATCAACAGCTTCGTCAATGACATGGCGCGCGTGGCCACGTTGCAGTTCACCAAATCCGTCGGTTCCGCCCGCATGAACTGGCTCGACGTGAAGGAAGGCCATCACACGCTCTCGCACGAGGACAAGGATCCCGCCGTCGCCGCCAAGTTGGTGAAGATCAACAAGTGGTTCGCCGGCGAACTGGCCTACCTCACGCAGAGGCTCGCCACCACGCCCGAACCCGGCGGCGAAGGCATGATGCTGGACAACACGCTCATCATCTGGACCAACGAGCTCGGCCGCGGCAGCTCGCATACCCTGGACAACATCCCGTTCGTGCTCATCGGCGGCGGGTTTGGTTTCCAGATGGGCCGCTCGCTCAAGCTCGACAAGGTCCCGCACAACCGCCTGCACCTGGCGCTCGCGCACGCCGTTGGCCATCGCATCGAAACGTTTGGCAAGGCGTCGCTGTGCGACGGCGGCCCGCTGGATTTGAGTTAGCCGGCAGCCGTCGTTGGACGTTTAACTTCAAGCTTCAGGGATGAAGAACCCCATTCCATTTCTCCGCGCCACGGCCTTGGTCGAGGCCGTGTCGTTCCTCGTTCTGCTCGGCATCGCCATGCCGCTGAAATACGTCTGGAACCAGCCCCTCGCCGTCAAGATCGTGGGCTGGATTCACGGCGTGCTGTTCATTATCTTTTGCATCGCACTGGGACGTGTCATGAAAGCCGCGCGCTGGCCGTTGTCGCGCGCCGCCCTGATCTTCATCGCTGCGTTGCTTCCCTTCGGCCCGTTTGTCGTGGACCGGCGCATGAAAGGCTACGAGGAGGAATTTCAGCGCGACCGTGCCAGTTGACATGGGTTATCCACCTACCCTGCCGTCCCTTGCTTGCGGCGCAACGGAGCGTAGCTTGAGGTATGAAAGCCGTACCGATAGCAACGTTCAACGAACTGGCGCCAGCCACGCAGTTGTGCCGGAAACTCGAAGAGGCCGGCATCCAGTCCTTCATTCATGATGAATCCAGACTGGAGCGGTTCTGGTTCATGTCCGAGCCGCTGGCCGCCATCCATGTGGAAGTGGATCAGCCGGACTTTTTGAAGTCCCGGCAGTTGTTGCAGGAATGGGAGGTGACCAGCGACGTGATGAACGAGGCCGTGCTCTGCCCGGAGTGCCACTCTTCACGCGTCGAGTTCCCGCAGATTACGCGCAAGTTCGCCATGCCCGCCGTGCAGGCCGTGCTGATGGCGATGCATATCATTCCGCGCGAGTTCTATTGCCAGGATTGCCATTTCACCTGGCCGAAGGAACCGCCGGTGGAACCGGCGCGCGACATCCTCGGCTGGCGGTTGAATTCCAGCTACTGGCATCCGGAATACGCGCGGACGCGGCAACGGCGTTGACGCTTTGCTGCTACTTGGTCATCGCCGGACGCGGGCGCGGCTTGTGGAAGGCGAAGATGTCCGTTTGATGCCGGTAGCCGGGCTTGCCGTGGCGTGAACCGTTGTTGTTGAACACCGGACTGTTCAACCGGTCAGACGCGCGGCCCGTGCGGACTTCCTCCGTCAGGTCGGCGACGGACTGCAACACGCGCGTGGGCTGGTAAACGTAATCACCCACAGACTCGATCTGCGTGGAACCGCTCAACACCAGGAACGATTGCATGCCTGCCTCGATCGCGCCGCGAATGTCCGTCTCCATCGTGTCGCCAATCATCACGACCTGCTCCGGATCGCCCAGTGCGACTTCAGCCAGCTTGCGCCGCGCGCGATGGAACATGTAGCCGTTGGGCTTGCCCAGGAAATAGGCGCGCCGTCCCGTGCTGGCCTCCAGGAACGCCGCCGTCGCGCCCGCGCCGGGACGCGTCTTCTCGCTTGATACGGGACACCAGTTGTCGGGATTGGTGGCGAGCAGGCGCGCGCCGCGTTCGATGCATTCGTGCGCCTTGCCGAGTTTCTCCATCGTCGCCGCGCCTTCGCCCACGACCACATAGCGCGGCTCGATGGCGTCGTTGGCAATCTTGCGCTCGTGCAACGCCGTGAGCAACCCGCCCTCGCCGATGACGAAGACCGTGCATTCCGGGTCGGTCTCGCTGAGGAAATCCGCCGTGTTCAGCGCGGACGTGTAAAAATGGCGCGCCGACAGACCGGGAATGCCGAGATGCTTCAAGCGCACGGCGAGATCCTCGGGCGTGGGCGCGGAGTTGTTCGTGAGAAACAGAAAGGGCGTGCCGGTCGCGCCCAACGTTTGCACAAATTCAGCGGCGCCGGGAATCAACTGATTTTCCCGGTAAATCACGCCGTCCATATCAATCAAGTAGCCGGTTTTCATAACAACAAAATCGGTTTGCGATCGTGGTGGTGAAGGAACAAGGAGATGCGAACTCTCCCGGGGAACACTGCGCGGGTTCTGGCAGTCGCCCGCCCATAACAAAGCAGGAGTCTTGCCGATGTCAAACGGCGCCCGTGTAACTTCCCGGTGACGAACCCTTTTTAAGCCACTGCGACCAAACCGCAACTGCGAGCGCAAACAGCGTCGCCGCGAAATGGCCAGCATGGGAAAAATGACGCACGCACTCGGTTCTCGCCGGATGAACATTCAGCGCCTAATAATGCCTCATGTTCAAGTGCGCCATGGCGCTGGCGTTCATCGGCGGATTTTGGGCCGCAGCGGATGCGGCGGAGATTTCGCTGCCGACGCGCCCCGCGGACGCGCCGAAGGGAGCGGCGTTTGCGAAGGGCATCGCGAATCTGGATTCGAAGGAGCGCGAGCGGGAGATTCGCGCGCAGGTGGCGCAGGGAAACGTGCCGCTGTTCTGGCGGCGCTTCGTGGAAATCAAGGTGACGCGCGCGTTCGACGGCCGGACAAACACGGCGGCTTATTTCGCGTCGCCCGATTACCTGGCGATTGGCGCGGATGACGATTATTTCCTCGCGCCGGTTACGCCCGAGACAGCGCAGGCGATCGCGGATTCGCTGGATTGCGTTCTGCCCACACGCCGGATGGTGGAGGACATTTACGCAGCGGCGGCGGTGAAACTGGCGCCGAAGCCGATTCCCCCCAGCGCCGCCATGACCACGGTGGCGGTCTTCGAGCAACACAACGAAACCGTGCGCCGGCAGCGTGCGGAATTGCTCGCAGAGCATCCATTGGGCGCGCTCGTGGGCGGTCACAAGAAGGATGTGGTGCTCACGGCGCGGCTGGCCAATGCGCCTGGCAAGGTGGCGATTTACGGCTGGCACCAACCGGGCGGCAAGCCAATCCAGCCGCTTTACCTGGGCCATGCATCCGCTTGGGTGGACTACAGCCATGGGGCGCGTTTCGTCCAGCGAAAGCTCACGGTGAACGGCGAGGCGACCACCTTCGAAGCGGTGCTTGCGAACCCGAAACTGGCGTCGTTGCTCAGCGATGAAGGGCCGTTGTCGGAGCCACGTTATGGGAAGGTGCGCGCGGCCGTGGTCACGAACACGTTCAATGAACAGACGGTGACGATGACCTTCGACCCCGGCGTGCGCGCGGTCATCAATTCACCCATCGCATGGGATGCCGGCAAGCCCGTGAAGCTAGTGCTTTATGCGCTGCCGAACGGCAACACCATCGAGCAAACCATCGGCCGCAAATTGAAGCCGGGCGATGACTGGCACTACGACATCCAGCACATCGGCGCGCAAACCCGCTGGCTGCGCGAACACGCACGCGATGCAAACCTGGTCGTCGCCTATCTGGAATGCGCGGAGAAATCGTGGCCCGCATGGCGGCGTCAGCACGACACCAATGGCAAACGCATCGCAATCATGGTGGACGCGTTGCGCCGGCACTTTGCGAACCACCCCTTGAAACTGGTGCTCACCGGCCACAGCGGCGGCGGCAGTTTTACGTTTGGTTATTTGAATGGAATCGAAAACATTCCGAGCGATGTCGAGCGCATCGCCTTTCTCGACAGCAACTACGCCTACGACGCCACGCAAGGCCACGCGGAAAAACTGGCGCGATGGCTCGCAGGCGCGAACGACCGTTACCTTTGCGTGCTGGCGTATCACGACAGCATCGCGTTGCTCAACGGCAAGACCTTCGTCAGCGAAGCCGGCGGCACCTGGGGACGCAGCCACGCGATGCAACAGGATCTGGCGAAACATTTCGAATTCACGCGCGAAGCGGATGCCGAATGGCAACGATTCACGGCGCTGGGCGGGCGTGTGAAATTTTTGCTCAAGGAAAACCCGGCGAAAGCCGTCCTGCACACGCGGCAGGTCGAATGGAACGGCTTCATCCATGCGCTGCTGGCGGGCGCGGAATGGGAAGGCAACAGCTACGCGTACTTCGGCCCGCGCGCGTATGAACAGTGGATTGCTGATTGATTTCATGCTGTGAAACATCTCGCCCTATTCGCACTTGCGTTCGCGCTGTCCGGATGCCAGACCGGGCAACCTGGCGGCCCCCGGATGGAACGCATCGCCGTTTCGCCCGACGGCGCCGGCTTCGTTCTCGTGGAATCCCGGCGGCCGTTTCATCCGTGGGGGATGAACTACGGCAACAAAGGCCGCTTGATGGAGGATTTCTGGGACCAGGACTGGCAGACGTTCGCGGATGATTTTCGCGAATTGAAGGCACTGGGCGCGAACGTCGTCCGTGTCCATCTGCAATACGGCAAGTTCATGAGCGGGCCGGACAAGCCAAACCCACAGGCGTTGACGCAACTCGCGCGCCTGCTTCGCCTTGCGGAAGCGACGGGCATTTACCTCGACATCACGGGCCTCGGCTCGTACCGCCCGGCCGATGTGCCGGCATGGTATGACGCCATGGATGAGCCGGCGCGCTGGGCAGCTCAAGCCAGGTTCTGGGAAGCCGTGGCCGAGGTATGCCGCTCCAGTACCGCCGTGTTTTGTTACGACCTGCTCAATGAGCCTATTTCGCCGGGCGGAAAGCGTGAAGCGGGCCAATGGCGCTCGGGCCATCTCTTCGGGGGTTATGATTTTGTCCACCACATCGCGCTGGATCCGGCGGGCCGAAAGCGTGAGGACATCGCCGTGGCGTGGATCCGCCAATTGAGCGGAGCGATTCGCAAGCACGACCAGGAACATTTGATCACCGTGGGATTGCTTCCCTGGTCGCGCCAGTGGAAACACCTGTCAGGCTTCCTGCCGTCCAGCGTGGCGCCCGAACTGGATTTTCTGAGCGTGCACATATATCCCGATGCGAAGAAGCCGGACGAAGCGATGGAGTGCTTGCGCCAGTTCGCGGCAGGCAAGCCAGTGGTCATCGAAGAGACATTTCCGTTGAGCTGCGGCGTCGTCGAACTGGAAACGTTTATGCGCGCCTCACGAGAAATCGCCTGCGGCTGGATCGGCCATTACGATGGCGATACGCTGGCCGAATTGGACGCGTTGAAGGAGGCAAAGCGATTGACCGCGCCCCAGGCGGTCTATCGCGAGTGGTTGCGGTTGTTTGTGCGGCTCCAGCCGGATTTTGCCCGATAAGCGGCCATTGCCGCACACCCCGCGCAAGTGACGTGGGCGCAGGAACATTTGGATATTTTTCCATTATTCACTTGCATTTCACGACCAATCGCGGCAGCTTTTCCCGTGTCTGTTAGATAGCTTGTAGCTTCCATGGCATGGAAAATCTTCAGGTGAACTCGGTTCAGTGATGATTTGAAACCCGATAAGCGGGAACAGTCTGGTTAAAGCAAAGGTTAGTCACGGACAGCAAAACATCACATGAGCACGAAACTGTTTGTTGGAAACATTTCCTTCAACACCACTGAGAACGACCTCCAGGACGCCTTTGCGCAACACGGAACGGTCGTCGAAACCAATCTCATGATGGATCGTATGACCGGCCGCCCCCGCGGTTTCGGCTTCGTCACCATGAGCACCCCCGAAGAAGCCCAGAAGGCCATCCAGGCCATGAACGGCGCTTCCTTGGATGGCCGCGCCCTCACCGTCAACATCGCTCGTCCGAAGGAAGAGCGTCCGTCCGGCGGCGGCGGTGGTCGTCGTGAATTCGGCGGCGGCGGCGGCGGTCGTCGCGACGGCGGTGGCCGTGGCGGTCGCTACTAAGCGGAAGATTTTTTTCGCAGCGGGGTCCAGGTGGACTGGACCCCGCTTTTCTTTTTTTGG
>JBFMBT010000252.1:0-9858 GCA_040754875.1 Verrucomicrobiota bacterium | reverse complement strand
AACCAGGGGCGCGGCCGCTTCCAAGCTTTGGATGCTCAGTTGGGCCGGGCTATAATCCGAAACGACGCCTTGCAGGAGTTTGTTGCTGTAAACCACGTTGGTGACGAAATACCACTTGGTCGAAGTGCGGTCGGGCGATTGCAGCGCCAATTCCCGGAACCATGGCCGAAAATGGTGCGTTTCCTGAGTTGTCAGATTGCCATTCGTTGTTGAACTGGCCACGGTGCGGGAATAGACCTCCTGGTTCAGGCTGCGTGGTTCCTGGTTAATGAGTTTCGGTCCGAGCGGTTTTTCCATGAGGGGCAGCGGCATGGGCGGCTGCAGAATGGTGCCCGCCTCGACCTGGTAATTGAATCTGAGGTTCCCTTTTTCCCGCAGTACTTTGAATGGCCGCATGGCGGGACGTCCATCGCTCTCGACGTACTCCAAAAGCACAAATGGTTCAGAGGTGTAATTCGGACCGCTGGTGAGATTGAGATCGTCACGGAGCGCCCAGGCCTGGCCGCCCTGCATGAGGGCGTGTTCCTCGTTCGGGTTGAATCCGGGCAAGTTGCGATTGTTTTGGAAATAAATGCTGCCCTTGGCCTGCAAGCTGAGAAGCGCACCGCTGCCGGCGTTGCTTGCCAGCACAATTTCATCTGCGTTCGATGGCCATTGTAATGTGTAGGTGCCGATGACCGATGGCCAATAAATGGATTTGAATCCCGCGGCAATATTGGCGCCGTTCTTCCGGAACCACCAGACTTCCAATCGATTTCTGCCTGGAATCGCATTGACAGGAATAATGGCGCCCGCGTTGGCGGCGTCGAACCCGACGACAAATGGATCCTGGTAGGCTCCGGGATGAAAACTGTTGCCGTATTCCACGCGGATATGCCCCGCCAGGTAGTTTGTGCTCAGTCCCGAGCCCAATTCCCCCGCCGGGGGGAGAATCCTCTCGCCGACATTCACCGCGGCGCTGACGACTCGCGGTGAGGTGAATTCCGGCGGCCAGTCGAACGCACGCTTGTCAGGGTTCCAGGCGCTTAAGTTTGTCGCAACCGTGTTGGCGAAATCGCCGCTTTTCAAATTGGCGTTCAGCCACGAAAACACCCGTTCGAACGCCACGTTTTCGTTGGCCGTGAAGCGCAACAACGTCCGATGCGCCGGAAATGCGGGTTCAAGAAATGTGTAGAATTCGAATCGTTCGGTGAGATTGGCCCGCGGCCGGTCCAGTGGATCCTGATACTCGATAATGGGCGCGTTTCCCGAAGGCAGCGGCACACTCGTCGTCCGCGCCTCCGCTTCGCTGGTGACAAGCGGACGAACATAATGGCTGTACTTGGCCACGTGATCGGGCCAGACCAGTCGATACCGCACATATCGGAAGGGCCAGCGCAATCCTTCCAGACCTGTCTCGAGCCAATGCACTGGCAAATCGTTCACATTTTGCGTCTCGCGCGTCGCGTAATAAACCGGCCGGTCCGTCCCGGTGATGCTGTGCCGATAGGTGAAAGAACGGCCCACCTGCACCACCGGATCGGGAAGCAAATGGGAATCGTCCGGATTGTCCCCTGGATAGGCCGTCAACGGTTCCCCCAACTCGATGGTCACATCTTCTGCGTTGGGCTGGCGCACCACATCCACAATCTCGAACCCGAGATGAATGCGCGTCTGCTTGTCCTCCCGCTCGTCGCCGAGCAACTCGACAAACACGCGCCCCTCTTTGTTGTAAGAGTAAATTTGTCCAAGCTGCTGGTCGTACCACAATGTCCGCAATTCTTGCAGCATGTTGGTCGAATCGGTAATCGGGACTTGCCCAATCGCTTGATACTCCTCCGCCACTTTTTGCGGGAAATTATTGTTGTAAATGATGTTCACCGCACCCACCCGCGCCGGCGGCACCGTCACCGGCTTGCCCGTGGCGCGAAACACCCCTTCCGTCCAGTACATCTTGCGCGGCGGCTTGACGGCGCTGCCTGAAACGATCGAGCGATTGGTGTAAATCGTGTAAGTCACGCCGTTGACCAGCGTGGTCGCAGCGTTCGGCGGCATAGATCCCGAGGGCGTGGAGGGAATGGCCTTCCGCCAGACGACCGCCAGCGGGCCGGGATTGATGGCGAACACCTGCTGCGCGTGCGGGCTCCAATAGTATCCTTCATTTGCGTGGTTGTTCTCTGAGAAGGGTTCGGCCAGCCAGTAATCCGCAGGGGCAGCCACCGCGCGGTTCGGCGTCAGATTTGTGTTCACTGTGCTTAACAACACTCCGTATTCATCCGTGCCGGGAGGTGGAATGACGGCCCCGAACAAAAATGAAAGGCTCCGGCTGAGGAAAGGCGCACCCACACGGGCGGAGAGAAGAATGACCGCGCTGCCGCTCGACCGCGGCAAATCCAGATTGAACGCATTGCTGGAATAACTCAGGTTCGGATTGAGGTTGGCCGAGATGGGCCTCACACCCGCGCCGAAAACCACCACGCTTTGAAACTGATTGGCTGTGCCCACAGAACCTGAGCCCGGGCTCGGCGCTCGACCGTCCGAACCGGGGGGTTGGCCCACGACGGACGAGAGCGGCACGCCGTTGGTCTTTTGCAGATTGTAATGCGTGGCATCCTGCCGGATATCCACAGGCAGCGCCTGCGCCAGCGCAGCGCCGCACAGCCCGGCAAAACCGAACGCCCAGAGGAGCATTTTAAACTTTCGCATAGACACAATCGAAAGGGGTGAAATGGGATCGCTTCAAATGCGAGATGGAAATCAGCCGGGGGCGCCCACTGCGGCGCGCGCAGCCTGTGTGGCCCGCGCCAAAATCTCCTCCGCTCGGGAGGGTGCGATGGGCGGGAATGCAGAGCAGTTTCGCGTTCACGGGGTTCCCTCGTGATCAGGTTACGGATTCAAAGCGAGCGACGCGCCGTCCTGCGACGATGCGGCGACGGGCACCGGGGATTTCCGCGCCGCCGAGGCGAGCTCGGCCACGAGTTTCTTTAACTCCGCGACTTCGCGCTCGAGCGAATCGACTCGCCCGGCTTTTTGTTCGAGTTCTGCAAGCCTGGCCGTCTTCTCCTCCAACTCAGAGAAGCGCGCTTCGCTTTTCTTCAAGGCATCCACTTGACGCGCCAATTCCTGCGTGGCGCTCACGTTCAGCATGGCGATGGCGTCGTAGTCCACCGAAAGGAAGTCATTCACATATTTGCCGTAAACGAAGACGCTCTTGGGAGCGTGATCACAGGAGACGGTGAACTCGCGTTCGCCGGATACCCCGGTAACTTTGACGTTTTTCATCGGCGCGTTGTCGGTGTGGAGGTCCACCGAATCGCCGATCTTGAAGTCGTGTGGTTTGCTCACGGTGAGGCGCAGTTCTTTGCGTTCCGCATGGAACTCCAGTTTTTCAGCGACCTGATAGACATTGGGAATCGCGGTGGATTGGGGCACGCTGAATACCGCTTGAGGAAAGACTTGTTCGACCTCTTGGGCGATGAGCTTCTTGTTAACGCGGTGGTTGTCGACGCTTCGGTCAATCCACTTGAAGTCACGAACCTTGAGGTCGCGCAGGAGGTTCAAATCGCGTGTCGGATCGCTTGCGCCAAACACCTTCTTGGCGCGGCCATCCGAGAACTCGATGGCGTTGCCCGACCAAACGTGACGGACAACAACGACATCGCCCTCGAAAAGCGCCGCGACACCTCCATAGGCAATAGTCTCGTTGTTACCAATGCCGCCGTCGGCCCCGCCATTGTAGAACACCGCTCCGTCACCACCGAGATAAATGCCGTAAGCCAGATCTCTCCCAGTCTTTCTCGTTCCGGGGGCAGTAGCACCATCGGCCCTCCCGACGTGCAACGGCACGATCGGAGAAGACGTCCCGATGCCAAGCCTGTCCCAGATTCGGACGTTTCGTCCGGGAAACGTGGTTCCGACTCCAACGATATCCAGTGCACCGGGGGCAAATGTCTCGTAGCCGATCTTGCCAGCGCTAACCTCTTTGGTGAGTCCACCGCCGAACTCAAAAACATTGTTTCCTTCGATCCGCGCCGAGCCGTTGATGTGCAGCGTCGCGGCTGGAGTCGTTGTTCCGATGCCGACGTTGCCGCCGTACAGCACGATGTTGCCGGCCTGGTTCACGAAGTTCATGTTGGTGTCGGTGTCGCCTCCCCAACCCATCCATCCTTTGCGGCCTGCGCTACCGCCCTTGGGGAACCACTGGATGAAGGCGTGACCGTTACCCTCCAGACTAAGGATGCCTCCGTTTCCGGACACTTGCAGTTTGGTGCCGGGAGCGGTGGTTCCGACGCCGACGTTGCCGTTGTCGAGCAAAGTGAGTGTTGGCGTGTTGATGGTTCCGGCGTTGTTGATAGACGCAAAGGTGAGGGCGTAACCTGTGCCGTCTCCGCCCCATAAAAGGCGTTGGTTGGCCCAGTCGTTCCCGCCTCCTGCGCCTTTCACAATGACATTCCCATCCACTTCGAGTTTAGCGCGCGGGGTCGTTGTGCCGATTCCCAACTTGCCATCACCCGTCATAGCGAGCCGGTCCGCGCCATTCCAAAGTCGAGCTGTCCCATTGTCGCTGTACCACTGCCAGCTGCTTTCTCCTTGCCGGTTGGCAAAAATCAGACCCGCTATGCTGCCGGAGCTCGTGACGCTGCCTGTCACCGAGATGTCAGCCGAACCTTCCAGCCGGCCGTTGCCAAACGAGAAGAGGGTCTGTCCGGAATTGTTGATGAGCGAAGAGGCCGCTGTGGCCGTGAACGCATAAGGGGAAGGCAAAAGTCGCAACCGTGGCGAAATGGTCATCGTGGTGCCGCTGATCGTGACCGTGATGCCGAGGTAACGGTCGGACGCATTCGCGCCGGCAAAGGCCGCAGATAGTGTGGGCCTGGCTTCGCCAGAGACCGCGGAGCCTTCGCCGAGGACCACGCTGAAATTGCCTTTGTCCACCGTGACGATCTGTTGCTCGGCCCAAAGAATGTTCCCGGCCGCCGAGGCGTCGTATATGCGGAACACGATCGGGTAATTCGCCGGCTGATTCGGCGCGAGGGGCGCTCCATTCACATCCACCAGGTATCCCTGGTAACTCATCAGATCAGGCGGTGTGGCGGACGCGCCACGCAAGACCGGCGCGGTGGCGAAGAGTACGAACAAAAACAAGGAGTTGATTTGTATTTTCATTTTTATGGAAGCGCGTTGCGGGTTCATAAAATCTTTCATGGAGTGAGTGTCGCGATGTTGCTGATGCGTTTGAGCGTAAAGGAACCGAGGCCCTGAAATTGCCGCGCGTCAGAACCGCGGCTGAGAAAAGTTACGGTCTCGACGTAATTTCCCGTAAGCGTCTGCGTTCCCGAAACCAAACTGTCGAAATCATTCGAGGGCGCGGTGAAATTCAACGTGATCTGACGCCGCACACCGTAGGATTCGACCCCTTGCGGCAGCGCGTTCGAGAACTGCGCGTCGAGATTGTCGTGATCCGGATGATACGTGTGCAGGAACGGATTAGCGGCTTGATCATTGTGAGCCAACTCCACCGTGGCCGTGAGGCTGCTCCCTTGTTGCATCGTGCCAGTCAACGGCCAGGAGACATTGTTGTCCGAGGCCGGCAGGTGCACCGCTGTGATCCGCCGCGCGGAAGCGAGCGCTGAGGGGAGCAGTGACGCCTCAGTCGTGGCGACCATGGGATTTGTGCCGAGACCAATCCCGTAATACACCTGGCGCAGCAGCCGGCTCGCGTTGCCGTCATGGTGCACAATCAGGCGTAACGGAAAGGGCCGCGCCACCTCGCCAGAATCGGTCTTGATTGGCCCGTCGAGCAAGTAAGAGCCGGTTTTGTTTTGCGGCCCTCCGAAAATCAACACACGGCCGGTCGTTTCGTCCCACACGTAGCTGATGCCGCCGGCGCCGTTGGTGAGTTGAAGCCGCGCGAGCAGGTTTGTGAAATCAACGCGATTCGTGGCGTGGGCAAACTTCTTCAGGTAATGGCCGACGCTGCTCACGGACGCGCCGCCGATCCACAAGCCCGCTTGCGACGACACTTCCGCCGAGACCGGCAGATCGATTCGTGACAGGTTGAAGCTGTCGGTGAAGCGAAGGATTCCTGCGTAAAGCGCGCCTGGGTTGCCGGTCATGGCCGAGCGGTTGATGCCGAGGATGACCTCGATTTCGGATCCCGGTTGGCCTTTCGGAGCAAGCACCCAGCTTTGCGGGCCAGAGTTCAATGGCGTGAAGCCGTAGCTAAGATTGGTCGTGTTCAACGCGCCGCGCAGGAGTAGGGGCGGGCTCTGCACAATCGGCGCATGGCCGGCCGGTGGCGCCTCTGAAGCGACCACGTTCAAGGTCACCGTCACCTGGCTGGAAGTGGTATTGCGGAGACGAATGCGGTACTGGCCGAGCGTGTCACGGAAATGGATGCCCGACGACCCCTGCAGTTCGAGATCGAACGGACCGAAGTAACGGTTGAACGCCGTGCCGGTGCGCATCCAAACCGCTTCGCCGCGCCGCACCGGAGTTGTTCGCATCGTAAAGAGGCGGATTGGATTGTTGGCGCCAAGTTCGCCGCCCGGATAAAGATAAATCTCTGACGACTGCGCCAGGCCCGGCGCTTTGGCTAGAAAATCTTCGTAGCTGGGCGGACTGGCTGGAGGGGTTGGAAATCCGATGAAATTCAAACCGGTCGTGGTCCACTGATAATGCGGTGGCACCGGCTTGCCTTTGAGGTTCCAAACATAATTGGCGGTCGTGGCCGCCACGCGCACCAGGCAAGCCACATTCCCGCTGAGCCGCTGCAACGCCGAACTTCCCACCGCGTCCCCGCGCGACCAGCTCACCCAATGGCTGCCCCCCGTGGTCGGGGCTTGCGGGCTCTCGACGAATTGCTGAAGGGAAGCCGGCGTCGCCCAAAGCCATACTTCCTGAATCGGATTCGAACTGTCGTTGCGAATCAGACTGTCGAGCGTGGCGTGCGAAGAATCGACGTGGAGGTAAATCGCATTCCACCCGGCCTTCAGGGCAAAACTCTGCGTGATCCACTGCGCTTGCGTCGATTGGCAGACGAGCAGCGCGAACACGATCAGCGACCAAAGCGAAATGGTTTTCGAATGCGATTCAGTTTTCATGGCTTGCGAAAGAAGTGCCAGGCGGGTTGGGGATTGAGTCGTTGCAACGCTGACAGCGGCTGACCCTCCGCCTGGCCGCCAAAGATCAAAATCTCCAGTCCGGTCCAAACCGCACTCGTTGCGCTGCGCGCCATCGGTAATCCCGGATTGGCCAGCGGACGCCACTTGTTTGCCGCAGGAGAGTAGGCCGCGCCTGTGGCAAGTGCGCCGGAAGCATTCTCGCCGTTCAACACGATCATCTCCGCGCCGGTCCAGACCGCATTGTGATTGGCCCGGGCCGCGGGCGCATTTTCGCTGGAGATTGGCGACCACTCGTTCGTGACCGGATCGTAAACCGCGCCGTCATTAAAAAAGCTGCCGCCATTTTTTCCGCCCCAAACGATCATTTTTTGTCCGGTCCAAATCGCAGTGTGCGCATGCGTCGCGGAAGGCGCTCGAAGCGTTGCAATGCTTTGCCAGCTCGCTTGCGGTACCTCGCCGTGGAACACCAGTTGCGCGCCAGTATCCAGAGGGCCCGATGCTCCGTGACCGCCCCAAATGATGAGCCGGTCTCCAGTCCAGACCGCCGTCGCGCCGGCGCGCGCCGATGGGACGTTGGCGGCGCTCAAGGCCGTCCATTGACCCGTTGTGGGATTGAACAAAGCGCCGTCAGCGAGAAGCCCGCTCGAATCTGTGCCGCCCCAAATGAGCATGTGGGCGCCGGTCCAGACGGCGACATTTCCTTGCCGCCCTGACGGCGCGCCGGTTGTGGGCAAGGCCGACCAATTTTGACTCGATGGGTTGAAGCGGCCACCGGTGTTCACATATCCACTGGCACTGATGCCGCCCCAGATGATCATTTCTGTTCCAGTCCAGACGGCGCTGTGCTGAGTGCGCGACGCGGGTGCATTCAAAGGTGATAAAACGCGCCATTGATCAGTCGTGGGCTGATAAGCGCTCCCGCTGGCGGAGGGTGTGCCCGGTCCAATGTCGCCGCCCCAAACGAGCAATTCCTGTCCGCTCCAAACGACGGTGTGGCCAGACCGCGGCAATGGCGCGTCCTTCGAGGCTCCATTGCTCCAGGGCGGTGGCGCAATGGTTGTGAACACCTGAAAACCACGGGCGACGAGTCCGGGATCTTGCGCGTCGTTGGAAACGATCGTGAATGAGTTGAGTTGGTTGGCGAGATCCGGCGCGAGTTTCTCCCGCGTGATCGTTCCGTCGCTTACGTTCGCAGCCATCATCGCATAACCGACGGCGGCGATGCGTTGATCGGGGGATAATCGTTGGAAACCGGTGACTCCATCGTTGAACCAGATGCGCAAATAAACCGCGCTGTTCGAGAAAACGGAGGCGGGCAAGGCAGCCATGTTGGCCAAAGCGGTGTCGCCGAGTGCGACCGAATAGAGCCCGCCGCTCACGGTTAAAGATACGGCTGCGTCTGGTTCGCCATCCGCGTTGCTATCGTCAGAGTTCCGCCAGTAAACGGTCGAGCCGTCCGTGTTTACGAGAGCCAGTTTGAAAAGACCGATGCCATCGAAAGGCGCCCCGCGCACAGCGATGCGGCCTTGGAAATTGAGCAGCCCGGGCACTTCGGCCAAAGCCGCGCGAGGAGGGAGCAAGCAAAGTCCTGCCGTTGCAATTGCAAAAAGAAGCGGAAGACAATGGCGTGTCACGGTTTGTTGGCCGGACGCACGCTGCGGCGTCATGAAACGAGCCACGAACATGGACGGATGTTTTACGCAAAAGCCGCGGATGCTTTGTAGTCGCCCTTTGGTGCGACGCCGTGAGCAAAAGAAAGTGGGATTATTCCGGAGATCCGGCGACTATCCGTCGATAGAGCCAAATGGATGATTCTTGGCGAAACCAGATCGAGGGAAGATTGACACGGAAATCCAACAACTCCGCCATGACATTTCAGAAGGTGCTGCTGGATTCGCGACACCGACCGTGATCGACATTGAAAGAAGTCTGACGCGACGAAATCGTCGGACTGGTCAGGACATCCATTTTTTCCTCGTGCCTCCTTGCAGATATTGCACGACGGCTTCCCGGGAACTGGTCACGTGGAGTTTTTCGTAAATGCGCCGGACATGTTCGCGCACGGTGTTGATGCTGCACGAGAGCGCATCGGCCACTTCCTTGTAGCGATAGCCTTTGACCAGATATTGCAGAATTTCTTCTTCGCGCGGCGAAAGATGAGCAGGGGATGATAGTGAATCGGAGTGCTTTACTTCTTTCGGATGAAAATGTGCCACGACCATTCGCGCGATGCCGCTAGACATGGGAGAGCCGCCCTGATGCGCCTCGCGAATGGCTTCAAGAATCTCCGCCGGCGGCGTGTCCTTGCGCAAAAAACCGACGGCCCCGGCGCGGAGGGCGTCAAACACACACTCTTCATCCTGGTACACGGTGAGAATGATGATCT
This sequence comes from Verrucomicrobiota bacterium, assembly GCA_040754875.1. GTDB lineage: Bacteria > Verrucomicrobiota > Verrucomicrobiia > Limisphaerales > JBFMBT01 > JBFMBT01. Next base: position 369 of record JBFMBT010000252.1, on the reverse strand, counting down.
GAGTGTGAGGCAACTGCGGTTTGATTTTGCGCACGCACTCGATGCCGGAGAGCTTCGGCAATTGAACGTCCATGAGCACGATATGCGGCTGCAATTTCGGAAGATCGTTAATGGCCGATTCCGCATCCGCAAAACTGCCCGTCAGCTCGAAACCAGGCGAACCGCCCACGAGCATGGCGAGGCTGCCACGCACGCGGTCGTCGTCCTCCACTAAGGCCACTCGGATGGTCATGGGCAAGGTGGTCCGGCTTCCGTTCATTTCAAGGCTACTGGCGGTTTCATTTTGGGATCAAGTCGCACAAGCATGCGACACGTTGGGGGGACTAATTCGGCGGCAAGACCAATCGCGCGCAAACGCGAGTGCCCTGG
>JBFMBT010000251.1:0-9898 GCA_040754875.1 Verrucomicrobiota bacterium | reverse complement strand
GCGGGCAAATTGCGCCACGGAGTTTGTTCCCGCCCTAATCTACCTGCGGGCGCACCCGATAGAACCGCAGGCCGGCGCCGATGGCGCCGGGGTCCACAATCGGGACTTCGCCGCTGGTACCGACGATGGTGTCGATTACCGTCCAGTTCATGAGATCGCTGGACACTTCCACAACGTAGGTAACACCCGTCTCGCCGATAAAGCCCAGCGTCACCTCGCCGGTCTGGCCCACGGACACTGAACTGATGGCGGGATTGACGGTGATGGTGACGGCGGCGGAGGTTACTTCGGCGCCGTCACTGTCGGTGGCCCGGGCGGTCAGCACGTGTTCGCCCAACGCAGCGCCGCTCCAGGCGTAGGTGTAGGGCGGCGCGGACCATTCCGCCAGCGGGGTGGCGCCGTCGAACAGTTCCACCTTGGTAATGACACCGTCCACATCCGCGGCGCTGACGTCGATGTTGATGGTCGTGCCGGCGTTGATGGACGCGCCGTCCAGCGGGCTGGCAATGGAAACGATGGGCAGATCATTTTCCGAAAGCACGACGAGCTGAAATGTGCGGGTGGTGGTGGCGTTGACGCTCTGGCCATCGCTGACGGTGACGGTGATGTTAGCCGTGCCGAAGGCGTTGGCCACGGGCGTGAACTTCAAGGTGCCGGCGGTATCCGGGCTGGTGTAGGTGACGGAAGGATTCGGGATGACGGCCAGATTGTCGGAAACCGCAGTGACGGTCAGAGTTTGATTTTCGTCGGCCGCACCGGAGGTGATGCCCGTCAGGTTGATGGTTTGCTGGCCGGCATCTTCGATGATGGGGTCGGGGTCAGGGATGGCATCCAGCGTGGGCGCATCGTTGACGGAGGTAACAACCACCTGGAACGTGCGCGTAATCGTGCCACTGGGCGAACCGCCGTCGTTGACGGTCACGGTGATGGTGGCGGAACCGGAAGCGCCAGCCACGGGCGCGTAGGTCAGGCTGCCGGTGGTGTTCGGGTTCGTATAGACAACGGCCGGATGCGGCACGACGGCGGGGTTGTCCGAAACCGCGGTGACCACGGCGACCTGCCCTTCATTGGCTGGTCCGGAGGAAATGCCGGTCAACTGGACGGTTTGCGTGCCGGCGTCTTCATCGATGGGAGCGGGATTCGCAATGGCGTCCAGCGTGGGCGCATCGTTGACGGAGGCAACGGTGACGGTGAACGTGCGCGTGGCGGTGGCGTTGACGGCGCCGCCGTCATTCACGGTGACGGTGATAATGGCCGTTCCGAAGGCATTGGCCGCCGGAGCATAGATGACCGAGCCGCCTTGCGCCGGGCTGACGTATTGCACGGCAGGATCAGGAATCACCGCTGGATTGTCCGAAACCGCGGTAACGGTCAACCCCTGGCTTTCGTTGGCCGCCCCGCTGCTGACGCCGCCAAAAGCCACGATCTGAGTGGCCGCGTCCTCGAGGATCGCCGCCGGGTTGGCAATTGCACCCAACGTCGGCGCATCGTTCACCGGCGTGATGGTGATGGACACCGTCGCCGTCCCGGAGTTGGCCTGACCGTCGCTGACGCGATAAGTGAAACTGTCCGCGCCCGACAGGTTGCTGCCAGGTGTATAAACGAGGTTCGGCCCGGTTCCCGTCAAGGTTCCACGCGTGGGCGAAGTCAGCACGGTATAGGTGAGGGAATTGAAGTCCACGTCAGAGCCGGCCAGAACGATGTTGGCGGGCGTGTCTTCGTCCGTCGTAACCGAAACATTGGATGCCACCGGCACATCGTTCACCGCGTTGACCACAATGGTGATGGCGGCCTCCGGCGAATCCGCCATGCCATCATTCGCCACGAATGTAAAACTATCGACGCCGTTGAAATTCGTCGCCGGCCGGTAAACGAGATTTGGCGCCACACCCGAAAGCGACCCATTGGCGGGAGGCGCTGCCACGGCGAAAGTCAACGTGTTCATTTCCACGTCCGTGCCACTGAGCGTGATATTCAGGGTGAAGTCTTCGGGCGTGGCGACCACCTGCGCCGTGGCCGCCGGCGCATCGTTTACCGAGGTGACGTTGATCAGGCGCGAAGCCGGGGCGCTGATTCCGCCGTCGCCATCGGAAATGACAAGGGTCACCTGGCGTTGCGTCGTCGAGGGGTTCTCCGACACGTTTTCGTAGGTGAGGTTGCACAGGAGCGCGGCGGCAACGCCGGGAGTAACCGCCGAATTAAACGACACCACCAGCGGATTGGTGTGGCTGTTCCCGCCGGTGAAGGCGCCAATTTGGACACCACTGTAAAACACGGCGCCGGATGAAGTGCCGATCTCGCCCGCGCCCATGCCAACGTTTCGAATACCCAGCCGATCCTCCGCGGCGCCGCCCGAGGCGAACGTCACGGTGAGCGACCCACCCGAGAAATCAGAGCTGCCGCCGTCGGTAACGGATGCCCCGTCGTCGAGCAGAACCGCACCGTCATTCTCGGTGTACTCCAACGGCTCAGCCGAGAGGGTCACCACCGGCGCATCATCCGAGGTCACGGTGAGCGTGCCGTCCACGTGCGTGATGAAATAATTGGCGGCGGTGGCGCCCGAGGCGGTGATGGGGAATGAACGGATGAACGGGTCGTCCATCGCATCGGTATCCAGTTCGACCTGCGAGGTCAGGATTGTTTCATTCTCGCCATTGACAAACCCGGTATAAGTGGCGGTGAGGGGCGGGTTGGGCGCGCCATAAGCGCGCGATTTGTCATCCGCGCGGATGGTCAGCGGCGCAGGGGTCACCTGAAGGATGCCGTTGACGTGAGATATGTCGTAATTGGCATCGGCCGTCCCGGAAGCCGTGATGGTATAAAGGCCGACCGGACTGTTCGCAGTGGCTGCGGTGCCAAAGGTGGGCGGTGTATCGAGGCTTTGCTCGGTGTCACCATTGACAAAGCCCGTGTACGTGGCGACGAAAGCGGGGTTGGCCGAGCCGTAGGGCCGCGAAACACTGTTGGCCGTGACGGTCAGCGGCGCGGGCAGGACATTGATCTGCACCACGTTGGTGACGATGTTGAACACGGTGCTTTGGAGGGGAACGAAAATGGCGGTTATCGTTTGGCCGTTGCCCGCGCCCAGCACGGTGCCGGTGCCCGGCGAGTAAACCACCGTGCCGGGAATGTTGGTGCCCGCAAACTGGCCCACGGCATTGAGCTGGGCGGCGCTGAGGGGTGTGCCATAAACAATGTCCGCGGGCGTGGACCAGACGATTGCGGGATCCGCCTTGAGCAGATTCTTGTACAGGGAGACGGAGCCGCTTTGGTTGGCCACCAGCAACTCCGGTTTGCCATCCGAATCGAGGTCGTTCACCGCAATGCCATAGGGATCCTTGCCGGTCACATAAGAAATGCGCGGAGCAAAGGAATTCGCACCCAGGCCGACCGAAATGGGTGGCGCAAGCGGGTTCACGATTGGGGGGAGGGATATGTGGGTGTTGCGCAGGACGGCAACGCGGTCAATCGACTGGTTGGCGACCACCAGGTCGGGTCTGCCATCGCCATCCACGTCGCCGAACGCGAGGCTGCGGGTGGTGATGCCGCTCCCGAAGGAGGCGGCCAGGGCCACGGCGACGCTCCCCGGCGTGCTGGTGTTTTCAAACAGGGAAATGGTCCCACTCACCGAATTGGCCACGGCGATATCCAGCTTTCCGTTCCCATCCACATCCGCAAGAGCGACGCTGATGGGCCCGCTGCCCGCGGCGAAATTCAAGGGAATGGCAAACGAACTGGAGGTAATTCCATTGGTGCGTCCGGTGTTCCGGAGGATCGAAATGGAATTGCCGCCCGGCCCGTTGAACCCGTTGGCCACGACGATGTCCGGACGTCCGTCCCCGTCGATGTCACCCACCGCGACACTGGTCGGCCCGCTGCCGGCGACAAAATCGATTTTATCCGCGAAGGCGTTCTGATTGATGCTGCCGGCCACGTTCTGGTTGCGCAGCACGGAAATCGTTCCCGAGCCTTCGTTGGCGACGATCAAATCCGGCTTGCCGTCATCATCGATGTCCTCCACGGCAACACTGCGGGGATTATTCGCCGTGGCAAAATCCGCCCGCGAAAAGAAGGAAATGGCGGCCGAATCGCTCTTGTTGCGGAAGACGGAGACGGTGGCGTTGTCGTAATTGGCGACGACGAGATCAGAGAGGCCGTCCCCGTTGACATCGCTGAGCACGACACTGTTGGCGCCCGGGCCGGTGGCGAGGTCGAAACGGGAAGCGAAGGAGCCGCCGTTGACGCCGAGTTGCGTCGTGACGTTGCGCAGGATGGAAACGTTGCCGCCGGCAAAATTGGCCAGGACCAGATCCGGACGTCCATCACCGTTGAGGTCATTGACGGCCACGCTTCTTGAGCCGCCGGCGGAAAGGAAATCAAATTTGGCTGAGAATGATTTGCTGTTGATGGAATTATTGCTCAGGAAGGTGACATCAAACGGACCATCGGCAAAGGCGGTGAGGCCGTTGGCGGTGACCGTGATGGGGCCATACGTGGCGCCGGCGGGAACGCGCACGGTGAGGCTGTTGGTGGCGGCGGTCAAGACCTGCGCCTTGATCGCGCCGAAATAGACAATGTTGCTGGTTGTGACGGGATTAAAGTTTTCTCCAGTGATGACGACCGCCGAGCCCACGGGTCCGCTGGAGGGACTGAATCCAGTGATGGCGGGTTTGGCGCCGCTTTCGACCGGCGGTTCGATCGCCTGCAGGGAGGAAATAAAGATGGTGGTGTCGAGCGCACGGTCCGCGGTGTCGCAGATGATGAACGTCAATTGATTGTTCGTCGAACCGGGCACGATGGGCGCATTAAACTGCATGACCGCCACGCCGGCCGGGGCAATCACCGCATTCAACTCAGTGCCGGCAATCGGCGTCATGTCCGGATGGTTGATGTTGATCGGCAGTCCCGAAGTAAAGGCAATGTTGGTCCCATTCAGATAAATCCCAAAGCCGTCGATGAACGATGAGTTGACAAAATCGGGCCATTCCTCGGAGCCGAAGACGACGCGAAAAGCGACCTGGTTGGCCGTGGGCGAAACGTCGAAATTAACATCCATCTGCGTGACGTCGAAGTGGGTGAAACTGCCGCCGGTAATCGGATCGAGCAAAGTCTCCTGTGCGGGCGTTGCCTGCGGCCCGAAGAACGTCGTGAACCCGTTGATCTGGTTGGTGCCGGTCTGATAGTCGAGCACGTTGCCGGAACTGAGCGCCACACCCGGCAAGGTGAGGCCATAGGTATGCGTCGAGTTTGTGCCTATCAGCGCATAGGTTCCGCTGGAAATCTCGCCGCTGTTCGTCGAATGGCCCGACAGGGACACCGATCGCACCGTGAGGACCGCCCCCCCGCCGGCCGTCAAGGCGTTGACGAGCTGTTGCGGGTTGCGATTCGGATAGACCACGAGATCGAGCGGGAAAAAGCTGTCATCATCATCAATGATCGTGCAGGGGATGGTCCCGTTGGTGATAATGACGCCGGTGGACGCGTTGGTGAGAACGAGTTGAAAAACCTCGTTGCCCTCGAAAGCCAGGTCGCTGTTCACCGTGATGCTGACGGTTTGATTGGTCGCTCCGGCCAGGAAGGTGACGGTGCCACTGGCGGCGGTATAATCCGTGCCGGCCGTGGCCGACCGGTTGGTCGTCGCATAATCGACCGTGACCGTCTGCGCGCTGGGCCCGGACAAGGAAATGAGAAACACCGCATTGGTGGTGCCGCCGGTTCCCTCGATGACGGCAATCGGCTCACCGGTCACCACCAGCGTATCGTCGTCATTGATGGTTCCCACGCCGGTGCCGTCGGCAATCGCGGCATTGACCGGATTGCTGAGGTTCACCTGAAACGTCTCGTTGGCTTCGACCAGCGTATCACCCAACACAGGGACCGTAATGGTCTGGGCGGTCACCCCGGGTGCAAACGTCAGGCTGCCTGTAACCGCGGTGTAATCGGCGCCGGCCGAAGCCGTGGCGTCCGCGGTGGCGAAGGACACCGTCACCGTTTGCGAGGCCGCCGGGACAAGGGTGACATTGAACACGGCGTTGACCGAGCCGGAGTTGCCTTCCGTGACGGCGACATCGCTGATGCTCAACATGCTTTGCACCGGGCCGCCATCCGTAATGACGAGGTCGAAATTGTATTGTTGCACGTTATCCGTGGCGCCGCCAAACACGCGCACGAAGAATGGGCCGGTCGAAATCGCCGGCAACTGCACATCCAGCAGGGTTTCGTTCTGTCCCGCTGGATTGGCGTTGACGGTGGCCAGAACGGTGGCGCCATCACTGTCCAACAACGCCACACCCAGGTCATTGATCGTCAGCGAATTGAAGGTGGTGCCCACGGTGCAGGAACCGTCCCCGTTTTGAGGTCCTTCCAGATAGGTGAACCCCACTGGTCGCAACGTCACGCTGGCGCGTTTGTTGGCCGTGGCCAAGGTAAAACTATAAAAATCCACGTCAGCGGCTCCGTCGATGCTTAGATTGGTGGTCGTGAGGGTTCCGTTGTTCAACACGCCCAGAGAGGTTGCTGCGCCAGCGCTGTCGTTGTGTTCAAAGGCGTCGCCGTAATTACGTTGACCATTGAGGATGTCGTCGTGCTGGGGACCGTCAAATTGCGTACTCAAAAACGGCTCCATCAGCTTGGTCTGGCTGGTGGGGCAGACATGGGGGAAACCCAGGCCGTGGCCGTGTTCATGCGCCAGAATGTTGCGCAGAACGCGCGAATTGTTGGCCACGTTGTTGTAGTTGTTGTCGCCCGTGTCGATAACCATATCGCCGCCATTGGGAAAGAAGTTGTACGCCAGGATGCCGGAGTTGCCGTCAATCAAATGGCCGGCGATCCGCACATCGCCGCGGACACCCAAAGCTCCGGCCGTGCCGGGAAATGCCGCGCCATCGTCACTGGGCTGGAAGACATAGCTGGTGCCGGTCAACGCGGCCCAACGATCAAACACCTGTTGGAAGAGCGCCTGCCAGACCGTCTGGCTGCCATAGATGCCATTGAAGAAGGCGATCAAATTGCTGGGCGAAGTCGGTTCTCCGGCACTACCGGGGATCGAAGTGCCATCGGGGACAATGCTCCACGTCAGCACGGTCGGGTCGCCCTGTTGCGTGGCTCCGCCGGTGGCGGTGGCGGTCCACCGCGGACCAAGCTGAAACGGCATCTGAATCAGTTGAGGATTTCGTGCGTAGAATTGTTGAACAACCAGATCGGGTGTTCCCGGTGCGAAACAGACTGCGGGCACCAATTCACGCGCCTTTTCCTGCTGGGCGAGGTTGAGCATGATTTTCTTTTGAATCGGTTGCAACCCTTCCCAGGCTTGTTGCGGAACCAAGCGTGCCAGGAGTTGATCATACCCGGAGGCGGGCAATTCACTCGAAAGCGTCTGGACGCCCGTCCCGGAGGGTGCGGTTGGAATCGATGGGTGGATGCGTGCTGGCGAAAGCGGGAGTGGTTTCGATTGAACTGCCCAAGGGCGGTTGCCGCCCCCCTTGACCGCAATGACGCAGAGCGTTCCGCAAGCAGCGGCGAGCAGACCCCGAATGAGAAATGGTGGAGTGTTCATTTAATCTGTTGGCTTGAATCCTGTGGGCGCGCAATGAATTGCGCAGCTCGAGGAACCTCCTGGCTGATCCCGGCACTCAATTTTTTACAACCTGGACGAATTGTTTCCTTCCCTGGGCCGCATCCACGGCCGCACCTCAAAAAACCCGTAAAGGCCATCGCTTTACCCCGCCAAACACTGCCTCCGGGCAGTGGACTGGCGGTGCAACAAGGCTATGTTTCGGCGCGCCTGACGTCAAGGAAAAGCTGGGGTAAAACCCTCATTCCTTATGGGTTAAAGACCTCCCTGAATTCCACCCCGCCGGTTCAGCCCGGAAAGAAGCCGGACAACCGGTTAATCGCGTTCTGGCGGCTCAAGGCGTTGTGATGCTGGGACAAAAGCTTGAATTTCTCGCGCAGGCCGGCCGAGCGGTCGCCCAGTTGGGCCAGGAACTCGATGAGACACACCGCATCATAGGCCGCCCAGTCAAAGACGACGTCTTCATCAAACAACGTCTGGTCGCCCCAAGTCCGCTCGAGGCATTGGCGGAGCGTGGGAACCGCTTCCGGCGCGGCGCTCAAGGCCAGCGCCTTGAACAGGTTGGCACCTTTGCCGACCGGACACTTGCTGCAGGCCTGGATCAGGAAAGGAACGGATTCCTCGATGGGCAGGGTTTTGACAATGGTGGCGCCAATGGTGGACCAGTTCTCGTGATTGCCGTGCTTCATGATGAAGCGGAGGATGTCGCCCATGTGGGGCAGGCGCGCCGGCGGCAGGGCCTCGCAGAAATCCAGGCGCGCGGCCTGATCCCACGCCGGCCACTCGGCCGCCAGTTCGTCAAGGGCAATGGCCGCCGTGCCGTCCGCCAGCTTGGACTCAAAGAACTTGGTTTGCAGTTCCTGGTCGTTGTAATGACGCGACCAGCGCGTTTCCCGGGTTAATTCCATGCGACAACTGGCGCTATGAAAGCGAAAAAAAAGGCCGCCGTCAATTCCAGAGCGCGATGGACGCAGCCCACGACCGGTGGGCGCGGTTCAGTTGGTGGGCACCCACCCTTTGCCGGGGATGAATTCCCGGCTGCCCGAGTCCGTTTTGCAACCGCTGCCAGCCAGCAGGGCCGCCATCAACAGAATTGCCACTGCAAATTTCGTCATGCCATCACCTTAATCGCGGTTGCCAGACATGCAAGCATGCGTCAAATTGATCCGGACACGCTTCGGGCATGAGCGAACCGTCCAAATACTTGAAAGGCCAGTTGCTGCTGGATGGCGGCAAACTTCGGGGGTCTTATTTTCACCGCTCCGTGGTCCTGATCTGCCATCACGATGATGAAGGCGCCTTCGGGTTGGTGCTCAACCGTCCCAGCGGTAAAAATGTGGGCGAGGCGCTGCTGAGCGACATGCCCGATCAGTTGCGGGAGAATCAGCTATTCCTCGGGGGCCCGGTCCAAAGCACGGCGCTGAGTTTTCTCCATACCGACCAGTTCGTGCCCCACGCGAACGTGATCCCGAACCTGAACCTGGGGCATTCACTGGACTCGCTCATTGAAATCGGCGAGTCCTATTCCACCACCCAGAAGGTCAAGGTGTTCGCGGGTTATGCCGGCTGGAGCCCCGGCCAGCTCGAAAGCGAGATGGAACGGCAGGCGTGGCTCACCCATCCCGCCTCGATCGACCTGGTCTTCCACACGCAGCCCGACTCGTTGTGGAAGGAAATCCTGCGCCAGAAGGGCTGGCAGCAACGGCTCCTTGCCGAAGCGCCGGACGATTTATCGTGGAATTGACCGGGCGCGGATGCGCTTGATTCTTTGGGCGAAGGCCGGTATTTCTCGCCGCAGTCACCAGACTGCCGCGGAAGCACGCCCATGAATGTCCATCACCTGGAACTCTTCTACTACGTCGCCAAGCATGGCGGCATCAGCGCGGCGGTGCGCAACATCCCTTACGGCATCCAGCAACCGGCCGTCAGCGGACAGATCCTTCAACTTGAAGATTCACTCGGCGTGACGCTGTTCCATCGGCGCCCGTTTGGTCTCACGCCGCAAGGACAGGATTTGTTCGACTTTATCCGCCCGTTCTTCGAAAACGTGGAGAACATGGGCGAAAAGCTCCGCGGCGGCGCCACGCAACTGTTGCGCGTGGCCGCTTCCCCCATCGTCCTGCGCGACCACCTGCCGGCCATTCTCCAGAATCTGCGGAAGCGTTTTCCGAAATTGAAGCTCGCGCTGCATGAAGGTTTGCAACCGCAAATCGAGATGTGGCTCGACCAGCGCGAAGTGGATGTGGCCATCACGGTGCTCGAAGGCAAGCCGCCGGCGGGCATCAAGGCGGAAGTCCTGCTGGAACTGCCGCTGGTGCTGCTTGC
>JBFMBT010000250.1:0-9900 GCA_040754875.1 Verrucomicrobiota bacterium | reverse complement strand
GATTGGGCGCCGCAAGGCGCCCGGTTACTACTGTTGGTCGGCGGGGCAGTGCTGCTTACACTTCCCCGCCCCTTTTCGGAGTTATGATACCAAACAACCCAAAGGGCTTGGCTGGGAGTATCAAAGCTGCAAACTGTGCAAACTGTGCAAACTAATTTCGTTAAAACGTTGAATTGGAAGCGAAATCGAGGACGAAGACGATGGGAATATGTGGGGTAAACTGCCGGTTCCGCCCGCTTCCGCCCGATATCGGCAGGTTTGGTGGGGTTGCTGAGGGTGTCGGTTCATTGGCTCACCATGCCCAGGGTCGGCACCGGGGTCTTGCGGAGGATTTCGGAAACGACGCCGGCGGCGTTGATTTTGCGGAGGCGGCTTTCGGGCTTCACCAGGATGCGGTGCGACAGGACGAAGGGGGCGATCTGTTTCACGTAATCGGGCAGCACGTAGTCGTCGCCCTGGATGGCGGCCATGGCCTGCGCGGCGCGGAACAGGGCGAGCGTGGCGCGCGGGCTGCCGCCGAGGCGCACGGCATCATGCGCGCGCGTGGCGTGGACGATCTGCAAAACGTAATCGCGCACCTTCGGGTCCACGTTCACTTCGCGCACGGCTTGCTGGCAGGCGACAACCTCCTCGGCGCTCACCACGGGCGTGAGCGTCTCGATGGGATGGCCGAGCTTGAAGCGGTCCATCATGCGCGCCTCCTCATCGAGCGACGGGTAGCCGAGGTTCATGCGGATGATGAAGCGGTCAAGCTGCGCCTCGGGCAGCGGGAACGTGCCTTCGTGGTCCACCGGGTTTTGCGTGGCGATGAGGAAGAACGGGCGCTTGAGGTCGTAATTCTCGCCATCGACCGTGACCTTGCGCTCGGCCATGGCCTCGAGCAACGCGGACTGGGCGCGCGGTGTGGCGCGGTTGATTTCGTCCGCGAGGAGGATTTGCGAGAAGAGGGGGCCGGGGCGGAATTCGAACTGCGTGGTCTTGGGATTGAAGACGGATGCGCCCGTGATGTCGGTGGGCAACAGGTCGGGCGTGCATTGAAGACGCTTGAAGGCGCAGCCGACGCTTTGCGCAATGGACCGCGCGAGCATAGTCTTGGCCACGCCGGGCACGTCCTCGAGCAACAGGTGGCCTTCGGAGAAAAAGGCAACCATGGCGAGGATGATTTCGTCGCGCTTGCCCACGACCACTTTCTCGACGTTCTCGATGATGCGCTGGGCGACGGGATAAGCGTTGCCGACGGTGCTGGTGCGGTGGCCATCGGCGCGGCGCTCCATCACGGGCACGCGGACATCGCCGGTGGACAAGGCGAGCCGCGTGACGGCGCCGCAGGTCGGACAGGTGACATTCTGGCCGGCCATTTCGGGCGGGAACTCGATGTGTTGACCGCAGTTGGCGCAAGGGCAGGTGGACATGGGAAGGGGTTAAATAAGTTAAATGGGTTGAAGAGTTGAAGCGTCAACGGTCATCGAATTTGGTGCGCAGGGCGCGTGTTTATTCCCGATGAGACAGGGGTGGAATCGTTTCGTTTTGCGGTATGAAAGGGGAAGTGGAGGGCGGGTGCAAGTTTGTTGAAAGGGGAACGTGATGCGTGATGCGTGTGGGGAGAGGCGCGGTGGGATTGTGAGGGTGTCGCAGTTGCAAGAGGGGTGCTGCGGCTGGGCTTCGCCACAGCCGCGGTCCGCAAGGTCTCAGGCGCCCTTCACCCAGTAGACGGCTTCGAAGTCGATTTTGTGGAGGGGGGATTGGATGTGGTGGCGGGCGCGGAATTCGTCGGTGGCTTTGCGGCAGCCGGCCCAGGCGTGGTAGTCGTCCAGCACGATGATACCGCCGGGGGACACGTGTTGATACAGGCCGTCCAGGCAAACCATGGTGGATTCATACCAGTCGCCGTCGAGGCGCAGCAAGGCGATGGGGCCGAGTTGCGGGGCGATGGCCGGAATGGTGTTTTGGAACCAGCCGACGTGAAAGTGGACGAGCGACTCGTCGAATCGGAGCTGGTCGAGGAGATAGCGCTTCACTTCGGCAAGGCCGACCTGGCATTGGCCGACCGATTTAAGCGCGCCTGAAGCGCGTCCGCCGCTGTATTCGGCGGCGGATTGGCCGTCGGTGGCGGTGGGTTCGGGCAGGCCCTCGAAGGAATCAAACAAATGCAGGTGACGCGGCTCGCGGGCGTGGCGCGCAGCCAGCCCCATGATGGCCGAGGAACCGCCGCGCCAGACGCCGCATTCGGCGAAGCAGCCAGGGACACGATGGCGCATGACTTCGTGGCACTGCTCCCACAACGCCTTGCATCGCTGCGGCGTGGTCATGGTGTAACGGCGGGCGTGATACATGGCCTGCGCGCGCGCCAGGGAGGGCAGACCGCGCAGAAACCAACCGGGCCGCGTGTGCAACAAGTTTTCCATGACGTGTTTTGGGTGTGCTTAGAAGCGGGTGGTGGCGACGCGCTGGGTTGAACCACCCCTCGGTCCCTCTCCCTGTTGAGGGGAGAGGGAAGCATTGTTCGCGCGTCGATTCGTGTACCCACTCATGTCCGGAGTTTCCTCCAAAGTCAGGCTGCGGACAAGCGCTTGAGGGAGCGGCGCAAGGAACGCACCCAGCCGCGATAGAGCCACGGATGACGGACCAGTTGCGGCGTGGGCACGGCAACTTCGGCTGGCCATTCGGGCGCGGCCTTGGCGGCGAGACTATCGACCAAGCTAAGATAGCGATCGGCCATGGCGTCGGCGCTGTATTGTTCGCGGGCGAGCCGGCTGGCAGCGTCGGAGAGTTTTGCCCAACTCGCGCGGTCGCGTTCCAATTTCACAATCGCCTTCGCCGCCGCATCCACGTCGCCCACCGGCACGCGGATGCCGCAACCATCGGTCACCAGTTCGCGCATGCCGCCCGGCAGATCCGACACGATGGGCACGACGCCTTCGCCCATCGCTTCGAGCAGGCTCAACGGCAGACCTTCGAAATCCGAGAGCAGGATGAACACGTCTTGTTCGCGGAGCAGCGCGGCGACTTGATGATTGGGCAGCGTGCCAAGCAGACGGACGGAGCGGCAGTTGGCGACGGATGCCTTGAACGCTGCTTCATCGGGGCCGGAGCCGACGATGGAAAATCGCACGTTCGCGTTTTGCTCCTCCAGCCTGGTGATCAATTGCGCCAGGCGGCTGATGCGCTTTTGCACTTCAATGAGCCGGCCCACGTAGATGACGCGCAACGGCGCGTTCGCTGGATGAGCAACGCGCGGCGCCGGCGGGGAAAAGTCGATGCCATACGGAATATGTTCGACGCGCACGGTCGTGCATTCGGGCAGCGCGCGAAGTTTGTCCGCGATTTGCGCGGAGACGCCAACCATCGCGTCGAGCCATGGCGCGTAGTGGCACGGCAGCAGGTAGGGCCCGGGGTCATCCGATTGAATAATTCCAAGCCGCGGCACGCCGGGCGGGACAAGGCGAAGGGTTTCAAAGCTGTCCGCGGCGAGGCAGGCGAGCACCGCGCGCGGCTGGTGGCGGGCAAGATGCTCATAACCCTGCGCGATCCGGTCTTCGTAAATGACGCCACGCGCGGTGATGGAATCGACCTTCATGCCGAGCGCCGCGAAGTCTTCGCGATGCTCGAAGTGGTCGGCGAGCACGACAATGGGGAGTTGGAAGCCGCGGCGTTGGAAGGTGCGCGCGAGGTTGAGCAGGAACGTGGAACTGCCGCCAAGCAGGAGCGAGCCGGTGACGGCGGCAAGCGGCGCTGGGCGGGTGGCGGTCATTCACGCTTCAACTGCGGGGATGAAACTTCCGATGCACCTCCCGCAGCCGGCTACCGGCCACGTGCGTGTAAATCTCCGTGGTGCTGATGTTCGCATGGCCCAGCAGTTCCTGGATGACGCGCAAATCGGCGCCATGCTCCAGCAGATGCGTGGCAAAACTGTGCCGCAACATGTGCGGCGTGATGTTGCGCGAAATCCCCGCCAACCGCACCCGCCGCTTGACGCGCCACCAGAGTGTGACCGAGGCGAACGGCGTGCCACGCTTCGACAAAAACACGTTGGCGGTCGATTTCGGCGTGACCAGTTTGGGCCGGCCCGCGCCCAGGTAACGGTTGAGCGCTTCGACGGCCTTGCGCCCCACCGGCACGACGCGTTCCTTGTTGCCTTTGCCGATGACGTTGATGAACCCCGCTTCCAGGTGCAGTTGCTCCAGCCGCAGCGTGCGCAATTCGGACAGGCGCAAACCGGAGGCGTACGCCAGTTCGAGGATCGCCTGGTCGCACAGCGCTTCCGGCGTGTCCTGCGCCAGCGGCTTGAGCAACTGGCTGATTTCGCTGTCGGTCAGCGCCTTGGGCAGGCGCTTCCAGCGGCGCGGCAGAGAAAGGTTTTCCGCCACATTCACCGGCAGAATCTTCTCCGTCTCGGCGAAGCGATAGAACGCGCGCAACGCCGCGATTTGCAGGTAGACACTTTCCGGGCTGAGCTTGGCGGGCGTGCCTTTGGGTTGGTCCAACGGCGCGCGGGTACGCTCGTGTTGCAGGAAGGCCGTGAGATCCTCCAGCGTCACCTTGCGCCAGTCGCCGATGCCCTTCGCTTGCGCCCAGGCGACGAATTTGCCGAGCAACGCGGCGTAGGTTTTCTGCGTCTGCTCGGATTGCCCGCGCTCGTGCCGCAGGTAGGCGAGGAAGTCTTCGACGAGGGCTTGCACGTATCAGGAGGAGGGGGGCGTTTGTTTGCGGCGTGATTCCAACAAAGCTGTCAACTCGGCCAGGGACTCCAAGTCTTTGGGCCTGCCCGCTGCGCGTTTCAATTGAATCAGCCGTTCCAAAGTGACGCAACGACAACGCATGCCGAAAGCCTCCATTTCTGACGTGAACGCAAGGAGTTGCTCGTACGTTCCACCGCCGACTACTTCACCGAGCAAATCAATGTCCCCCAGCGCTGTGGTCAGCGTGAAGTTCAACCCGTTTTTTACCGTGGCTTCATCAAACGAAAACGGCAAACCGGGAGGCGCGCCGCGCAAGTAGGGTTGGCAAGGAGCCAACGCAGCCACCAGGCGGCGGATATTCTCCTGTTTGCGGGAGTAAACCAGATCCAGATCGAACGTCGCACGGGCAGAACCGTGGAGATTGGCCGCCACGCCGCCAATCACCAGAAACTCCACCCGTGCATTGCCCAGCGCTTGCAACAGTCTGGCATATTGCGTCGTCATGATTCTTCCCGGCGCATCCTCCTGCCCGCGCGCTGGATTTCCGAGAGAAAATTGACGAAATCCTGCAGTTTTTCCGCCCGCTGCGCCGGTGTCAGTTTGAGGTTCTCACGGAGCAAAGTGAGGTCCACATCTTTTTTATACGCCTCGACAACCGGATCAAACACATCGGGCGGAGCCAGTTCGCATACTCCGCACCGCGGTGGTTCCAGAACAAGCTCCTTCAAATCTCCGTATGGTGACGGTTTTTCCCGCAGTTCCATATGTCCAATCTACGGTTCAACGACGTATCCCGCCAGCGGTTACCGCTTACAATTTTTTCCCGGTCAGCCGCTCGTACGCTTCGAAATACTTGGCCTGCGTTTTCTGCACGATATCGGCGGGCAACGCGGGCGCGGGAGGCGTCTTGTTCCAGTCGAGCGTTTCCAGATAGTCGCGCACGAATTGTTTGTCGAAACTCGGCTGGCTGCGGCCCGGCTCGTATTTGTCCGCCGGCCAGAAACGCGAGGAATCGGGCGTCAACACTTCATCAATGAGCAGCAACTGGCCGTCGAAAAAGCCGAATTCAAATTTCGTGTCTGCCAGGATGATGCCGCGCGGGCGCGCGTATTCGCGGGCGAAGTTGTAAATCCTCAGGCTCAAATCGCGCGCCTTCTCGGCAACGTCGCGCCCGACAATCTTCGCAGCTTCATCAAAGCTGATGTTTTCGTCGTGGCCGGTCTGCGCCTTCGTTGCGGGCGTGAAGATCGGTTCGGGCAGTTCGGCGGACTCCTTCAAACCGGCGGGCAATCGGATGCCGCACACGGTTTGTTGCTGGCGATATTCCTTCCAGCCGGAACCGGCCAGGTAACCGCGCACCACGCACTCGATCGCGAGCGGCGTGGCCTTCTTCACCATCATGCTGCGGCGCGCCACCTTGCCGGCGTGCGCTTGCAACATGGCCGGCAGCGGGTCGTTGGCCTTCGCCAGCCGGTGGTTCGGCACGATGTGTTCGGTCTGGTCGAACCAGAAATGGGAAATCTGCGTGAGCACCTCGCCCTTGCGCGGGATGCCGTTGGGCATGATGCAGTCGAACGCCGAGATGCGGTCCGTGGCCACAAACAGCAGGCGGTCGCCCAGGTCGAAAATTTCGCGCACTTTGCCGCTGCGGATTTTCGGGATGCCGGGCAAATCAATCTGCAACAGAGGTTCGTCAGACATGGGCGCGATGATGAAGTTCGCCGCGAAAACTTCAAAGGGGAAAGTTCATCCGCTTCAACCGACGGCTTGTATTGGCGCGAACGGCGAGTAATCTCTCCCCAACCGTTTTCACCAAATGAAGCGCATTGCCCTGTTCCTCTCGCTCACCCTGTGGTTCCTTTCCCCAGCCACTTCGCCCGCCGCGTCGCCGCGCGAGCGCACCGTCATTCTCATCAGCGTCGATGGCCTCGCGCATTATTACTTCGACGACCCCAAGGCCCACATGCCGACCATCCGCCGCCTGGCCCGCGAAGGCGCGCGCGCCGAGCGCATGCAATCGTCCTTCCCCACCGTCACCTGGCCCAACCACACCGCGTTGGTCACCGGCGTTCATCCGGGCAGGCACGGTGTCATCGGCAATAATTACTACGACCGCACCAATCTCAAATCCGTCCCGCTGATTCCCGATCCGCTGTTCGACAAGGATCAAATCGTCAAGACACCCACCATTTATGATGTCGCCAAGGCCGCCGGCCTGAAAACCGCCGGTGTCATCTGGCCCGCCACGCGCAACGCCAAAACACTTGATTGGACCGTGCCCGACGTCTTCGAGCAGGAATTGTTCGAGAAATACGGCACGCCCAGCCTGCTGCAGGAACTGCGCGCGAAGGGCATTCCCTACGACAAACAAATGGAATGGTGCAAGGCGGGCAACGCCGGCAAAGCGCAGCGCGACTGGATGTACACGCGCATCGCCGAACACATCCTCCTCACGCACCAGCCGAACTTCCTCGCGCTGCACCTGGTCACATTGGATTCCTTCGAGCACGCCACCGGGCGCCAGACCCCCGAGGCGTATTGGGCCTGCAACGATTCCGACAACCGCGTGCGCGAAATCGTCGAAGCCGTCGAAGCCGCCGGGTTGAAGGAGCGCACTGCGTTCTTCATCACCGCCGACCACGGGTTCATCACCTTCACCAACCAGATCAATCCCAACGTGCTGCTGAAGAACGAAGGCTTGTTGAAAATCGCCGGCACGAAGATCGCCGAGCAAAGAGCCTACTGCCTCAGCCAGGGCGGCGGCGCGTTCATTTACGTGCTGGATACCGCCAACCGCGACCAGATCATCGCCAGCCTAAAACCAAAACTCGCCGCGCTCGAAGGCGTGGAAGAAGTAGTCGGCCCTGAGCGCTTCGCCGAGTACGGCCACGTGCTGCCATCGGTGGACCCGCGCGAGCCGGACATCCTGCTCGCGGCGAAGGACGGTTATTCGTTCTCGGACACCTTCGCGCCGAAGGATGTCGTCACACCGGTGAACCCGCCCAAGGGCACGCACGGTTATTCGCACAAGCATCCGTTGATGGACGCCACGTTCGTGGCCTCCGGCGCGGGCATCAAGAACGGCGTGACGCTCAAGAAAATGTCCAACCTCGACGTCGCCCCCACCATGGCCCGCGTGCTGGGCCTCGAAATGAAAAACACGGATGGCCGCGTGTTGACGGAGATTCTGAAATAGGCCGGGCTATTTCCATGCGTCGCGCCACATCTCGGGATACCAGCGGCCTTCGTCCATTTCGATGAGGTCGAAATCGGTGATTACGCTTCCGTCGTCCTTAAGGCCGTATTCCTTGATCATGGCGGGGATGAAGCCGTCTGTTTCGTCGTCGCGCCAGCCGCGTTTGCTCATGAAACTGTTGTAAATCAGAATTTCCTCGTCCGTCAGCCGCCTGCCGTGGGCGAAGCACCACTCCAGTACTGCGGCATCGGACTGGCCGGCCAGCACGCGCCCTGAGACGTCCTCGTATTTGACGCGCAGGTAACGGCAGGTGCGTCCATCGAAACCTTGCCCCAGCATTTCGTGATATTCGGCAGGCAGTTTTCCCGCCGCATGCAGCCGGATTTTTGAGCACATCCGGGCGAAATAGAACAAGCCGAGGGTCTTCTCGTAACAGCCCTTGAGTCCTTCGATTTTCATTGGTGGTTCAGTTTGATTTCGGCAATCAACTTGACTCATCGGCGCGTTCCAGCCAAGCAATCCGGAACACATTTCGCATCATGAATTTGTTTCGCACGCTGACCGCCATTGTCATTCTTTCGCCCGCCTTGTTTGCCGCCGAGTGGCCGCAATGGCGCGGACCGGACGGTCAAGGCCACGTCAAGGCAACGGGCCTGCCAACGGTCTGGAGCGACACCACCAATATCATCTGGAAGACCGCCATCCCGGGGCGCGGCTGGTCGTCGCCCGTCATCGATGGAAAACAAATCTGGATGACCACCGCCATCGAGACGCCCGCCAAGCCGGAGGACGTGCAGCGCCGGCTCAAGGCCAACACCGCCGGCCAGGCCGTGACCGTGCTGGAGAAGGTCGAACTGCGCGCCGTCTGCGTGGACCGCGACACTGGCAAGGTGACGAAGAATATCTTGCTGCTCACGGTGTCGGAGCCGCAATGGGTGCATCAGCTCAACAGTTACGCGTCGCCCACGCCGGTCATCGAGGACGGCCGCTTGTATTGTCATTTCGGCGCGCTGGGCAACGCCTGCGCCGACATGCGCACGGGCAAGGTGCTTTGGACCAACACGGAGCTGGTCATCATGCACGAGAACGGCCCGGGCAGCACGCCCGTCGTCTGGAAGGATCTCGTCATTTTTCACATGGACGGCAGTGACCAGCAGTTCATCGCCGCGCTGGACAAGCGCACCGGCAGGCTCGCGTGGAAGACGGCGCGCTCCGGCGAAATGCGCCCGAATCCGCTCCAGCGCCAGTCCTACGGCACGCCGCTGGTGCATGTGGTGAACGGGCGCGAGCAACTGCTTTCGCCGGCCACCGACTGGCTTTACAGCTACGACGAGCGCGGACGTGAATTGTGGAAAGTGAAGTATGGCATTCTCGGATTTTCACTGACACCGCGGCCGGTCACGGGGCATGGGATGATTCTGATGAGCACCGGCTTCCAACGCCCGGAAATGCTGGGGATTCGTTACGAAGGCGTGGCGGAACCGCAGATTGTGTGGCGTTATAACAAAGGCGCGCCGTCGATGCCGTCGCCGTTGCTGGTGGGCGACGAATTGTATTTCGTCAATGATGGCGGGTTCTTCACGTGCCTGGATGCGCGGACGGGCGTGGAACATTTTCGTGAACGGCTGGGCGGGAATTACAGTTCATCGCCAACTTTTGCGGATGGAAAGATTTATGTATCGAATCGCGAAGGGCTGACCACCGTGGTCAAGCCGGGGAAGAAGTTCGAGGTCATCGCGAAGAACCAGTTGCCGGGGAAAATCTTTGCGTCGCTCGCGGTGGTGGACAAGGCGCTGTATTTGCGGACGGACAAAATGCTGTACCGGATCGAGGAAAAGGCGGCGAAGGAAACGGCGAAACGCGAATGAATAATGAGCCACAACGTCCTGGCCGCGACCATCGGCAACCCACGACCGTTCCCCTCCTGGGAGGGGCAAGGGGTGGGTTCCCCGGCAAACCCGAGCGCGTCGAATTCATCCACCCCGACCCGGGACTCCACACGGTCATATCCCGGCTCAAGATCGG
>JBFMBT010000249.1:0-9949 GCA_040754875.1 Verrucomicrobiota bacterium | reverse complement strand
CGGGCGGGCTGTGGCTGGCCAACAGCGACCGGTTGCAAAAACTGGAGAACGGCCGGCTGACGACGATTCCCAATCATCCGTGGAAGCCGACGGCGCCGGGCATCCGGGAAATGTACGAGGACCACAGCGGCGCGTTGTGGATCGGGACGATTCTCGAAGGGCTGTATCGCTACGCGGACGGCGTGTTCACGCGCGTGGGCACGTCGCATCAGCGCATCAATTCCATCACGGAAGACCACGAGGGGAACATCTGGGTGACCACCGAAGGCGGCGGGCTCAACCGGCTGCGCCCGAAAATATTTCGCGTGTTCGATTCCAAGGCCGGCCTGGTGGAGGACATCAGCGACAGCATTTGCGGCGACAACGCGGGCCATCTCTGGCTGGCCAATCGCAGCGGCGGCCTGGTCCGCCTGCGCCACGGGCGCGAGATCGAGGTCTTCCGGCCGGAAGGCGGGTTCAAGTCCAACGTGAACCTCGCGTGCGCCGATGACGAGGGGAATTTGTGGTTGGGGGCGGTGGGCTTGTGGCGCTTTCACCCGGAAACGTTGCAAACGACCAATGTGTTGAACACCAGCGCGCGCATCCGCGCCTTGTTCAAGGACAGCCGGGGCCGGGTCTGGGTGGGCGGGGACGACCGGTTGCTGGGGCATGTGTCCGGGGGAAAGTTCCGGGCCATCTCCCAGAAGGACGGCTACACGAGCCGCCGGGCGCGTTCGCTTTCCGAAGGCCCCGAGGGGATGATCTGGGTGGGCACCGAAGACGGCGACCTCTACCAGATCAACGACGAAGGAGTGACGCGCTTCACGGTGAAGGATGGTTTGCCCGGCGTTCCGCTCCGGGAGGTCCAGGCGGCCCGGGACGGCTCGGTCTGGATTGCCTCCATTCGCGGGGGATTGAGTCTGTACAAGAACGGGCGGTTTCATCGGTTCTCGGTGGCGGACGGCCTGCCGAACGACGAGATTTCACAACTCATCGAGGATGACCACGGGCTGTTGTGGTGCGGTTCGGCGCGCGGCATTTTTTATGTGCCCAAACGCGAGTTGCTGGCGCGGGCGCGCGGGACGCTGCCGCGCGTCAACGCGATCGTCTTTGGGCGCAGCGAAGGCCTGGCGGGCGGTTACAGCCTGGACAACTTCGATCCGTCCGCGTGGAAAACGAGCGACGGCCGCCTGTGGTTTGCCACGCGCCAGGGCGTGGTGTCCATCAACCCGGCAGCCATGCGTTCCAATCCGCATCCGCCGCCGGTGGACATCCCGGAGGTGTTGATCCAGGACCAGCCCGTGCCCGTCAGCGGCCCCATTGAGGCGCCGCCCGGGCGCAAGAAGATTGAATTTCGTTTTGCCGCGCTGAGCTTTGCCGCGCCGGAGAAAGTGCGCGTGCGTTATCAACTCGAAGGCGTGGACCGGGATTGGATGGAAACCGGCGCGGAACGCAACGCGATCTACGCGGGCCTGGAGCCGGGCCATTACCGGCTGCGCGTGGCGGCCGCGAACAACGACGGCGTCTGGAACGAAAGCGGCGCGACGCTGGCGTTCACCGTCCTGCCGGCCTGGTGGCAGACGCTGTGGTTTCGCGCGGGCCTGCTGGTTTGCTTCGCGGGAACGGTCGCGGCCAGCGCGCGCTACTGGTCGCATCGCCGCCTCAAACGCCGGCTCGAACGGCTCAGCCAGGAGCAGGCGCTGGAGGCCGAGCGCAAACGCATCGCCCGCGACCTCCACGACGACGTGGGCGCCAGCATCGCGCAAATCGGCCTGGCGCTGGAGGAATTGAAGGAGCACCCGGCGTCACCCGACGAATTGAAATCACAGTCCGCGCAGCTTTCCGCGCGCGTGCGCACGTTGGCGCGCGACCTTGATGCAGTGGTGTGGACGGTCAACCCGCGCAACGATTCGCTGCCCGAACTGGCCGCGTATCTGGGCCAATGTTTCCTCGAAGCGCTGCGGACCACACCCATCCGCCCGCGCCTGGAAGTGGCGGACGACATCCCGGACCATCCGCTGTCGCCAGAGATGCGGCACCATTTGTTTCTCACGGCGCGCGAGGCGATGAACAACCTTCTCAAGCATTCCAATGCCACCGAGGCCACGCTGACGTTGAGCGCCGTGGATGGCTCCTTTGAACTGAAAATCGAGGACAACGGCCGCGGGTTTTCGCCGGAGGCCACCGGCGAGTCCACGCGCAACGGCCTGCGCAACATGAAATCGCGCATCGCCGAAATTGGCGGCGAATTTCACCTGACCAGCGCGCCCGGCAAGGGTACGCTGGTGGCGGTTCGCATCCCGCTGGTCCGGACGGCGAAAGTGCATCTGGAACACAACTAGTCATGAGCATCCGCGTCGCCATCGTCGAAGACAACGAGGACATCCTGTCGATGCTCAAGAAGATCGTCACGCGCGCCGGCAACCTGGAGTGCGTGGGCACCTGCCCCACCGGCGAGGCGGCGCTGAAGACGATTCCCGGGATCAAGCCGCAGGTGGTCATCATGGACCTGCGCCTGCCGGACATCTCGGGCATCGAATGCACGGCGCGCCTCAAGCGCATGCTGCCGGAAACGCAGGTGCTGGTGTACACGGTGTATGGCGACAACGAACAGGTCTTCAAGGCGCTGGAAGCCGGCGCCAGCGGTTATCTGCTCAAGCGCAGCACGCCCGCCGAAATCCTCCAGGCCATCGTCGATGTCCACCACGGCGGCGCGCCCATGACCGGGGAGATCGCGCGCAAGGTGGTACACTCATTCCGCAAGACCGAAGCCAGCGCGGCTGCGACGGAAGCCGAACGCCTCACCGCGCGCGAAGAGGAAATCCTCGGCCTGCTCGCCCGCGGCTTCATCACCAAGGAAATCGCCGACAAACTTTCCATCAGCTTCGACACGGTGCGTTTCCACCTCAAGAACATCTACGCGAAGCTGCACGTGCGCTCGCGGACGGAGGCGGTGGTGAAGTATCTGCGGTGAGCGACATATACTCCAAACACGCATCCTCCTCTGGAGTTCACGCTTCGGCGTGTGGGCTGCGCGTCCTGCCGCAAGCTGAAGCTTGAACTCCATGCAAGCGCGATTCACGCGGGCTGATTGAATGAGGATTGCGGGGAGGTCGAAACAAATTATTTCCGGCTTGGCGCTTCTCTGAAGTTTGACGTTTTGACCCTGGAGGTTGGCCTCCGGCGCCACGCCTACTCACTTGTGTAGGTTCACACACCCCCTGATTGCGCGTAACGTGAAAACCATAGCCATGAACACATGTCGCACCAACACGTCGTCGAAGCGCGGAATGTTTCACGCCCTTCATACCACCAACTCTTTCCTCGCCGCCGCCTTCATCGTGGCGCTGGCCGCCGGCTGCGGTTCCAAACCGGCCGCCAGCACGACCGCCGCGCCCGCTCCACCGGCGCCCACGCCCGTCGTGGCGTTGCAGGCCGCGGTTGCCGATATGCCGCCCCCGCCGCCGGGCAGCCCGGCGCCCGCCGCGCCGGCCAGTTCAGCGGCCAACACCCAGGCGGGCGACCCCTCATCGCCGTTCAACGCGCCGGACCAGGGCGCGAACGACAAGGTGATGGCGCAAATGAACGAGGCCTTGCGCAAGTTTTACGCGCAATACGAGCGCGCCCCCTACGACATCGATGAACTGGTTTCCGAAAAGTTCCTGGAAACCGCGCCCACGGCGCCCGCCGGCAAGGAGTACTTCTACGACTCGGTCGGCCTGCGCTTCAAACTTATCAACAAACGCGCCGAGTAGCCATTTTCCCGCACCCAAACCAAACCCATGTCCCTCACCAAACCCATGAACTCCTCCGTCAAACGAACCTTGCCGCGCTCCCGGGCCGGCGGGTTCACCCTCATCGAACTGCTGGTCGTCATCGCCATCATCGCGATTCTGGCGGCCATGCTCCTGCCGGCCCTGGCGCGCGCCAAGGTCAAGGCCAACAGCACGTCCTGCCTCAGCAACCTCAAACAGTGGGGCATGGCCATGCGCATGTACATCGACGACAACAAGACCGAGATTCCTTACGCGTATTACCGCGCGCCCGGCCTGAGCATCAGCTTTGACAAGTATCTCTACGGTTATCTGGGCGGCGCGCTCTCCCAGGGCGAGTTCAACAACGGCGCGGTGCCGAACAACAAGGTCGTCAAACCGTTGCGGTGCGCCTCGGACAAGGGCGGAAGCCTGGGCAACGATGTGCGCAAACGCACCTACTCGATGCCGCAGGTCGGCTCGCCCAACTGGAACAGCGCGATTACTCCTCCCTATGATTACACCCAGATCTTCGGCATCGGGGTGATCCGCGACACGTCGTTCGCGTGGATGGATGCGAGCAAGGATTACACGATGCTGGAAGGCAAGGTGCTGGCGCCGGTGGACACGCTGTCGCTCGTCGAGCGGCCACGCAGCTCGAACATCGCCGGCAACACGGGCAATTCCGTGACCAAGAGCACCGCGGAGCAACGCAGCAACCAATACATCAACCAAAGCTACCACGGCGGCGTGGGCACTGGTTCATCCTTCAACTACCTGTTCCTCGATGGCCACGGTGAATCGCTCGCGCAAAACGCCACCTGGGGCACGCGCACCAACGCCACGCCCCTCGGCAACGACGGCACGCCGCGCGGCTTCTGGACCATCCGCGTGGATGATTAACTGGATTTAGCAGCGCCTGAGCAAGCATCGCGAGGCGTGAGCCATGCAACCTGGTTCACGCCTCGCTACTTTGGTTTCCTGCCCCATCCCCGTCACACGCCGAACCCTTTGCGATAATCACCGGGGGTCTGGCCGATTTCTTCGCGGAACTCGCGCGTGAAATGGCTTTGGTCGGTGAACCCGTGGTCCACCGCGATGCGGCCGATGGAATGGCCGGTGTACACAAGGGCGTGGCAGGCGAGGCGCACACGCAGGCGGCGAAGGTATTGCTGCGGGGACACACCGTAGTGCCGGCGGAACTGGCGCTCGAACGTCCGCCCGGACAATCCGGCCAGGCGCGCGAGCTGGTGGTTGTCCAGCGGATCGTGAAAGTGTTCGCTGATGTAGCCGGCGACCTTGCCCAGCGGAAAGCTCTGCCAATCCTGGCCGTCCGGCTTGACGCGGCGCGTGATGCCAGCGGCGCCAATGATCTGGCCCTCCGCATTGCGCAAGGGCTGTTTGAAGGTGACGCACCAGCAGGCCGTGTGGTCGTAGCGGCCCAGCAGTTCGATGCGATTGTTGATGCACTCCCCGTTGAAGACCAGTTCATCGTCGGCGCGGAATTGCGCGGCAATATGCGCGGGCGAAATGTCGTAATCGGTTTTGCCCACGATGTCCTGGCGGCGCTTCATCTCATAGGTGCGGAGGAACGTGGCGTTGGCCCAGCAATAAAAACCGGCGCGGTTTTTGATCCAGAACAGGACGTCATCCACGTGGTCGAACAGTTCGCAAACGGCGCGCGCGGGCTGAAGTTCCGGCTCCCAGTTCTCAAACGCCAGACTGGCGGTCAACGTCGTGACGTGGGGGTGACGTGCGTCGGGCATGGCGCGCGGTCAGGTGTAGTTGATGATGACGGATTTGATCTGGGTGAACAGGTCCAGGCCATAGGGGCCTTTCTCGCGGCCCCAGCCGCTTTGCTTGAAGCCGCCCCAGGGCGAGGCGTTGTCGAACGCGTTGTAGCAATTGACCCACACGGTGCCGGCATCGAGCGCGGCGGCGGCCTGATGGGCCTTGCGCAAATCACGCGTCCAGACGCCGGCGGCCAGGCCGAGCGGCGAGTCGTTGCCCTTTTGCACGGCATCGGGCAGGTCCTTGAACGGCAACGCACAGACAACGGGACCGAAAATTTCTTCGCGCGCGATGCGCATGGTGTTGTTCACGCGCGAGAACACCGTCGGCTCCACAAAAAATCCATTGCCCAACGCCCCATCCGGCGCCTTGCCGCCGGCGAGCACGTCCGGGCCTTCGTTCCGGCCAATGTTGATATACTCCAGCACGCGCTCCTGCTGCGCGCGTGACACAAGCGGCCCCATCTTCGTTTCCGGGTCAAGGCCATGACCAAGCCGCACGGCCTTCGCCATGTCCGCCAGGCGCGCGACGAAATCATGGTAAATCGATTCCTCGACGAAGAGCCGCGAACCGGCCGAACAGATTTCGCCCTGGCAAAAGAAGATGCCCATGAACACGCCCTTGAGCGCGGCCTCGAGGTCGGCGTCCGCGAAGACGATGTTGGGGGATTTGCCGCCGAGTTCGAGCGAGACCTTTTTCAAATTGCCCGCCGACGCCCTGACGAGGAAGCGGCCGACATCCGTCGAACCGGTGAAGGTGATTTTGTCCACGTCGTGGTGGTTGGCGAGCGCGGCTCCGGCGGCTTCGCCGTAGCCGGTGACGACGTTGAACACGCCTTCGGGCAGGCCGGCTTCCAAAAAAAGTTCGGCCAGCCGGATCGCGACCAGCGACGTGTCCTCCGACGGTTTGATGATGATCGCGTTGCCCGTGGCCAGCGCGGGCGCCGCCTTGTAGAGCGGCATGGTCAGCGGATAATTCGGCGGCGTGATGCCCGCCACGACACCGAGCGGCTCGCGCACCGTGTAATTCAGATACTGGCCGGGCAGCGACACCGGGATCGTGTCGCCGAGCAATTTCGTGGTCCACCCCGCGTAATATTCCGTCCAGCTCACGGCGGTGGCGACTTCCTTCTTCGCCTCCCAAAGCGGCTTGCCGTTTTCGAGCGTGATCAACTGCGCGAGTTCCTCCGCGTTTTTTTCCATCAAGCCCGCGGCCTTTTGCAAGAGACGTCCGCGCTCGTATGGCGGCATCTTGCGCCACGCGCCATGGAAAGCGCGGCGCGCGGCGCCCACGGCAATGTCCACATCCGCCTCGCCCCCGGCGGGCACCGAGCCAATGACCTGGCCCGTGGCGGGATCGAACGCGTCGATGCGTTCGCCGCTGGCGGCGTCGAGCCATTGGCGGCCGATGAGCATCTTCGCCGGTTGGGCGAGAAACGATTGAACGGCGGGAAGGACCTCGGGCGTTTTCATGGCGGTGGATGTGACAACGCGGCGGGTTTGCGGTTGATCGAAATCGGGATAACCGCCGGTATCAGTGGAAGGGCCGGGGAAACCGATGCGTTGCCACACGCCCGCGTCGCTCAGATAAATCGCGGACACATCGGCGCGCAACTGGCGGAAAAAATCAGGCTGCGTTTCCTGCAACACGCCGAGCAGGTCGTGGATTTGCGACGCCGTCAGTTCGCCGATGCTGCGACCGTAAGTCTGCCGGGCGAGTGCGGCGGCGGTGGTGAGGCCCTCGGCGTAAAGTTCGCAGGCCGGCCCGCGCCGCGCTTTTTCGGCGAGCGTCGCGCCCGCGTGCACCGCGCCCGCGCCGGCGTCGGTTTCATCCGGCGGAATGATGCCGTTGGCCAGCGCGCTGAGCGCGGCGACATCGGCCAGCGTGATGGGTGTTTCGTTCACTGAGGTGGTATCGACTTGAGCATAGCGAAGCCCCTGGCCGGTGAATAGCGAATTGGCGACAAATTTTGGGAGAAAAGCGACGCGGGCCGGTGTTCAGTAAAACAGTATTCAGGATTCAGTTTCGGATCAAAGCGAACCTCCCAACCTCCTGTTTCAGGCCACGCGCTGCGGCTGGGGACAGCCGCGGTCCGGAAGCGCAGTGGATGCGCCGAGCGGTCGGAGGTTGCACCCGGCTGATTGGCAATGTCGTAAGCGCGACGGAGTCGCGCGGTCCGAGACACTCACCACCACGACCAGAATTCGACGCGCAGGAAGCGGGCGATGCGGCGCGTGAGCAGATCGAAGACGCGGCGTTCGCCACAATAAATTTTGGCGTTGCCGCTCATTTCGGGCTTCAGGAGGAGGGCGTCGTTTTCAAGTTGCGTGGTGACCAGCACGGTCCGTTCGGCGCGCCAGTCTTCGGATTTGGTGGCAATGGGCGCGATGGAAACCACCGTGCCGTTGAAACTGCGCCCGGGATACGCGCGGCATTTGAGCACGACGGACTGGCCCACGCGCACTTCGGAGATGTCCTTTTCGGAGACGGAGATTTCGGCGGTGACGGTTTGCATCTCGTGGACTTTGGCGATGAGGTCGCCTTTGTTGACATGCTGGCCGATGATTTCCTTGGGCTTGTGCGTGGTGATGATGCCGGAGGCGGGACTGGTCACGACCAGCAGGCGAAGTTGCTCGTCGAGGTGGCGTTGCTGGGCGAGAAGGCGGTTGATCTCGGCCTCGGTGGCTTCGATTTCCTCGGGGCGCGAACCCGCCAGCAGGACCTTGAGCCGTTCGCCGGCTTCCTGAAGTTCCTTGTCGCGGACGGCGACGATTTCCTCGGTGACTTCGTATTCGCGGCGCGAGATGAGCTGCTGCTCGAAGAGCGTCTTGTCCATGCCCAACTGGTTGCGGGCGTATTTGAGGCGTTCATCGGCCTTGGCGACGGCGGTGCGCGCGAGGTCGATTTCCTCGGGGCGCGGGCCGGCTTTGAGCAATTTGAGCCGCGCCTGTTTCTCGGCAATTTCCGCGGCGACCTTGCGCAACTCGGCACGCGTGTCGCGGTCCGAGAGGCACGCGAGGATGTCGCCTTGCTTGACCACGTCGCCCTCGTCAACCCGGACCTCCTGGATGATGCCGGCGACCTCGGCGCGCACATCGGCGTTGTGAATGGGCAGGATGGCGAACGTGCCGGCAACCTTCATTTCCATGCGGCACAGGAACATTACGGCGGCGAGCAACCCGAGGAGCACGGCCTTGCGCAGAAATCGTCCAAACGAGGCGAGCTTCGCGCCCTGCTGCTGGACGGCGGCGGTCAGCGATTTGAAAGAATTTTTGAGGGAATTGCGAAAGAGCACGCCCACCATCGCCACGGACAGCAGGAAGCCCCAGCCCTGCAATTGTTCCACCAGCCAGCCGCCCAATTGCAGCAGGATGACGCTGAGCAACCAGTAGGAATAGACAAATGCGAACACTCCGTAGATGAGATAAATGCGGCGCTCGCGCGGCGTGACGTTGCGCAGCCAGTCCGGCGTTTCGCCGCACAACCGCTTCAAGCTCGCGCCGAGATATTGGAACGCCTTGCCGCGCAGGTTCGGGATGTCGAGGTAATCGCTCAGCAGATAGTAGCCGTCCAGTTTGATGAGCGGATTCATGTTGAACAGGGACTTGATGCCGGACGTGGCAACGACGATCAGGGCGAGATGGTTCAGCGTGGTGGCCGGTTCGGTGACCAGCCAGACAACGGTGGAGAGTCCCCAGAGGAAGAGCTCGAAAAACGCGCCGGCGAAGGTGACCCAGAGGCGTTGGTATTTTTCCGGGAAGAGCCAGGCGTCGCTGACGTTGCAATAAAAAGCGGGCTGAAAATAAATCAGCATCGCCCCCATTTCGTGGACGCGGCCGCCGAAATGTTTGCACGTCAGCCCGTGGGCGAATTCATGGAGCGTGACGACCAGCAGGACCACAACCCACGCCACCAGCAACGATTCAAAACGGAACAAGCCGCTGAATTGATGGCGGATCTCCGGCCAGTTGGTGGTGGTGATGCCGAACGCCAGCAGAACGAGCAGCGCCGACGCGGCGACAAAGGCCGGCTGGAAGAAAAATCCGAGCCGCGCGACCAGCCAATCGAGCAACCGGTCGGGGTCGAACGCCTTCATGCGCAGGTAAAGGATGTCGCCGCGGATGCGGCCCCGTTCGTACACCGCGGCCGGAACGGTGCCATCGTCCAGCAACCCGAGCAGGCGGAGCCGTTCGACAAAGCGCTCCAACGCTTCCGCCGGGATGGCGCCGCCGAAGCGTTCCTCGACGCGTTGTCGGACCAGGTCTAGCGACGTGGCGCCGTCGAGCTGGCGGGCGATGAAATGCTCGGGTTCCTTGAAGCGGAAGAAACGCCCGCGCGCGGGATCCTTGATGACAAAAGTGGCCGCGCCCGATTCGCCTTGCTGGCTGAAGATCAGGTCATCGCGGAGTCTCAGGGTTGCGGCGGAC
>JBFMBT010000248.1:0-9999 GCA_040754875.1 Verrucomicrobiota bacterium | reverse complement strand
GCCCGTCCCCAGGCACGGTAACGTCAGCATATGGGGCGGGGAGCTTCAAACCCGCGTGTACCCGCCCTGTTTGGAGTTCACGCTTCAGCGTGTGAGCCGCGCGTCATTCCACAAGCTGAAGCTTGAACTCCAAACCGGAGAAGAATCGCGCGGTCGGTCGTTCCCGGAGTGTGCCCGTCCCCGGGCACAGCATCGTGGCCGGCCCATGGGGCGGGGAGTTTCAAAACCTCGCGTGTACCCGCCCTGTTTGGAGTTCACGCTTCAGCGTGTGAGCCGCGCGTCATTCCGCAAGCTGAAGCTTGAACTCCAAACCGGAGAAGACTGCGCGCAAGGGGGAATCTGAAACTTCACGCGTGCGCGTATGCGCCGCACAAAGTGTGTTTGATCTCCAACAACAACTGCGCCGGCGGCAGCGTCTTGCTCAAATAGCCCGACGCGTGTTTGCTCAGTGCCTCCGCAATCAACTCTTCATCGTACCCCATCCCCGTCAGCATGATGACCGGCAAATCCGGATGCGCAAACTTGATGGTTTCCAGGACCTCCAGTCCATCGGCCTCGCCCAGCGCGATGTCCAGCACCACCAGGTCCACGGGTTGCGCGTCGATGAGTTGCAATCCCTGTTCCGGCGTTTGTGCCGCCATGGTCTGAAACCCCTGCGCGTTCAGGTAAGTGCACAGATAATCGCAAATCGCGATTTCATCATCAACGATCAGGATGCGAGCCTTCATAAACTGGTGAAATGTAACACGGGAAGCCCCCCTCCCAATGGGGTCTAAACCCCAGACTGACCGGACATGTTGCACGTTGCACGCCGGGCAACTTCCTATCGATCAATCAAATCGGCGCGGAAACCTATTCGTTGATCCCCCAATGCGCGTACGGCGAGCGCTCTTCATCACTGGGCGGCATCGCGATATTGATGTGCACGGGCACCGGTTCGGGTGGCGCGTCGGTGTGGCTCTCCTCCGCGCACGCGAAGAAATCGAGCTTGTGCCGTACCGCCTGTTTGCACAGATAGGCGCGCACCGAACGCGGCCCTTTGGGCGGGTCGTTCCGGCCTTCCAGCAACGCCACCAGTGCCGCGGGCGATTCGCGCTTTTCCTTGAGACTCGTGCGCACCCATGACTTCACGGCGCGCGGCAGGTCGCGCCCGCCGTGCGTCGAGATGATGAGCATGTTGGCGTCGGCCGCTTCCTTGGCCGCCTGGGCGCGGAGCTTGGCGTCTCTTAGCACGTCGAACTTCCACAATCGCAGGATGAACGTACACTCGTTGCCGAGCTCCGCGACCAGACGGTCGTGGACCTGTTTGCCGCGCTTGGCCGTTTCCATGTCCGCGTAGGCCAGCACGATGTTGAATTGAGGTTTGGTTTCCGGGGGAGGGTTATCCGTAAGAGAAAGGGGTGATGCGGTCATGTTAGCGATTCTAGGTAGGTCGCGTCATTTCAACAATACGGTCTTCACCCAGATGCTTGTAGGGTATCCACCCCATGCCACCCACGGCACGTTGGTCGCCGCTCTGTGTTTCTGCGGATTACCGCTGCCAGCCTTGAAATCGCCAGGCGACGAACGTCGATACTCAGCCAGGGATTCGATAACCCTCTGAAAAATACGTCGTCGCCCAGCTTCACTACCCTATACCGTCTTCACTCCCGCCGCAAGTGCATGTTGTCCGTCCGGATGAGAGCGCGCATTGCGGCACTTCCTCGCTGTGGCGCGGCGCGTCCCATCGGAGCGTGCCCGCCTGTCCCGACAGTTCGGGGTCCTCGCGCACTGCAAACATCACCAACTCAAACGCGTGCCATCACTCCGCAAATCAACCGGACTGCGGCTGTAGCAACGCCCAGCAGCAGCACGTCGCTGCTATGGACGCGTGGCGTTGCTCCACGCCTTCTTTTCTTCCACGCGCTGTGCCTGGTCTGCGACACAGGCGCGATCCCACACGGCCGGCCCCCCCCAGTCGGACCATTGCCGCGGCGGCGGGGATCCCGACCCGGTCGGGACGGTCGGTCACACGGCAAAATGGTCCTTCGGCCTCGGTCGATCAGCACTGGGGCCCTGGCCGCGCGCACCATGGGGACCGATCCGCTAATAATGTAGGAGCGTTCCCCTCTGGCAGGCACCGCGATCGTCCGCGTTATTAATCCTCCATCGCCTGATATCACGGGAATAAACGTGCTCAAGGCAAGTGCGCCCGCCACGGAAGATCGATTTGCGTGGGAGGTGAACGGGATCGTCCGCCTGAGAGCCAAGTTACTCGCTATATGAAGACGTTCCGTCTGGCTGCCATCGCTGTTTGCGCTTTCATTGTCTCGAACCGTTCCCTGGCGGCCCCGGTCGTCCACTTTGCGCATCACACCCCACCCGCCGCGGAACTCGCCTTCGGCCCCCTGTTCGACCTCGGGGTCTTCGGCCACCCGGGCATCTTCCCTGACACGAACCAGTACCAGGTCGGCGTGGCGTTGGATGGGCGGTTGACGGTGGACTTGTTCAGACCGTTTCATCCGCGTCCGGCAAGGATTTTCGAACTGCCGATTGTGCCGACACCCCCTTCCGACGGCGAGCTTGGGTGGACGCGTGATGCCTTTGAAGACTCCAACGGGCATGGGTTTCGACCGGGACTGAACGCGACGGACTGGGCGCGTTTTTCCGGGATGGAATCTGGCAAAGGAATCTTCGGCCACGGCTCATTGGCTCGGCTCGTGCAAGTCCCGGCGGAAGGGGCACGCACAGTGAATAACCTGCCCCTCATGGCAACTCCGCTTGAGGTTTCGCCAATGCGGCTGCCGGGTGAATTGGACGTGCCGCCCTTGCCGCTGGCGATGGGCTTGGCCGATTCCGCCATCGTGGTGGCCGACGAGCCTTCGAGGCGGTTGATGCCGATGGGGCGAACCTCAGCGCTTCAACAGAACACGATATCTCCGGTCCCCGAACCGGGAGCGTTGCTGCTTACACTCCTGGGCTTGCTGGCATTGGGGCTCCGGCGCCAGGCGTTCCGCTGAGCGGCCGCCCGCATCGGACGTTTCCGGTCAACCGCTCAACGGTCCCACGGATGCATCGCCGTCGGCGTGTTGGCGTAGCGCTTCATTTGGAGGACCAGCCGGGCGCCGCTTCGCGGCTGGAGTTCCACGGCGAGCAACGGCGAATCGATCGGCATCCTGCGGCCATTCACTGTCACGCTCTCCAACCGATGCTCGCCATACGCGCCGCCCTGCACGATGAGCGTGCGCGGTTTGTTGCGGCTCAAGTTGACCAGCGTCACCACCGTGTGTGCGTCGGTCATCTCCGTCACCAGCGCGGCCACATCCTCGGGCACGCCCGCGCGCTTGCGTTCGGCGTCGAAGTACCGCAACCGCGCGTTGAGCAACCCGCCGTCGCGACCGGGCATCAACCCGCCCAGCATCAACTGGATGAGCGATTCCACGCTGGCCGGATTGAGCCGCAACATATTGTCCGCCAGCCGGCGTTCGGGCGGCAGCCGGTTGCGCCGCAACCCCTTCACACGCGCCCGAAGTTCATCGATATCCCGCTGCAACGCGATTTCCGGATACGCCGGATTCCGCCCTTCCAGGAAGTCAATCCACTCGTTCGGGCCGATGCGCTTCGCGTCCTCCGGCTTCATCGACCAATACCAGACCTCCAGCGCGCCGACGTCCCACGGCTGCTTCTGCCAGCCATACCAACCCTGCGCGCCATGCATGGTGGGATACTGCTTCACGCCGTCAACGACCCGGGCGTTGGCGTTGACGGCGTCCATCATGTTGCGCCACGCATCCACATATTTTTGATCACCTGAAACCCACAAGGCCGCGTTGAATCCCGGCAGCGCGCGTGCGATGCGGTTGCGGTCGTTGCGCTGGCCGGTCACCGGATTGACCGGACTGAAACCCCAGCCATACGCGTTGCCCCACCATTTGCCTTCGGCGCCGCCGATTCGGCCATCGAGATCAACGTAGCTGGGAATGACGCCTCCATTTTGTTTCATCCGCTCCAGCCACGCGTCCATGTAATCAAGAATCCAGCGTCTGTATTTTTCGTCGCGTGTGAGCAGCCACGCATTGAGCGGCAGCGAAGTGGTGCCCAGGTTGATGAAATGGTCGCCCACGACATCGCCGTATTCCGCATAGTGCGCAAGGAATTCCGCGAAATTGCGCTCGCCATGCACCGGCACAAAGCCGGTCACGTCGAAGGAATCGCCCACCCAATCCGTGGCCGTGGCCTTGCGCAGCATCGGACCCTTGCTGCCATTGAGCATGCTGCGGATGAGCTTGCGCGCGGGGTCGTAATTCTGCGCCTCGGGATCCTCATCCATGTAAAATCCCGCGAACCGCCGCGCCCGTTCCTGATGCGTCGCATCCGCCGGCATGGACAAACCCAGGCGGTTGAACAGTTGCAACCCCTCGCCGTGATGCATCCAGTCGGATTGGACGCAAAACTCCTGGTAATACATGCCGCCGCGCGCAATTGGCGTCTCCACCGTCCGCGCTTCGGTGTATTGCTTCAGCATTCCCTCGTGGCCTTTCAAGCAAAGCTGGAGAATCTCATCGCTCGCGCCCAGAGCGTGCAGTTCGGGCCAATGATTGAAGTTTTCGAAGGCATCATCCGGTCCGTCGTTGGCGCCCCAGCGAATGAAACATTTCACGTAGCCGCGTTCGTCATGACACGCTTTGTAGAAGGCGCGGCACGCGGGCACGTGATCGGCCAGGAGTTCGCGTTGCAGGCGCGCCCATTTCGGCGGCGACATCGGTGTGTCGATGCGCAGGCGCGTTTCCGCCGCCCGCGCGGCAGGCGGCGGGGCGACCCACAACGCGCCCGTGGTCAGGATGGCCAGCGTCAAACCCTTCATTTTGTTTTTGCGGCCCGGCGGGTGAACTTTGAACAAATCGCCTTGCGTGACCGGACGTTTCGCGCACAGTCTCGCCTCACCACTATGAATTCCACCGCTTCCCTCCGCAACGGCTTTGTCGTGTTGTTCTCGGCCATCCTCGCGGTCTCCGCCAGCGCCGCCGATTTCAAACTGGAGCCCGGCTACGTCAGTCTCTTCAACGGCAAAGACCTTACCGGCTGGGGCTATCGCACCAATCATTTCGACGGCAAAACCGCCAGCATGGACGGACGCTTCTCCGTGAAGGACGGCGTGCTCGTCGTGAATCCGAAAGAACCGCGGCTCATCCAGCAACTATGGACCACGCGGGAGTTTCCCAAGAATTTCCACCTCAAGCTTGAGTTCCGCGCCGCTGTGAATGCCGACAGCGGCATCTTCATCCGCAAACCGCAGCTTCAGTGCCGGGATTATCTCGTGGCCGGCCCTTATAAGGAGTTGAAGAAATACAAGCCGCAGGACTGGAATGAAATTGAAGTGACCGTAAAGGACGGCGTGGCCCGCTGCACCTGCAACGGCGAAGTATTGCAGGAAGCGCTGAAGGTGCCGGAAACCGGCCCCATCGGCCTGGAAGGCGATCGCGGCCAGATGGAATACCGCCGCATCCGGTTGAAGGAACTGGAGTGAAGACGCTCCACCCTTGGCTCTGGTGCCATCCGGCGCATGAAGTCCGCCCTGTTTGGAGTTCAAGCTTCAGCTTGCGGAGAGCAGCGTAGGTGCACCCAACCGCGTGGAATGTTCCCCAATCGCTCCTTCTTCAATTCCTCCCGCCCAAACATGCCACGCGGTTTGCCACACGCTGAAGCGTGAACTCCATACCAGTGCGTTCACTGCGCGTGAATCATTCCCCGAGCGTCGCGCGCTCAAGTGCGACCTTTTCACTGCATGCCCAGCATCATGTCTTCCATGAGCGCCAGCGCCGTCGCTTCCGCGATGTCGCGCACATCGTAATTCCGCAAAAGCCGGCCGGCGTAGCGGTCCTTGCCCAGAATGTCCGAGGCGCTGGCCTGGCCCATGATCTTCGAGTCACTCAGGCGGATGGCCGTGGCCTGGATGTCCGGCGCCTGGTAGGCACGGTCGCCTGACACTTCGGGCACGATGATCTGGCGCGAGGAAATGAGCACCTCAAGCACCACGTCCGCCACCTTCAACAACGCTTCGCGGTCCTTGCGCGCCTGTTCGCCTTCAGTGGGGCGCGTGAAGTTTTCCAGCGGCTTGTCGGCAATCAACTGCGTGGCCACCCGCTGGTCGGCGAGTTTGGCGCCGCCATGGCGCAACGGCCGGCCAAAGAGACGCTCCACGTCGCGTACGGTTTGCTTGTCGGCCAGCGCCGGTTCAGTGCGTTCGCGCACGGCGTATTTGTTCTCGTTGGCCACGCGCTCGGTGGAGTACGTGACGTTGCCCTTGCCCGGCGTCGCGCCCGAGCCGGTGCGCACGGTGACGTTGCCACCGGCGTTGACGGTGATGGTGTCGCCAGCCTTCGCTTCCTTCGCCGCGTTGGCATCGGCCTGAAAGTCGCCCTTGAGTTCGCCGCGGCTGGCCACGGTGCGCTCGGTGCGTCCGGTAAGGCGCGTGCCGGTCTTGTCATCGACGAGTTCGCGGTTGACGTAAATGAGGATGCGCGGCTCGCCCAGTTTCTTGTAGCCGTCCTTGAATTTTTCGATGACGGCCTTGGCCTGCTCCGGCGTGACGAGCACCGGCGCGCTGGTGATGGGCTTCTGGTCGTAGGTGAACGCCTGCGACGGGGCGGCTTGTCCGGGCGCGAGCACCTGCGGCGGGGGCGGAGGCGGCGCGGGTTGGGCCTTCTTCATCGGCTTGTCCTGCGACGGCGGGGCCGCGTGCAGCAACGCCGCGGTCGTCAGCACACTGGCAATCGACAGTATCGTTTTCATAGGCATGCGCCCTGGCGGGCGGTTGAGATGATTAATGTGCCTGGCGGACGCGGATGGTGAAATCACGCGCCTTGTCATTCATGGAAACAAATTTCACGTCCTCCTGCGCATTCTCGCTGAGGATGAGATTTTGAAACGGCGTTTCATCGCCGGTCGTGAACCCCTGCTCGTCCTTGAACACGCAATTGATCTGCACCTGGATCCGGCGGGCTTCGCGGTTGCGCACGTGCGCGGTGACTTCGAGCCGGCCCTCGGGCGTGGTGCGTTTCTGGATGCCCGAGCAGGTGACGGAGCGTTGCACCATCGAATCGAGCAGCACGAAATTCGCTTTGTTTTCCAGGTCGAATGAAGTCGTGTTCAACGGCGGCTTGGCGCCTTCGCTTTCAGTCCGGCAACCCGCGAGCAGAACGCCCGCCATCACGAACACGAGCAGGGAGAGGATGTTTTTCATAGCTCTACTTCTTATCGCTTATAAATACCACGGTGTCCTTGTTTGTCGATGTCACTTCGAACGAAATGGTCTTGCTCTGGATGAGACGCCCGCCGTGGTCGAGGAATTCAACCTGCGCGGTGTGCGCGCCCGGCGGCAGGCACAAGGTGCTGAAACTCAGGTAACGCGGCAGATTGTCCCAGTCGCGCGTGTCCGCGGCCGGCGTTGTGCTGGCCGCCACAATCTTGCTGAACAAACCGGCCGCCAGCACGCCCAGCCCGATTTCGTCGGTCTCGCGGTTCTGTGTCAGAATCGCGCCGCTGATGATGGCGGCGTCGCCCAGCGTGTCGGTTCCCTTCTTGAACACGGCTTTGTTGGCCAGCACGTGGTCCATCACGCGCCCGCCGCGCGTCGTCGCTTGAAAATACAAATCATCATACGCGCGCGCCCGCAATGTCTGCCCCGCCACCTTGATGACGACGACGTGCGCGCCCGGCGCGCCTTCGCGGAAGCGCAATTGCTCGCGATACTGGCCGCTGGCGTATTTGCGCGGACCGTTGCCGCATTCGGTGAAGAACAACACGTTGGCCTGCGCATCATACGGCGGCGGCGCTTCCAGCTTGCTCAAGGATTGCGCGCGCTCGAAGGCATCCGAGCCGTCACCCGCGAGTTTCACCGAGGCCAGGCCATCGAGATATTCGAGCAACACGTAATCGTTCGCGTAGGATTTGCTGTCCGTGTCACTGTCCTGCAATTGCGCGCTGCGGAAACAGGCGCGCGCATTGTCCGGCTCGCCGTCCATCCAATATAAAATGCCGCGATAATAATACGCCATGACGCGTTCGTAAGGTTCGCCGATGAAATTCTTGCGCGATTCCTCCACGAAATAGCTGCGCGATTTGCGGGCATCGCGGTTCTTCCCGAAGATGTTGCCGATGGTCAGCAGCGCGTCGTCCAGCAGCGGCTTGGCCTCGTCATACAGCCCGCGGCGCATCGCGACGGTGGCAGTGCGGTATTGCCAGAGCACGCGGTCGCGCGGCGGGCCCTGGGCAATGTAGGTCTTGCCATCGACCAGCGGGTCGCCGGTGCGCGGAAGCAACTTGGGCGGCGCGGTGGCGCAACCGGCCAGCAACGCCGCGGCGGCCACGGCGATGGAAGGAAGCGTCTTCATCACGGGCAGGGGTTGAACGCCGCCCCGGCAGGCGCCTTAGCGATACGCCGCATCCTCGAGGCCCTGCTTTTTGATCTCGGCGGCGTCTTCCCAGACGATGTCGCTGGTGCGCGCGTCGATGAGCTGGAAGCTGTAAAGAATGTAATCGCTCGTGCCTTGCGACGTGCGCGTGGTCAGGCCCTGGAGCTTGCCCGTGAGGAAGAAGTCCGCGCCTTTGAATTCCACCACATTCGGGTCGCTGGTGGCGGTGACCTGGCCGGATTGCTTGAGGTCGCGTTCGCGTTCCAGCGCGGCCATGTTTTCGCGCGCCAGAAAGCGCACCTTGCCGGTGGATTTGGAATTCAACTGCGTGCGGATGCGCGTGAGGAACATGTCCTTGTTGATGGGAAAGCGCGTCTCGTTTTTTACCGGCTCCAGCACAATGCGCGGCTGGCCCTTGGCATTGGCGATTTCGGGAATGCCCAGGATGCTGCGCGCCATCTTGTCGGTCACCGCCACGAGGTCCTGCGATTCAACACCCGTGCCGGCGACGAAGCCGCGTTCGTCCGGGCGCATTTCGGTGACGGGGACGCCGGAGGGGTTCTTGACGCCGGTGGCGCAACCGGCCAGCAGGCCGGAGGCGACGACGAGGAGCGAAAGGGACACGGGGAGTTTTGTGTTCATAACGGGTATGCGGTTGAAATCCCGGCCAGGGCGCGGGAGTGAAATCGTTATCAACGTCCGAACAGACTGTTCGCACTGCTCATGCGCGAGGACGAACCGTAGTTGTTGTTGATGATGATCGTCTGCTGGCTGCCGGCCGGCGGCGCAGCGGCGGCCGAACTTGGCGCAACGGCGGCGTGATTTTGTTCCACGACCGCGGGCTGAGTGTAAACCACTGGCGGTTGCGCCGCGTAAGCTTCCTGGCGGCGGGCGTTCTGCTCGGCAATCGCGCCCAGCAGCAGGCCCGCGCCCGCGCCGATGGCCACGCCTTCGGCGGTGTGGCGATTATTGTTATGGCCGATGATGCCCCCGGCCAGGCCGCCCAGCACCGCGCCGGTCGTCGCATAATTTGGCCGGTACGGCGCGTACGAGTAGGAGGGATAATAACCGTAGCCGGAATAATAAGACGGCGAATAATAACTGTAGCCGTACGAGCGCGGGTAATAGCCGTGGCGGTACGAAGGG
Organism: Verrucomicrobiota bacterium; assembly: GCA_040754875.1. GTDB lineage: Bacteria > Verrucomicrobiota > Verrucomicrobiia > Limisphaerales > JBFMBT01 > JBFMBT01. Next base: position 460 of record JBFMBT010000248.1, on the reverse strand, counting down.
GAATAATAGCTGTAGCCGTACGATGGTGAATAGTAGGCGCGGTCACGCGAATGATCGGCCAGCGCGCCGAGCACCAGGCCGGAGGCCGCGCCGATGGCAATGCCTTCGCCCGTCTGGCGACCGCTGTTGTGGCCGATGATGCCGCCCGCGATGCCGCCCAGGATGGCGCCGCCGAGGGAATTCGGTGTAAAGAGTTGCGCCTGAGCCGGAACCACCATCAGACTCGCCACCACCGCCAGAGCCAGTCTTTTCATACGCATACACACATGTTGACGTTCAACCCAACGTTTTATTCATGGGTACCATACCATGGGAAGGGGACGGAGTAAACCATGGAGGGCACGATCCTCGGCGTGGCCGGCCGCGCCGGGTTGAGTTCCGCGCAGGAAATTTATTTATAACGATTTACAGCATCTTTTTGCTTGGCTTGCGGAGGATTTGGCCATAATAAGAAATCAAT
>JBFMBT010000247.1:0-10000 GCA_040754875.1 Verrucomicrobiota bacterium | reverse complement strand
AGCAGGGCACGGGCACCGGCCATGCGAAAAATCCACGATGCCCTATCCGGGAAACACCTGGGGCGGACGCGCGGCGGCGGTCGGGCGGTGGCCGGGCGGCGGAGTGGTTTGGTCGAGCGGCGGCGCGATTTGGGCGAGGGTGGGGGGCGCAATGACGAATGACGAAGACCAAATGACGAAAGAAAGTCCAAAGGGTTCGAAGTTCGCGGTTTCATGGGCGGTTGGAAAAATATTATGTGGCAGAAGCGGGCATTATCGGGCAGAAGCGGGCAGTTTGGACGATTGAGGCCCCGTGATGCGCATCCACGTTTTAACGTTTCTACGTTCATACCGGGCAGCATGACACGTTTCGGGGCTTAAGGCTAAAGCGAGTGAAGCGAATGAAGCGAATGAAGCAAAAAAATGCGGATCGAGTTAAAAAGTTACACGGTTAAATGGGTTACATGAGTTAAATGGCGGGGCGGTCGCCAGGTCCCGGGCACCGCCATCCTCAATTCCCCATCTTCCGACCTCATCTACGGATCTGCCCGCCAAACACGCGAAAGGACGCGAAAAGAGGGCGGCTGAGGCAGACAGAAAGATTTTGGACAGAAAATGGGACGGCCGCATCCTCGCTCATTCTTTACCCGGCCTCGTCCCAATCGTGACTTTCGCGTCCGGGAAGTCATTGGTAATGGAACTCAAGGGAACCAACCGGCTCTCGATCTCGTCGCACTGTTTGCTGGCGTATTTGTAGAGCGCCGACCGGCTGGCTGCAGCTTCCGCCGGAAAGAGTTGCTGGTACTTCCGGGTGTAGGTCAGCATCGCTACCTCAAGAGTGGACTTCATCTTTTCGATGTTCCCGGCCTCCAGAGATGCGTGCATTGCCGCCGTGTAAAACACGCTTCCCGAAACGGTGGCCCGGTACGTGTCGTTGGCACCGTTCCGGTACCCCATGAAGTAGGCGGTGACCAGGCTGAGAATCAGAGCCACAAACAAGCCGATGAAGCACGCTGCGCGTAGAATGATAGGTTTCATGATGCACTCTGGTTAAGCATCGTCCTTCTCCTCGCGGCGCTCTTTCCCTTGCTCCTGGGGAGGAGTCACGCCGCGAGCGAGCAAAACCACCCCTATCACGAAGCTCAAACACGCTGCCGCAACGAACCCGACAAAATAAATCAGCCCGACAAGAACGGTCGTGGAGGATGCGGGAAACAAAAAGCCGAACACCTGCAACCCCGAACCGCCGGCCAGATACCCGTAGAGAGACACGCAAATGAGCACGGCGAAGGCGACCCAACAAAGGCCGGCCATCACCATTATCACGCTCTTGAGGTATCTCGTCATGCGAGGCGCGAATGATCCATATCAACGGGTCAGGCTCATCTCAGTGCCGCCCGGAAAGAACAGCGAAACAATCAGACAGAGGAAGACGCACACCACGGCGAACAAGCCGAGCACGCCAATCCATGGGCGAGGAAAGAATGACAGCCATGGCATTGTGCTCTGGGAAACGGCGATGGCCTCAACCTGCCGAACCGCGACGACACGTGTGACGGTAACGCCACCATTGGCATTGGTGATCTGCTCACCACCCTGCTCGCGCAATGCCGCCTCGAGCTCCGCCTTGACCTGAGCTTCGGGACGCGGGCGATGCGTCGCTATTCGCCAGAAAACGTAACCAAATGGCGTCAGCAGAACGACTGCGAGAGCGACCGTGATGAGTTTTTGTGGCTCGAACATGGCAGTGGCCTAGTGCGGCCTACGAGAGCTTGGCAGCATTCCTCTCATCTTGGCTGACGATAAATCAGGCGCGCGCCCGGTTCAAGCGGGCAATCGGACGCAAGGTTTGAACCGCAGCGGTGAGAAAATGGCGCAGTTCCCCGGACGTAAGCCCGGCTCACTCGCAGGCGCGGACGCCTGCGCTACGCGGTCGCATTGCCAGGCGAAAGTACCGTTTGGCGTTCTGGTTTCCCCGGCGGGGCCTGCAGCGCATGGTCAGGGCCGCCTGGTTTTGGGAGCAATGCCGGGCCAAGAAGAGTAAGCCAGGCCATGACCGAGAGCACGCCCACAACGGAACTCGTGGCGAACGGGAGCAGTGTGCGGTTCCGCAGATGAAATCGAATCATGAGGCTCGCAACACCAACCGCCGGCGCCAAAAGCGCAAGCGGAAGAAACAGGTGGGGGAAACCGAGCATGGCGGACATGCTGGCTTCGTCGCCGTGAACTCCATCGAACGGGACCTTGATCCAGCGCAACCCTGGACCCGCCAGGGCGCTCCACAGCCATACGTTCCAGCCGCAACGAACCGACAACGACTTCCCCAGGCGGAGCAATCCGGTGACGCCCAGCACGCAAAAGAAAAGCTCCACACAAGGTCCCGCCAAGGTGAAGAGAAAATGGGTGTATCTTCCACTGCCCCGAGACGATTCCCGGGTTCAAAGGAGCGCGCGGGGTCAGATTTCGTTCCAGGAGGCGATGCGGTAAACGACGGCGCCGCCGTCGCGGCCGAGGCGTTCGTCGTAGTGGAAATTGAAGTGGCCGTTGACCTTGGCGCCACCAACCACAGCGGCGCCCACGACATCGTATTCGTCCACGCCGCCGCCGCCGAGGTGGAGGAAGGCTTGCGGGGCGTAGATGACGCCAGTAAAGGCGGCGTTGCCGCCCATTTTGATGTCGGTGCACGTGGGCAGGCCGAAGAACTCAAACTTGGTGGCGTCCTGGGTGTAGTTCTGCACGCCGTTGCCTTGCAGCGAAGCGCTGCCGGCCACATAAACTTTGAGACTGGCGCCGGGGGCAATGATGATTTCGGACTGGCCGGCCATGGACATGTCGCCCGTGATGTAAAGCACGGCGTCACCGCGCACGAGCATCTTCTGCTGCCCACTCAGGCTGAGGCTGGACAGTTCGTAGTTGTCGCTGTCGAGCACCATGGCGTATTCCTCGGTGGTGGTGGTGGAATTGGTGGTGGTGGAGTTGTAGGTGTAGGTGACGGTGTCAAAGGTGAAACTGCTGATCTGGTTGTAATCGTAGTAGGTGACAGCTTCGGCCATGCTGCCCATGCCTTCGGTGACAACGTTGGTGACGACGTTGCCGATGTAGGTTCCGGAACTGGGATACGAGGTGGTGTGCTGCGCGGTGGTGTTGGTGGTCACCGCGCCCAAGGGGCTGGAAGGATAGGTGGTATCCGTGTAGGAGCTGACGTTGGTGGCGACAGCGCCCGTGTAACCGGAGGGGAAGGAGTTGGTGACGACGATATCGTCGGAATAGGTAAAATTCGTGGTGGTGACAGTCTGGTTGTATGAGGGGCTGGCCGCGCCGCCGCTGAAGGGGGCCTGGACATCCGGGAAGGAGACATTCAAATCGTTGGCGTAATGGCCGGATTGGATGCCGCTGTTGCCGCCGGTAATCCAGTTGCGGTCGCCGATGGTCCCGGCGCTGTCCGCCGAACCGGTCGGCCCCGTTCCGGCATTGCCCCAAACCTGGCCGCCGCCGCCGGTGATGGAGCCTTCCACGGAACCGATGTAGCCGTTGTCCTTGTTTTTGGTTTTGTCGTAGCGGCCGTTGGTGCTGTAAGTGGGGTCTTCGGAATCGAAGCTGTCCATGGTGATGTTGCCAACCAGTTCGATGCCGCCGATGGCGGTCAGGCCTTTGATGCCGGCGTTGGCGCGCGTGGTGGTGACGCGGACGGTGCGGGAGACTTCGTTGCTTTTGAGGGGCAGGCGCAGGAAGCCGGTGGCCACGACGGTGGGCGCCGAATCGGTGGTGATGGACACCACGTAGCGCGAGTCGCCAATGGTGCGGGACAGCACGTATTCGCCGTTGACGAACGACCAGCCGTTGGTGGCACGGTCGCCGTTGCCGATGGAATTGAGGTGGGAGAGGGCCTCTTCCACGCCGGATTCGCAGGCGGGAATGACGGCATTCCATGTTTGCGACCGGGCGACGGAAATGTTCTGGGCATCGACGAGGTTGAGGTAGGCGACGAGCGTCATGCCGATGATGCCGGAAATGACCAGCGTGACGAGGAGCGCGCTTCCTTCCGGTTGCGAGGAAAGACGTATCTTCATAACCCGACGTTCTACTGCTTACGGATCACGATCTTGGCTGCCATGATGCTTTCCGTATTGACCTTTTGACCGAGAATCGTGCGCGAACAGGTCCAGGAAACTTGCACCAGCTTGGCGGTCGCGGTGTCCGACGTGACGGGGAACTGGTCGAACGTGCCGGCGGCAGTGTTGCGCTGGAAGATCTGGAAATTCAGGTAATCGCATTCCTCCAGGAGAACTTCAGTGCGGCCGCCGACGGTTTCAGTGACCTGGCGGGTGCCGGAGTTGTAGGTGTAAATGAGGCTGCCGCCCTGGTAGCTGAGGGTGATGGAGTTGGTTTCGTAACTGAGGAGGCCATCCGCCTGGCGGATCTTCATGGACATCTGGTCCAGCGCGTTGCGGCTTTGCTGGTCGAGGTCCACGTAGTTGGACAACGCGGCAAAGCTGCGGGCGGTGTAGAAGGAGAGGGAAGCGACGGCGGCGAAGACGATGCCGGCGATGCCGGAGGCGACCATCACTTCCACAAGGGTCATTGCCGCGGTGCGGCGCCGTTTAGTAGATGTAGGGTTGCAGACCATTTTGGGAAACAAGGGTTTGCATTTCACGCGTGCGCGTGTGTTCGCCGCTCTGCCAGCTCACCGTGATGATCACCAGGCGCATGTTGTCGCTGTAGCCGCTGGACACGGGCGCGTTGGTGATGACAACGGTGCCGGAATACAGGGTGCCACTGCCAGCGACGCTCGATACCGAATCGGACGAGGATAAACTGCTGCTGCTCTGGACGGCGGGAAAGAAATATGCGGTGAACGTGCTGGGGATGAAACCGTTGGAGTTGATCTGGGACCAACTGTAGAGGCGCATGGTTTCCGTCTTTTCGAGCATGATTTGCGTGGCGCGCAAATTCTCCCGGGCCAGTTGCACGACGGCGAAGCCGGAAGTGATGCCCGCGTAGAGGGAAACGAACATGATGCCGATAATGGCCACGGAGACGAGCACTTCGACGAGCGTGAAGGCCAGTCCGCCTGCGCGCGGAGTTGTTTGGCGAAGTCGCATAAGACTCCTGTCGATGTGGTCTCGCTCGCGTTGTCACCCTTGCTGACAAAGCAAGGAGCTTACCACTCTCAATTCATATAATTTCCGTCGGGAAATGGGGTAAACCACCCGATTTGAGCCGACACCAGTGTAAGGTCTTATAGTGCAGACTGGAATATAATGGTAGATGCCAAAAGGGAAGAAATAAGGCCCTAAATCGATATGTCCAAAAGGCTCTACTGACGGGAGTTTTGGACGTAGAACGCTGCCACCTGAGACCGACGTGACAGCTTTAGCTTCTCAAGGACATTGCTCAGGTAGTTTTTGATCGTTTTGTCGCTGAGGCCGAGGGACACGGCAATTTCCTTGTTCGTCTTGCCTTCGGCGACGAGCGCGACGACACGGCGTTCCTGGGCGGACAGCATGTCCATCTTGTTCTGGCCGGCGGGTTCGCCACCTTGTTTGACGCGGCCCATGACGCGGCGCGTGACGGCGGGATCCAGAATGGATTGGCCGGAAGCTACCTGTTCGATGGCGCGAACCAGTTCTTCGCCGCTCACTTCCTTGAGCAGGAAGCCGTCAGCGCCAGCCGCGATCGCTTCGAAAATGGTGTCGTCATCGGCAAAGGAAGTGAGAAAGAGCACGTGGGCGCCGGTGCTGGTGCCGAGAATCTGCCGGCAAGCATCGAAGCCGTCGCCTTGGGGAAGGCGCACATCGAGCAGGACGACATCGGGCTTGGTGCGCGAGGCCTCGGCCACGGTGTCAGCCGCCGTGGCGGTTTCACCAACAATCTGGATGTTGTTGTAACGGCTGAGAAGAGTACGCAACCCGATTCGAACCACTTCGTGATCATCGGCCAGAAGTACGCGAATCGGTTGGGTCAAGTTGCTTTGCGTCATGCTTTGGTGGACACCAGTGAGACCGTGTTGAAGTTCATCGGATATCATAGCAATTTGGCCAATGCAACTTATATGTCGTATTTATGCGAATATTTTAGGTAAAAGCAAGTTTTGAACCCGCGAACGAAAAGCGCCGCATCGGCAGAGCCGTGCCAATTGTACCAGACCCAATTGACGACAACGCCAGAGATAAATGGACAGTCAGGGGGCGATGCGGCCGCGAAAGAACTCGCGGGGAAGATTGTTGGTATCGACGTTATCAAGGTAGAGCAAAGTGCCCGACCGGTCCAGAAACTCGAGCGTCACGCCGTCCTCCCAATCGACGAGATTGGTGCCGCGCATGAGCGTAAAGCGCTGGTCGGTGAAGCCGGAAATCAACAGCGTGATTTGTTGCGCGGCGCGGCCGATTTCGAGGAACTCGATGGGATCGTTGATCGGTGTGAGCTGGCTGCGCACGATGGCGCCTTCAATGCCGACGGCGAGAACCTGCCCGCTGTTGGCCGCCAGGCCGAACAAGGATTTTTGCGTGAGAGTGCCAATGTCGGTCCAATCGATGGCGTTGGTGCTGACGAGGACCGTGCCCTGGTTGCCGATGACGTACCAAGTGCCTTCGATGAATTCGACGTCATTCAACCATTTCGTCGTGCCACTGGTTTGAGGCGCCCAAAGCAGCCCAAGTCCATCGGTGCTGGTGAGAATGGCGCCGTTTTCGCCGACGGCAATCAGGAGATTGTTCAGGTAGCGGACGCGATAAATCCAGTTGGTCGTGCCGGACACGCGCGCGGTCCAGGCCGACCCATCCAGGCTGCCAAGGATCGTGCCGCCATCGCCCGTGGCCACGTAACCGCCGGGAAAATGTTCGACGCTGGAAAGAAACTTCGTGGACAAGTTCACGGCAGGCGACCAGTTGGTGCCGTCCGTGCTGGTGAGGATGGCGCCGTTGCCGCCGGTGACCACGTATTTGCCCGCGCCGTACGTGACCCCCTGGAGGTCGTTGGTGGTGGGCGGAGACATGGCCTGCCAAAGCGTGCCCATCAAGCTCACGGGATTGGTGACCGTGGTGTTGTCAAGATTGGTGAAGACGACGTTGGTGATGATGTCCGGACTGAAGATCAGGCTGCCACGGTTGCCCACGGCGACCAGACCGCTGGCCGACCCGCCAACGCCGAGCAGGATGGAATTGGTCACGGCGTCGGGAACCAGTTCGAGTTCCCAATTGACCCCGCGGGAACTGGTCATGACCGTGGCGTAATCGCCGACGGCGACATAGAATTCGGGCGCGCGATGCACGTCCCAAAGCCAGGTGCGGATGGATTCATTTCGTTCCACCCACAGGTAATCCCCGGCGCTGTTGGTTTTGAAGCCCTCGAAAATGTTTCCGGTCCGGCCCGCTGTGAGGAACAACGTGTCTTCCCACACGGAGCTCAAATAGGTCCAGTTGCGCGCGGGCAGACTCTTGGACGCACTGAGTTCGTTGGACCAGTTCGTGCCGAAGTTTTCGCTGAGTTGAAGCTCCTTTTCGCCGCCGACCAGAATCGTGTTCGTGACGCCAGCCACGGTGTAGAGGTGATTGGTGGTGCTCAGGCTGGTGATCGGGGTCCAGGTTGTGCCGGTGCCATTTCCGCAGAGCAACACACCGCTGTCGCCGACCACCCAGAATTTGCCGTTGATGTAGGCGACGCGGTTGAGGTGCGTGGAGACGCCGCTGGTGCGTTTGGTCCAGGTCTTGCCCGTGGTGTTCGCGGTGGCGATGAAGCCCCGCTCGCCCACGGCGACAAAGATGCTTCCCCCGAAAGCGACGCCGCGCAGCCAGTTCGTGGAGCCGGTGGGGGGATTCTCTCGCGACCAAGCGGCGCCGTCCGAGCTGGTGTAGATGGCGCAATTGTCGCCGACAGCCACGATGGTGGTCGTTGACGCGGCCACACCTTCCAGCCAGTCGGCGGTGGGCAGGGGCACGAGTTGGAAGTCTTCCAGGGAATCGGCGTAAAGCACAGTGCCGCGTTCGCCCGTGATGACCAGGCGATCGCCAAAGAATGTGACCGCCCGCAAAGAATTGGTGGTGCCGCTGACCCTCGGTTGCCAAAACGAAAGGTCTTCGCTCGTGTAAATCTGGCCGCGCTCGGCGACCTGGACGGTGACACCCAGGTGGTAAGCCATGTCGAACACATTGCCGCCGTGGGGCTGAGGGTTGGACCACCGCCAGCGGGAAGGTAGGGTTTGACCGCCGACAAATTGGGAAAATGAAAGGACTAGAGCCAAAAGACCCATCCGCCACCATGTTGTATGGCGGGTATGCATCGGCTGTTCGTCACGTCTCATGTACCAGTCCGACAGGGTAGCGCAAACCGGGAGAGTATTCCAGCCCGCATTTTACCCCATGTATCCTTTTGGCTGAGAAAAGGTTCCACTTTTCGGCCAATTGGGCCCGGCAGTGAACTGCTTCACAACTCTTCCAAACGGATGTTTTTGAAACGCACCATGGATTTCGCGTCGTGGTTCTGCAAACCGATGTAACCCCGCAACGAACGCGACTGTTCGGTATCGATAACCCGCTCGCCATTCACTTCAACGGCAATCCGCGGACCTTTGGCAACGATCGTCACCGTGTTCCACTGGCCGGAGCGCACAACATTTTTTGTTGGGGCAATCACCTCATAAAGCGAACTCGGGCCTCCCTTGGACGGCGGACGCCCGGGCGCATCAAAGATCTGAAACTCGTAACCCGTGAACGCCGGATTCTTTTCGTGCGACGAGCGGAAGAACACGCCGCTGTTGCCGCGCTCGCTGATGAGGTACTGCAGTTCGAGCCGGAAATCGCCGTATTGCTTCTCCGTGCTGAGCCAGGAGCCGGTCAGTTCAGAATTCGTGGACCACTTCTGGCCGTTGCGCCCGAGGAGCACGCCATCTTCAATCGCCCACTCGCCGCCTTCGATTTTCGTCCAGCCGTCCAGATCGCGTCCATTGAAGATGGGCCGGCAACGCGCCTGCTCTTCACGGACACGCAACAGCAAATCACGCGTCTTGCGGACGGCATCCGCTTCGCCTTCCTGCTGCTTCGCGCCGGATTCCACGCCCACATGCCCGGTGTAGCCGCCGTCACGCACAATGCGCATCATGCGGAAATAATCCGTCTCCTCGACCAACCCCTCGGGCGTGAACGCCATCGACTTCGCGCTCACCGCCTTGGCATAGGGCATCATCATTTCGACCGCATCGTAACGATTGATCTCCGCCGGGAAATTGCCGAAGTCCGGCAGCGTGCCGAAGTTCGGCTTGCCCACCGCCTTCATCACGGACACCAGCCAGGCGGGGTCGGAGGAAAGCTTGCCGTGATTTTCGATGACGACGTTGATGTTGCGCTCGGCGGCGTAATCGGCCAGGCGGCTGCAACTCTCGGCGATGCGACCGCGCAACTCCTCGGCGTTGCCGTCGCCGTAGGCGTTGATGCGGATGGTGTGGCAGCCGAGGAACTTCGCGGCATCAATCCACGGGCGCGTTTTCTCGACGGCGGCATCGCGCTTCTCGACCGCGGCCGCGCCCAGCGGGCCGTTGGTGTCGATCATGATGAGGCCCATGGTGACGCCTTCATCGGCGGCGCGTTGTTTGAGTTCCTTGAGGTAATTCATGTCCTTCGGCTTGTCGGCGAAGAACTGGTCCACGAACTCGATGCAATCGATGTTGAAATCGCGTTTGGCCACGCGCGGGAAATCGAGGTTGGTCATCTTGCCGGCGCGGAGGGTCTTGTTGAGCGACCACTCGGCGAGCGAGATTTTGAAGGGCAATTCCGGAGCGGCCGCGGCCCGGGCGGGCGGCTCACCGGACTTGAAGGCCAGGCCGCCGAGGGAGGCGGCGCCGAGTTGGAGGAAACATCGACGGTTCATACGATTGGGTCGTGTGCGTTTTTCACTTGTACCCAGCGAAGCGAAGGCGCGCAAATGGAAAGGAGATTGCGCAACGGCGGCCGGGGCCGTGGCCGGGCGGAGGCGCGGTTTGGTCGAACGGCGGCGCGGTTTGGCCGGTTGCGGGAGGTGTGGGTTGAGG
>JBFMBT010000246.1:0-10019 GCA_040754875.1 Verrucomicrobiota bacterium | reverse complement strand
GCACGCCGAAATCGCTGGGCGTGCGCACGAGGCCTGCGCCCAAATGCTCGAGCCAGACGCGGTTGACCAGCACACGCGCCGTCAAGGGATTGTCCTTGCTGGCGATGGCACTGGCCAATTCCAGCCGCCCGCTGCCCTGCTTGAACGGCTCCGGCTTGCTCTTCGATAACGCTTCGAGAAATTGCCGGGGCACTTCCGGGCCGGGATTGCCGGGATTGCCGCGCACCAACACGCGCGCATTGCGCGGACGATCAATGTCGCGCAACGCCATCGCCCGCGGCGGCGCGCCCGGATGCACGGCATCCACTTCATCAATGCTGGCCTTGAGCTGGCGCAAACGCGGACGCACGCCTTCCAACAACAAATCCTGTTCGTTGGGCGGCACGTTTGAAGGAACGCCCTCGCCATACAGAACCCAGCGCAACGCTTCGCGGTCGGCATCGGGCAGCGCGGACGGTTTCGCGCCTTTCTTCCCTTCCGCCTCGACAAACTCGGCCCATTGCTTGTCAGTTTCCTGAAGCAGCTTGCCATAACGCTCGGACACTTCCTTCAGCGATGCCGGAACCGCTTCGGTCAAAGCCTTTTTGACGAGCGAATTCACAACAGGCTGGGCCGAAAGCTTTTCGACAACCTCCTTTGCTTTCGCAGCGAACTCCGCCTCCGGCAGCGCGGCGAAAGCGAACCACGGCCCCAGCACCGGATGCGCCGGGTTCTTCGCCCATTCGTCCATGCTCTTCTTCCAGCGCAGGGCCACATCGGGGTCCAGTTTGCGCGACTGCACGAGCTTGGCGGCATCGGTTCGTTCCTTGCCCGCGGCGTCATGCACGGCCAGCAGGTAATCGCCCGCCCGTTTGCGCGCCTCGGCCAGTGCCTTCTGTACTTCCTTCGCGCGGAAGTTCTCCAGTTCATCCTCGCGGCGTTTTTTCTCGGCCAGGTATTCCTCGTGCTGCTTTTTGTCCGGCAACGTGCCCAGCAACGGCAGGTCCTCCGGTTCGGTCGTGCTCACGAATACACCGTAAAGCGAATAGTAATCCTTGGTGGAAACCGGGTCGTACTTGTGGTCGTGACACCGCGCGCAGGCGACGGTCAGGCCCATGAATCCGCGCGATACAACGTCGATGCGGTCATCGATGATGTCGTGGATATTGTTCAGGAAGCGGCGGCCAAGCGTCAGGTACCCCAGCGCCGCAAGCGGTCGTTTGTCATCGCCCAACGGCATCAGGTCCGCCGCCAGTTGTTCCTTGATGAAGCGGTCGAACGGCAGGTCTTCGTTGAACGCGCGAATGACGTAATCGCGGTAGGTGTAGGAGAACGGATAACGCCGTTGGGCATCTCCCGCGAGGTAACCCTTCGTATCGGCATAGCGCGCCACGTCCAGCCAATGGCGCGCCCACCGTTCGCCGTAATGCGGCGACGCCAGCAGACGATCCACCAACTGCTCGAAGGCGTTCTCCGATTTGTCCGCCACAAACGCGTCCACTTCCGCCGGCGTGGGCGGCAACCCGGTCAAGTCAAACGACACGCGCCGGATGAGCGTGCGCCGGTCCGCGGGCGGCGACGGCTGAAGCTTCCTGGCCTCCAACTTCGCCAGCACGAAATTATCCACGGGCGTCTGCACCCAGCGCGAGTTCTTCACCTTGGGCACGGGCGGCACTTGCACCGGCTGAAACGCCCAGTGACTCTTTGTTTGTTCGCGGATGACATCGAACGGGTCGAGCGGTTTCCCGCCGCTTTCGCGCGGGTCCGGCGCACCCATCTTCACCCACGTCTCGAGGTCGGCCACCTGCGCGGGCGAGAGCTTTTTGCCCTTGGGGGGCATCTGGAGATTCTCGTCGTGGTAACGAACCGCGCGAATGATGAGGCTTTGGTCCGGATTGCCGGGGACCAACGCGGGGCCGGTGTCGCCGCCCTTGAGCACCGCTTCACGTGAATCCAGCAACAAGCCGCCTTTGACCTTGCCCTTGGCGCTGTGGCATTCGTAACAAGCCTCGGCCAGCAGCGGCCGGATCCTGCTCTCGAAAAACTCGACGCCCTTCGGATCCAGCGCCGGGGCCGCGCCCAGCCAGTTGGGCAATCCCACGGCGACCAGTGCCAGCGCGAGGCGCACTTTCCATGAACAAAGGCTCAACATCTTATATCTCCGCAGGTTAACGGCATTTTCGCTCCCTGCATAGACGCATTTGCCGCGTAACTTATTGAGCAAAAGTGCAAGCCATCGCGGGACGGTCCACGCTACTTCCCTTTCATCCGCTGCATCGTCGCCCGTTTCATCTCCTTCTCCATCGTCCGCTTCTTGATGTCCTCCCGCTTGTCGAACTGCGCCTTGCCCTTGCCCACGCCCAGCAACACCTTCACCTTGCCCTGCTTCCAATAAAACGCCAGCGGCACCAGCGCGTTGCCCTTCACCGACGCCAGCCCGAACAGCTTCCGGATCTCCGCCTTGTGCAACAGGAGTTTCCTCACCGCCTTGGGCACATGATTTTGCAGGTTCCCGTGCGAATATTCGTCGATGTGCGCGTTGTGCAAAAACACCTCGTCGCGTTCCACGCGTGCAAACGCGTCGCTGATCTGGCCCTTGCCCGCGCGCAACGCCTTGACCTCCGTCCCCTTCAGGACAATCCCCGCCTCATACGTCTCCAGGATGTGATAATCCCGGCGCGCCTTGGGGTTGGTCAATATGTCCGCCATAAACGAAACCAGCCAGAAGGGTGACCTTCTGGCTGTCAAATCAATTGCCGCAACCGGCGGCTAGTGGTGCTTCTTGCTGCGCTTGCGTCCGGAACCAGCCTCAGCCAGCTCCGCGATCGGCTCCAGCAATTCCCAGCCAATCTTTTCTTCAATGATCTCGCGCAACGCAATATCGGCCGAACCCAGATTGCCCACGTCGCCAATCAACGGACGGCTCAATGCTCCCGAGCCCGACGTCAATTGCCGGACGCGCCGCGAGACGATGTTCACCAAGGTGTTGGGATGGCCGACTTTTTCCAGTGCCTTCTTGCAGAGTTCAGAGTTCATTTACCGTTGTGTTGGTCAATCAAAGGGAGGGGAGATTACCCGCGCCCACCCGGAACGCAATAGAAAAAGCTGAAAAATCCCTGCCTCCCAGCGCGTTCAACCTCCCAAAGCTTGCGCCCCAGCCCTTTGCCGCTTTGCGTGCATTGAATTACGTGCCCAAAAACCGCCCTCGTCCTCGAATTCTCCAAACCAGCCCTCCCCCATCTTGCTGTCAACTCGCTCCGGATTCGACAGAGCTTTCAGTCTTTGTCCTTGGCGTTTTCCCCCGCTTTCCTTACAAACCCCGCATGCCAAATCAGGCCGCGCGCATGGGCTCACGCAATGCAATTCCGTTCGACCTGAACGCCTTTCTGACCCGGTCCACCGACTCGGTCAATCAGGCGCTCGACCGCTTTCTGCCCGCCGAAACCACCCGGCCCGCCACCATCCACAAGGCCATGCGCTACTCGCTCTTCGCCGGCGGCAAACGCATGCGCCCCGCCCTCTGCCTCGCCGCCGCCCAGGCCTGTGGCGGAAAACTCCCCGATGCCCTGCCGCTGGCCTGCGCCGTCGAATGCATCCATACCTATTCGCTCATTCACGATGACCTGCCCGCGATGGACAACGATGACTTCCGCCGCGGCAAGCCCACCAATCACAAAGTCTTTGGCGAAGGCATTGCCATCCTCGCCGGCGACGCCCTGTTGACCCAGGCCTTCGAAATCGCCGCGCAATGCCGCGCCCGGCCGCGCTATTCGCATCAGGACATCATCCTCGAAATCGCCCGCGCCTCCGGCTCGTTGCAACTCATCGCCGGCCAGGTCGCCGACCTCGAAGGTGAAGGCAAAAAGATTTCCGCCGATGACTTGCGCTACATCCATGAGCGCAAAACCTCCGCCCTGCTCTGTTGCTCGGCCCGCCTCGGCGGCATGAGCGCCAACTGCACGCCCGCCCAGCTCAAGGCCCTCACCCATTTCGGCTACCACGTCGGCCTCGCCTTCCAGGTCATCGACGACATCCTCGACGTCACCCAGACCACCGAACAACTCGGCAAGACCGCCGGCAAAGACGTCCACGCGCAAAAGGCCACCTACCCCGCCATCGTCGGCCTCGACCAATCCCGCCGGATCGCCACCGATCTCACCGCCAAAGCCTTCGCCGCCCTCAAACCTTTCAAAGGCCAGGCCCAGGCGCTCGAAGCCCTCGCCCAATACCTCCTCAAACGCGACCGCTAGTCGCCAACCGCGCCTGCGACCTCCACAGCATCGACAGCACTGCGGCCTTGCAGTAGCGGCCCGGGAAATCCAGCCATAGCAACTGTTGTCGAGCTTCCACGCTTCAACGCTCCAACACAAACTATGAACCGGGAACTTCGAACCTTGAACCCTTTGGAGCTGCTTTCGTCATTTGGCCTTCGTCATTCGTCATTACCCCTCCACCGTTCGACAAAGTTGCGCCCGCCACCCGGCCGCCGCTCGCAAGCCGTTGCGCATACCCCAATCGCAAATCGGCAATCCCCGACCGCTTCCGTCACGTACCGTCCCCTACCGTCACATATTTTTTTCTGCTGGATTTTCGAGGACGGCGTGGCTCAAAAGAGCTTGCCCGCTCCCTTTCGCTGCCCGATGATAACCTCCTGAATTCCAGCTCATCACCATGAAACGATCTTATTCAATCGCCACGTTGTTGTTGTTTGCCGCCTCCGCTTTGACCGCCCAGGAGAAAAGGGCCAAGGGCGGCGGGCAACCTTATCCGCCGGAGTTGCCGGGGGCGAAGGTCGAGGTTTACAAGACGGTCGGGGATACAAAACTCAATATATACATATACGAGCCGGAGGGGCACAAGGCGGGCGACCAACGGCCGGGCATTGTGTTCTTCTTTGGCGGCGGGTGGTCCGGCGGTTCGCCCAAGCAGTTTGAGCAGCATTGCAAATATCTCGCCTCGCGCGGCATGGTGGCGATGGCGGCGGATTATCGCGTGGCCACGCGGCATCAGGTGAAGGCGGTGTCATGCGTGGAGGACGCGAAATCAGCCATCCGCTGGGTGCGGCAGAACGCGAAGCGGTTGGGCGTGGACCCGAAGCGCCTGGCGGCCGGCGGCGGTTCGGCGGGCGGACATCTGGCGGCTTGCACCGGTGTCCTCAGGGAATTTGACGCGGCGGGCGAGGACAAGTCGTTGAGTTCAGCGCCGAACGCGATGGTGTTGTTCAATCCGGCAGTGGTGCTGGCGCCGATTGAAGGACAGAGCGCGGAGGACAATGAACGCGTCGCGCGCCTGGAGGATCGCATGGGCGTGGAGCCGAAGAAATTGTCGCCCTATCATAACGTGGCCAAAGGCGCGCCGCCGTGCATCGTGTTTCACGGCAAGGCGGACACGACGGTCCCCTACTCCACCGCCGAGGCGTTCGCGCAGGCGATGACCAAGGCGGGCAGCCGGTGTGAATTGGAAGGCGCCGAGGGCCAGGCGCACGGGTTCTTCAATTACGGGCGCGGCGACAACAAGTATTTCACCGAGACAGTGAAAAAGATGGACGCATTCCTCGTGTCGCTCGGATATCTCAAAGGCGAGAACACCGTCGAAAAATTCATGGCCGCGCTCAAGTGACGCGGCTGGAGACCGGCGCGTACGTCACGCGTCCGCGTAGCGTTGCCGCAGCATTTCCGAAAAGCGGGCCGCTTTCATTTTGCGGCGGCGTTTGGCGCTGGGTTTTTCATAGCCGCGGCGGGCGCGAACCGACTTGATGGTGCCCTCGCGGTCCATCTTCTTTTTAAGACGGCGCAGCGCCTTGTCAACCGGCTCCCCCCGCTTCAGTTTGATTTCAGTCATAATTTTTTGTGCAACAGTTCAAGGCCACCAGACCGCTTCAGGTGAACGGGCGGGGAGTATTAGTCCGAAGGCCCAAGCGACCTTGGGGCAGTATTCGAGGTTTGTCCAACAAATGCGCGGGAAAATTCACGGCAGGGGTCCGAGCGAGTTTTGTTGGCATTAGGCCCGATTTAAGGCTAGGGAATAGCGTGTAACCGGTGAACAATTCCCGGACGTTGTGTCATGAAACAGACCCTGAAATTCCTTGCGCTTGGTCTCGTGGCGCTCGCGTGCCGGCCAGCGGCCGCGGCGAGCGTGGACCTGTTCGCCCGGACCAATCTGGTGGCGTGGTGCATTGTGCCGTTTGACGCGAAGAAGCGCGGGCCGGCGGAGCGCGCGGATATGGTGCACCGGCTGGGATTCACCAAGGTGGCCTACGACTGGCGGGCGGAGCATGTGCCGACGTTCGAGCAGGAAATCCTCGCATACAAGAAACACGGGCTGGAGTATTTCGCCTTCTGGAGCAACCACGACGAGGCGTTCAAGCTGTTTACGAAGCATGGCTTGCATCCGCAGATCTGGCAGACGGCGCCCAGCCCAAACGCGCCCACGCAGGAGGAGCGTGTCAAGCTGGCGGCGAAACAGATGTTGCCACCGGCGGAGCGCGCACGGCAGGTCGGCGGGAAGCTGGGGCTCTACAATCACGGCGGCTGGGGCGGCGAACCGGAGAACCTGGTCGCGGTCTGCCGTTACCTGCGCGAGCAACACGGAATGTCGCACGCGGGCATCGTGTACAATCTGCATCACGGACATGACCACGTGGATCGTTTCGCGGAGGCGCTGGCGTTGATGAAGCCGTATTTGTTGTGCCTGAATTTGAACGGCATGACACGCGACGGCGAAAAGGCGGGCAAAAAGATTCTGCCGCTGGGCCAGGGTGAACTGGATCTGCAACTGCTGCGCATCATTCGCGATTCGGGCTGGCGCGGGCCGGTTGGGATTCTCGGTCACACGCAAAACGATGTGGAGGAACAGTTGCTCGACAATCTGGATGGGTTGGAATGGTTGGTAAAGCAGTTGGACGGCAAGCCGGCGGGGCCGAAGCCGCAACCGAGAACGATGAAACGGGCGTCGGCGAGCGAGCCGGTTAAAAAGGTGGCGTCGGTTTCTTCGATTAGCCAGAGCCTCGTTACCTCGGCTGCTACTGAGAATGGGAATGATACGTGGGCGGTGGAAGATGCGAAGGAACGGGAGAAGCTGCCGTTGTATAAAACGATCCCGGCGGCGAAGGCGACCGAGTTGACGCCGGCCAATGGGTTGCCGACCCGGGAGACGTTGATGACGTGGACGCGCTCGCATGGCGGCGACGGGTGCGAACGTTATTCGGCGCTGGCGCAGGTCCATCGCGCCAACGTGAAGCAACTGGAGGTCGCGTGGACGTATCACTCCGGCGATGGCAAGGGGAACATCCAGTGCAATCCGATTGTGGTGAACGGCGTGATGTTCGCACCCACGGTGGGCGAGCATCTGGCCGCCATTGACGCGGCGACAGGCGTCGAACTGTGGCGCATCAAGCCGGAGGGACGCCCGGCGTTTCGCGGGCTGACGTGGTGGCCGGGCACCGGTGGCGCGGGCGAGCGCATCTTTTTTCCCACCGAGAAGAACTGGCTGTATGCGATTGATCCGAAGACTGGGAAGGCAATCGAGGGATTCGGTTCCGGCGGCCGCGTGAAGCTGGCGGAAGGCGCGCGCGTGGCGCCAGTGATTTTCGAGCGGACGCTGGTGATTGCGGGTTATTTGAAGGACGTGGAGGCGTTCGACGCCGTGACGGGCGAGAAGCGCTGGGAATTTCACACCGTGCCGCAGGCGGGCGAATTCGGCGCGGACACGTGGTCCAAGCCGCAGGCGAACGCGGCGAATTGCTGGGGCGGCATGGCGCTGGATACCGCGCGGGGCATCGCCTACATCACGACGGGGTCGCCCAAGCCAAACTTCCTCGGCATGCTGCATCGCGGCGACAATCTGTTCGCCAATTGCGTGGTGGCGCTGGACGCACGCACGGGCAGGCGGCTCTGGCATTTTCAGGAAATCCGCCACGACATCTGGGACCTGGACATCCCCGCCCCGCCGGTGCTGACGACGATCACGCGCGATGGGAAGAAGGTGGATGTGGTCGCCGCGGTATCGAAGATTGGCAACACGCTGCTGCTCGACCGGGTAACGGGCAAACCGATCTTTCCATTCCGCCTGCGCCGCGCGCCGGTTTCGACGGTGCCGGGCGAACTGACCGCGCCTTATCAGCCGGATGTGGAATTGCCGCAGCCCTTCGCGCGGCAGAATTTCACCATGGCTGACGCGCCCACGCGCAACGAGGAGGTGCGCGATTGGGCGAAGGACCAGTTGAAGAGTTTTCAATCCGGCTGGTTCCTGCCGATGAGCGACCGCAAGGTGACCGTGTTTTACAACGTGCACGGCGGCGCGGAGTGGACGGGAGCGTGCAGTGATCCAACCACGGGCCGCCTCTACGTCACGGCGAACCAAGTGCCGTGGTACATGTCGCTCATCGCGAATGACGAGCCGCCGGAGAACCTGAAGGCGCCGCCCACGGCGGGGCGGAAGCTCTATGAGCAAGCCTGCCTGCAGTGCCACGGGCCGGACCGCAACGGCGTGGGTGTGGCGCCGCCGTTGCGCGGTTTGCGGAACCGCTTGAAAGACGCGGACGTGCTGGCGCTGTTGAAGACTGGGCGCGGCTTGATGCCGGTGGCGCCGCCGATGAGCGAGACGGACGAAAAGGCGTTGCTGGATTATCTCTTTCTGCGCGACCGCCCGACGCCGGTGAAAACGGGCAAGCCGGACAAACCTTCGTTCGTGCAGAGCGGATGGAACCGGTTCCTGGATTTGGAAGGTTATCCCGCGTGCCAGCCGCCGTGGGGCACGTTGAATTGCATCGATTTGAATACCGGCAAACTGGTGTGGCAGGTGCCGCTGGGCGAATACGAAGAGTTGACGAAACAAGGCGTGCCGAAAACGGGCACGGAGAATTTCGGCGGCGCGCTGGTGACGGCGGGTGGGCTGGTGTTCTGCGGCGGGACGCGCGACGGGAAGATTCGCGCGTTCGATGCGGACACGGGCGCGGAGTTGTGGTCGGCGAAATTGCCATGGGGCGGTTATGCGCCGCCCGCGACTTATCAGGTGAACGGGCGGCAGTTCATCGTCATTCCGGCAACGGGCGGCGGCAAGCTGGGCGGGCCGACGGGCGATGCGTATGTGGCGTTTGCGTTGCCGAAGAAGTAGTGGAATGTGCCGCCGTTAAAAGGAAAATCAGTGAGTAATTTGAAGCTCGCCCTCACCCCGGCCCTCTCCCCCAGGAGAGGGAGGCCGCCATTGCTGACTCTGGTCAATTCACGTCGCGGATTCCGGCGCCGCTCCGGTCGTGCGTGGGTAGAGATGCAAGCAAAATGAAAACGTCGCGCGGATTCACGTTGGTGGAATTGCTGGTGGTGATGGCGATCATCGGGATTCTGGCGGGGATGCTTTCGACGGCGCTGGCCAGCGGCAAGGCGCGGGCGCGGCGGGCGGCTTGCACGAGCAATTTGCGGCAGGTGTATCTGACGGTGCAATCGTTCGCGCTGGACCATGACGGCGATGTGCCGCTGGGCTATCGCGGCGGGCGCAAGCAGTGGAACACGATGGTGTACAGCGGGACGTCGGATAAGTTCGTGTTGTACGGCCGGCTTTACACCGAAGGGATGCTGGCGGAGCCGCGCATACTCTATTGCCCGGCGGAGCGCGCACCGGAACAGGCTTTCAACACGGCCACGAATCCATGGCCGCCGGGTGTATCCGGCATCAATGTGCAAGGTGGTTACGCGAGCGCGCCGCTGGTGGATTGGGGTTTTGGCGATGCGCCGCCGCAATGGCCGTGCATCGACACGCTGGGACAGGTCGCGCTGCTGGCGGATGCAATGGGATTGCCCGAGCGGATCAATTCGCGGCATCGCGACGGCATCAACGTGACGTTCACGGATGGCTCGGTGGACTGGGTGGCGCGGGCGCGCTTTGAGACCAATCTGGCTCCGTGCACGACGATCAGTCCGGCGCACAACGCGGCGCAGGATGCGGTATGGGCGGAGTTGGATCGGAGGTGAAATGGCCGGACCGCGGCTGTCCCCAGCCGCAGCGTGCCGACTGTAACCAACCCGTTGGAGGTTCGTTTGGCT
>JBFMBT010000245.1:0-10138 GCA_040754875.1 Verrucomicrobiota bacterium | reverse complement strand
GCCGGCTGAAGCCGGGACTCCGAACCAACTGAGGGCCTACAGCAACCCCGCCGTCTCCGGAAAGCCGCACATGATGTTCAGGCTTTGCACGGCCTGGCCGCTGGCGCCTTTGACGATGTTGTCCTCGGCGCTCATCACGATGAGCCGGCCCGTGCGCGCGTCCAATCGCCAGGCGATTTCCACGACGTTGGTGCCGACGACATTCTTCGTGTCCGGCAGCGCCTTGCCCTCGAGCACGCGCACGAACGGCTCGTTGCCGTAGGCGGCCTGATAGCAAGCCGTGATCCGTTCGTTCAATGCGGCGGCGCCGGCCGCGTCCTTGAAATGTTCCTTCGGCGCGAGATAAAGCGTCGTGAGGATGCCGCGGTTGACTGGGATCAAATGCGGCGTGAATTGAATCGTGACCTTCTCGCCGACGGCGGTGGACAATTCCTGTTCGATCTCCGAGAGATGCCGGTGCTTGGGCACGCCGTAGGGCCGCACGCTTTCGTTGCATTCCACAAAGAGATAATCCAGTTCCGCCTTGCGCCCCGCGCCGCTCACGCCGCTCAGTGAATCGGCGATGATGCTGTGCGGATTGACCAACCCGCCGCGCACCAACGGAATCGTCGGCAGCAGGACGCTCGTGGGATAACAGCCCGGCGACGCCACGAGCAACGCGTCCTTGATCTGCGCGCGGTAAATTTCCGGCAGGCCATACACGGATTTCGCGAGCAACTCGGGCGCGCGATGGTCGTGCGCGTAGAATTCCTTGTACACCGCGCCGCTCTTGAGCCGGAAATCCGCGCTCAAGTCGATGACCTGGCAGCCGAGCTGGAGCAGGGGAACGGCGTATTCGGCGGCGACACCGTGGGGCAGCGCGAGAAACACGACCTCGGCCTGCTTGGCCAGCAATTCCGCATTCGGCTCGGTGAAGCGCAGCGTGCGCGACTTCGGGTGGCTGGCGAATTTCGGAAACACCTGCGCCACCGTCTGCCCGGCGCTCTGGCGCGAGGTGACCGCGGTCAGTTCCACGTGCGGATGATTCAACAGCAGCCGCACCAATTCTTCGCCGGAGTAACCGGATGCGCCTACGATGGCGACTCGTTTCTTGTTCATATCGTCGATACAGGAGTAAGGATTCGTGGCCGGATGCGCGAGCAGAATCACGCGGGCAACAAAAAACCCCGCCGGATTTCGCCAGCGGGGCTTGAAATTCGCGGTTCGGTTTAGCGCTTGCTGAACTGGAAGCGCTTGCGGGCGCCCGGCTGGCCGTACTTCTTGCGCTCGCGCATGCGCGGGTCGCGCGTGAGCAGCCCTTCGGCCTTCAGCGTGGGGCGGAAATTCGCGTCCACCAGGAGCAACGCGCGGGCGATGCCATGGCGCACGGCGCTGGCCTGGCCATTGGGGCCGCCGCCGGAGACGTTCACGCGCACATCATACTTGCTGGCGGTGTCGGTCACATTCAGCGGTTGCAGCACCAGGGCGCGCTCGCCTTCGGTGTGGAAATAATTTTCAAATGTCCGCCCGTTGACGGTGATCTTGCCCGAGCCGGACGCGAGACGAACACGGGCGACGGCGGTCTTGCGACGGCCCGTGCCGAGGAATTCTTGAGTTTCAGCCATAAGGATTGGAAAGCGTTAGTTGGCGGCGACGAGCGGGGCGGGTTGCTGCGCGCTGTGCGGATGTTTGTCGCCCTTGTAAACTTTCAGCTTGGTGAGCAGTTGGGCGCCGAGGCGGTTCTTGGGCAGCATGCCCTTGACGGCGTGCGTGATGAGCTGCTCGGGATGTTTCTGGCGGACTTGCGCCACGGTGCGGTACTTCTCGCCGCCCTTCCAGCCGGAGTAGCTCATGTATTGCTTGTTGGTTTCCTTCGCGCCGGTCACCGCCACCTTTTCGGCGTTGATGACGACCACGAAGTCCCCGGCATCCAGGTGCGGGGTGAAGACCGGTTTGTTTTTCCCACGCAGGATGTTGGCCACCTGCACTGCGAGCCGGCCCAACACGGCGCCGTTGGCATCCACCACGTGCCATTTCCGCTGGTCCAAATTCACTTTCGGCAAATACGTTTTCATCAAATTCCCAAATAAAGGAGCGGCGAAATTAACAAACGCGCGCCTTAAGTCAATAGCCTTTTGGAAGATTTTTCACCGCGAAAATCGCGGCCCAGCAATGACTTGGGCAGGCGATCCGGTCGCTTGCGCGGATAACTTTGGAAATTTTCCGCTGAGGGTGATTTGCGCAATTTCCTGTTGGCGATGCCGCCGCTGCCGATTACGTTGACCGGGTTCCGCCGACTGAACGCCTGATCTAACGTCACCACGTGCCGTCGGCGGACGTCTGTGTTGTTGAAGCGCTTGCGTCATGTCTAAGAAAAACGAAACGAAGCCTGCGGGTCCGCGTTTGGGGTTGGCGGCGATGTGTATCGCCGTTGCGGTGGGACTCTATGCCGTCACCCGCCCCAAGCCGGCCGCGCCAGCCACCCAATCCGGCGCCGCGGCCAATCCGTCCGCTGCCGCTCCCGCCGACTGGTCGTGGACCAACGGCATGGTGTGGATTCCCGGCGGCACCTTCATGATGGGCGCCAATACGAGCGGCGTGCATCCGGTCACGGGTCAGCCCATTGATGCCAGCAACGGCAGCCTGCTGCTCGCGCAGGATGAACAACCGGTTCATCGCGTCACCGTCAAAGGTTTCTGGATGGACCAGACCGAAGTCACCAACGAGCAATTTGAAAAGTTCACCAAAGCCACCGGCTACCTCACCATCGCCGAGCGCAAGCCCGACCCCAAATTCTTTCCCGAGTTGACCCCGGAGGAGGTCGCTTCGTTTCAGCCGGGGTCAATTGTGTTCCGCCCGCCGCCGGGGGAAGTGCCGTTGTGGAATCATCGCGCGTGGTGGGCGTACGTGCCCGGAGCGAACTGGCGTCACCCCGACGGCCCGGAGTCGGACCTCAAAGGCCGCGAGAAACATCCGGTCGTGCATGTGTGCTGGTTCGATGTGGCGGAGTATTGCAAATGGGCCGGCAAACGCCTGCCCACCGAGGCGGAGTGGGAATTCGCCGCGCGCGGCGGGCTGGAGGCGAAGAAATTTACGTGGGGCGACGAACAGTTCCCCGGCGGCAAGACGCTCGCGAATTTCTGGCAGGGCAATTTCCCCAATGGCGACTCAAAGCAGGACGGCTTCCATTTGATTTCGCCCGTCGCCAGCTACGCGCCCAACGGCTACGGTCTCCACGACATGGCGGGCAACGTGTGGGAATGGGTCTCCGACTGGTACCGCCACGATTACTACGCGATGAGTCCCGAGAACAATCCGCAGGGGCCGGATACCAGTTACGATCCGAACGAGCCGAATTCCGTCAAGAAAGTCACGCGCGGCGGTTCGTTCCTGTGCAGCGACCTCTATTGCTCCGGCTACCGGCCCAGCGCGCGCATGAAAAGCACGCCCGACACCGGCCTGTCGCACACGGGCTTTCGGTGTGTGAAGGATGGCCCGCCTCCACCCGCGAAGTGACGGGGAGAGTTCGGGCTTGACGATGAATCGGGGTGTGGTTGCATACGGCAAATGAAAAACAGGATTTTGGATTTTCTCGTGGTCGCTTTTCTGGCGGTTTGCTTCACCGGTTGTGTCAAAACTCTGGATGGGCGGACAAAGTTCGCGGTTCCCTTCAAGAAGGACAAGATAACCAGCAGCTACGAACGGCCGGTGGCGCAGATTTTCGCCGCGGCGAAGGAGGTGTTGTCGGCCAACGGGACGTTGAACCGCGAGGACACGATCAACAAGATTGTGGAAGGCAAGGTGGACACGCGCACGGTGTGGGTGAAGGTGCAGGAGGTGGACCCGACGATCACCCAGGTGACGGTCCAGGTGCGCAACAAGAACGGCGGCTCGGACATCGACCTGGCGGCGGAAATCGACAAGCAGATTGCGCTGCGATTGAAGTAAGCGTACGCGCGAAAGATATTCGAAGGCCCGGCGATGAGCCGGGCCTTTTTGTTTGATTGGCGATGGCGACAGGAGCGCGGGCTTCAGCCCGCTTCAACGTGGATTGTGCTGCGGGCGTTGAAGCGGCGTGAACGCCGCGCTCCTTGCATGAGGCAAATGCGCCCTCCCGCATCATCGTCGGTTGACTTTGCGAAGGTGGGCGTCCAGGCGGTGGAGGTTTTGTTGCGCAACGGAGGCGGATTCGGTGCGGGGATAGGTGGCGATGATGCGTTGGAGCAGTCGCCGGGCAGAGTGGGGATTGCGATCGTGCTTGCAGTACCAGTGGGCCAGCAGCAGGAGGGCGCGCGCCTGCCTGGCGGGTGAGGGCGTGCTGGCCACGAGGCGGTCCACGACTTGATGCGCGGCGGAGAAATCGCGGCAGTGAGCGGCGTGAATTTCGGCCAGGAAAAGGAGTCCTTCGTAATCATTGGGACGCTTGGCAAGTTGGAGATGAATCTCGGCGATGGCTTCGGCGTAACGCGCCTGGCAGCGGAGGTCGCGGGCGAATGCGTAGGAAGGATTCTGATCCGGCTCGCGGCCGCCATCGAAAATGCTGGTGAGCGGCCGGGCGAGCCATTGGCCGAGGTTGGGTGTCCAGATGACCGAGAGCGCGATGCCGAGCGGGGCAATGAGCAGCGGAGCAATGATCAGGGCCCGGAACGCGATGAAATAAATTGCCGCGCCAATGGCCGCCGTGGCGAGCCACTTGGCGATGAGTCGCCGGGGCGAATCTTCGCTGTGCTTCAACCAATAGATGGCAAGGAGAACCAGTCCGCCCAGGCTGACCAGGGTTCTCCAGTCGAACTCGAACGTGTGGTTCGCGCCGCCCATGGTCTGAAGGATCAAGGAGCATAGGAGTTGCCAACCGGTGGACGAAGGAAACGGTGTGCGGGGGAATCACCCAAAATGGGGAGGCGAGGGAATCCGGGCGCGAGCAGAAAATGCGGGAGGGTGACGCGTGGGGTGTGAGGATGGCGAGGCGAACTTTGGACGCTCCCAAAACCAAACTCCAGGGATGTTTCAACCGGAGTGACAGGAGTTTTCCTGGAGCCGTGCTGTTTCGGGGCAAAAGGCGCCCGAGTGAGGCGGCAAAAATCCGTTAACGCGCAGAAAAGAAGAAATACTAATACAAAAGAATAGTGTAAAAACCCAATGAAAAAAAGTCATTGTTTGATATTGAAATTAGAAATATTCATTGTTATTGTGTGTTAAGTCTATGAAAGTATTTTTGGTTATGAATGTGCGTTTGCTGCTCATTTTGCTCGTTTTGGCGGCCTTCCTTTGCAGTTGCGGGTCCAAACCGTCGGATTCTCCCACCGCCGAACCGCCCGAGGCGAAGGCCGTGCCGCTGGCAGTGAAGTCCGGTGGCCCGGCGCCCCCGCCGCCCCCGCTCCCGGGCCAGGCGCCGGCGGCCGCCACCGATCTCACGCCAACCAACCCGCCCGTGCCGGAAGAGGGAGTGACGCTGGAGCCGTTCAACACCGCGCTGGTTGATTTGCAGGAGGCGGTGGACCAATACATGCAGGACATGGAACGGACTCCCAAATCGCTTCAGGAGATCGTGGCGGCTGGCTTCCTCGAGCGCTTGCCGGAACCCAGCAAGGGCAAAAAATTCGTCATCGATCAGGAGAGTTTCCAAGTGAAAGAAGTCCCGCGGCAGGCGAACGAAATCAACCGTTAATCTCGAAAGGAATGAACCTATGAACCCTAGCTTGAAACGAATGGACGGCCGGTTTTGGCCAAGGGCATTCACACTCATTGAATTGCTGGTGGTGATCTCGATCATCGCGATTCTGGCGGCCATGCTCTTGCCGGCGCTGGCGAAAGCGAAAATGAAGGCCACCACGATCAATTGCATGAACAATCTCAAACAGATCGGCACCGCCAACGCCGTGTATCTGACGGACGGCAAAGAGGAACTTCCCTACGCCATGCTGCGCTGGCGCGCCGGTGTGGTCTGGGCGTGGGACGACTTGCTCCACAGCTATCTGGGCGGGCCGGAAACCATGGTCCGATTGCGCGCCTGGGAGCCACGGCGCGGCCAGGGTGGTCCGACGTGGGTGAGCCGGCTTGGCCCGGGCCGGGAGAACCCTCCCGCCAGCCGCAGCCTGAAATGTCCCTCCGACCGGCTGGAGTGTGGCGACACGCGATTCCCGGAAGCGCGGCGCAGTTATGCCATGGCGCGGCATTCCACCGGATTGCGCAATCCCGCCTGGTTCAGCCAGGTGATCTGGCCGCCGTCGGCCAATGACGCTTGCGGCGTGGGATTTCAATGGCCCAACGGAGCCAACGCGCCGCAGCCGATTTCGTGGGATCCGGCCGACCCATGGCGGGGCCGGGTGGACCCGAGCCATCAGACGGCGGTGAATGTGGCGATGGTGCGTTCCCCGGATGACACGATCATGATAACGGAAATGCCGCGTGGGCGGAATTCCACCATGCAGCAGGGCTCGCAAGGCAACCAGGCCATCCGCAATGCGAACACGCACTTTGTGAGGAACCGGGCCAACCCAAGCTTCGTGGATACGCGGAGTTACCATAACTCATTGGTCAACTACCTGTTTGTGGACAGCCATGCCGAGAACATTCCGCCGGCCGCCACACTGGGGCGCACCAATACCATGCGGGCCAAGCAGACCGGCATGTGGACCATCCGCACCGGCGATTGATTGGCTTCGCCGCGTCAGTGCGGCCTCTTTTTGAGGCCCAGGTCGCGTTCGTAGGTGCCCAGTTTGACGGCGATGCGTCTTTGGGCGGGCCGCTCGGTTCCAAGGCGGTCGATGCGTTGCCGGGCCTGGGACGCGGCCGCACTGTCGGGAAAAAGATCGATGATGCGCTGCAACGTGGCGCGGGCGGCGGGTTCGTCGCCTTCGAGTTCCATCTCCAGGCCGGCCAGGGCGTTGAGCCAGCGGACGACATCGCGCGAGGGGACGTGCGGGGTGGCGAGGAGGAATTCGAATTGCTGCCGGGCCAGATCGAGGCGCTTCATCTGGCGGCCATAGAGAAGCGCGAGTTGCTCGCGCGCTTCCTGGTCGTGCGGATGTTCGGCCAGCCGCTTTATGTAATGGCCGGCTGCGACTTCTGGATCGTCTTCGGGCGGCAGGGGCGCGCCGGATGGCGCGGAGGGAACCGTCGCGGGCGCGGCGCGCGCAGGCAGGGCGATGCGGCGTTCCTCATGGCGCGCAGTCAGCATTTCGCGCGAGGCGAGATGCGCGATGCGTTGAGAGGCTTGGTAGGCTTGTTCGGTATCGGGAAACATTTCAGTGATGCGTTGCAGGGCCAGCCGGGCCGAGTCGGGGTCGAGGCCGTATTTGAGATGCCAGTCAGCCATCGAGTTCAACGCGAACACGATTTGCTTGGGATGGCGTTCGGGCGTTTGAACGATGCGTTCGAGCGTCGTGACGGCGGACTGGAGGTCACGGAGGTCTTCAGTCTGGATTTCGGCGAGCAGTACGAGGCCTTCGAAGTCGTCGGGGAATTGTTCGAGTTGCGCGTGGATTTCAGTGATGGCATCGCTGGGCTTGCCCTGCTTGCGACGAGCGTGGGCCTTGGAATAGGCGGCCTTGATTTCAGGCGCGGTGTCGCCGCCGGTGATGGCATTGGTGATGGGCAACGAAATGAGCGCACCGACTTCCGAAGCCCAGATCAGGGCAATTGCCGCGCCAAAGCCAACCATCACGAAGAGGGCAAACGGATTCTTCGTCGTGATGAGATAGAGGATGCCGAGCACAAGGACCGCGGTCGCAATCCATTTGGCGACGACTTTGAGTGGATCGTTGCTGCGCTTCAGCCAGTAGAGGCCGACGCCAAGGGCGACGGCGAGGCCGACCAGGAAAGTGAGGAGGGCGTGAAGTTTGGGCGACATGGACAGTATTCAGTGTTCAGTATTCAGTCCAGTGCTTGAAGCTGGTTTGAGTGTGATTAGAAGTAGGCCGGAACGTGTCATCCTTCACAAACCGCGGCAAGCGGGCGCTTCCCTCTCCCCTCAATGGGGAGAGGGACCGAGGGTGAGGGGTGGTTATGCCTGCACGCATCGCTTTTCACTGGGCGCAGCAAACAGTTCTCCCTCTCCCCAAGGGAGAGGGTCGGGGTGAGGGGGAAGGAAGTGTCAATATGTTCACGATTCCAAAACCGGGTACATGGAGAGGGAGACGTTGGCGACGCGCGGGAGGAAAGCGTCGCGATTCGCCTCGGTGATGTCCAACAAAGCGCCAGAGGACTCGGCGCACTCTCCCGACAAGTCGGGACTTCGCGAAGTTCCACGCGCAGGGGAGCGCATGGGTGCGAATTGGGCTACGCCAGCCGTTGTTGGATGCGGTCCGGATGGCGGGCGCGGCTGACGGCCGTCTCGTAGGTGATCTGTCCCTTGCAGTAAAGGTCGTAGAGGCAACTGTCCATGAGCACCATGCCGTCCTTGCCGCCCGTCTGGATGGCGTTTTCCAACATGTGCTTGTTGTTCTCGCGAATGGTGTTGCGGATGGCGTTGTTGGCAATGAGCAATTCATAAGCAAGCACGCGGCGCGTGCGGTCAGCCGAAGGCAGGAGGTCCTGCGCGATGATGCCCTGGAGCGAGTTGGCCAGTTGCACGATGATCTGCCGTTGCGCGCTGCCTTCAAAGATGCTGGTGATGCGTTCGAAGGCATGGGGCACATTCGGCGAATGCATCGTGGCCAGCACGAGGTGGCCCGTCTCGGCCGCCACCAGCGCGGAAGCGACCGCATCGTGGTCGCGCATCTCGCCCACGACAATGACATCGGGGTCCTGGCGCAGGACGTGGATGAGTGCCTGGCTGAACGAATGCGTGTCGGTGAGGACTTCCTGCTGGACGACGATGGCGCGTTTGTTCTGGTGAACGAATTCAATGGGATCCTCGATGGTGACGATTTTGCAGCGGCGCTCGGAGTTGATCAGGTCGATCATGTAATTGAGCGTCGTGGTTTTCCCGGCGCCGGTGGGGCCGGTGATGAGCACCAGGCCGTTGGGTTTGCGCGCCAGTTCGTCAATCTTTTCCGGCAGGCCCAATTCCGCGCGCGTGGGGATGCGTTCGCCGCAGAAACGCAGGCTGAGTTCGGGGTAACCGTTGCGGCGATAAACGGTGATGCGCACGCGGCCCGCCTGGTCGTGCAGCAGCGAGATGCAAAGCTCCCATTCCTGCTCGAACTTTTTGACCTGCTCGGCGTTGAGCAGGCTGTAGGCCATGTCCTTGATTTCGCCGGGCATGAGGATGTCTTCCTCCGCGAAGATGATTTCGCCGTTGATGCGGTAGGCGGGCGGCACGCCGGCGATGAGGTGAAGGTCCGAGGCGTTGAACTCGCTCGCGGCGGAAACCAGGCGGTCGAATTTGGGTTTGCTCATGAGCGGAACAGACGGCGCCACCAGTTCTTGAAGCCGGAGCCGGGGGCTTGCGAAGCCTGCGCGATGCCTTGCCGCGCCTCCATGCAGGCGGGGTCCAACTGGCGCGCCTGCTCGAAGGAATTGCGCGCGATGTCGGCCAGGCCAAGCGCAAGCTGGCAGTTGCCCGTTTGCAGCCAGACGACGGCCTGCGTGGCGTTCGCGGCCAGCGCTTGCTGCGCGTATTTCAGCGCCAGCGCAAACTGGGAATAATAATAGTGCACGCGCGAGATGAGCCAGGCGCACAGCCAGTGGTTGGCCGCGATCTGGAGCGCCTTTTCGAAACAATACTGGGCCCGCTTCTCTTCGCGCGCCAGCAGGACATCGCCGCGGGCGACCCAGACGTACGGCGTGTCGCCGCGTTCCTCGATGGCGGCATCGGAGAAGGCGAGGCCGGCGGCGGTGTCGCCCAGGCGGGCGAGGGCGACGCCCTTGGCGGCGAGCAGTTCGGGCTCGCGCGGGAATTGTTCGAGCGCCTTGTCGGCCCAGAGTCGGGCTTCGTCGAATTCGCCCAGCTCGACCAGCATGCGGACCTGACCGGTCCACGCGGCGGCATTGCGCGGATTGAATTCGAGGACCTTCGCGTAGCAGCGCAGGGCCAGCTCGAACCGGCCGCTGGCCAGGGCGTTCTGCGCTTTTTCGAGATGCTCGGCCTCATCCGAATGCGCCTGGCGGGGAACGAGTTGGGCGCTGGAATCGTCGTCGAACTCAAGATTGCCAAAGCGGCTCATGGGTATGGGTTTAGCTTAATGCGCGGCGGTGGGGAGTGCAACCGCGACGA
>JBFMBT010000244.1:0-10145 GCA_040754875.1 Verrucomicrobiota bacterium | reverse complement strand
TTTCATCTCGGCGAGCTTGACGGGTTGTTTGGCGTTCAAGTTTTCCTTCTCCTGCCAGTCGCGCTGCACATTGTAGAGTTCGAAGCGCGTGAGGGGTTCGTCGGCGAGGATTTTCCAGTCGCCGATGCGCATCGCCGTCTTGGCCCATTCCTTCGCAATGTTGCAGCGCCAGTAAAGCGGGCGCTGGCGCGCGACTGGTTTGCCCGCCAGCGCCGGCAACAGGCTGCCGCCATCGATGACGCGGTCCGCCGGAATGGGAATCTTCGCGATTTCGCAAATCGTGACGAAGATGTCCGAGCCGATGACCGGCACGGCGCTTTCCGTGCCGGCCTTGGTGTGGCCGGGCCAACGGACGATGCCGGGCACGCGGATGCCGCCTTCGAACACATCGCGCTTGCGCCCGCGCAAACCGCCGGTGGAGCCGCGCCCGGGCGTAGTGACGCCGTCGCCTTCGGGGCCGTTGTCGGACGTGAAGATGACGAACGTGTTGTCGCGCAGCTTGAGTTCATCGAGCGCCTGCATGAGCTGGCCGAAGGCGTGGTCCATTTGCGTGACGTTGGCGTGATGCTCGATTTGCACGGGGTCGGTGAGATCGGAGTATTGGGCTTTGAACTTCGGGTCAGACTTGATGGGGTAATGCGGCTCATGCGTCCACACGGAAAGGAGAAAGGGCTTCTTCGGATCACGCTGTTCCTTGAGCCAGCGGATGCCTTCGCTGACGACGAACGGCGCGGAGTATGCCTCGACTTTGCCGATGGCCTGGCCGTTGCGGACGAAATTGGTGGGATGCTCGTGACTGGGCAGGGCATTGTTCTGCGTGGCGAGCCACCAATCGTAGCCGTGGTCGTTGGGTTGCGGATGGCGGGCGTCGTTGAAGAAACCGTTGAGATGCCACTTGCCGACATGGCACGTCGCGTAACCGCGTTCCTTCAGCAATTTGGGAACAGCGATTTCGCTGCGGCGCAAGTGAATGTCGCGCCCCTCGGGAATCCAGGTGAACACGCCGTTACGATACGGCGTGCGGCCAGTGAGGATGGCCGAGCGTGACGGCGAGCAAAACGCGCTGGCGGCGTAACATTGCGTGAGGCGCACACCTTCCCTGGCGAACTTGTCAAGGTTGGGCGTCTTGATGATGGGATGGCCGTAGCACGCAAGGTCGCCCCAGCCCAGATCATCGGCGAGGAAGATGACGAAGTTGGGCGGTGAATCGGCGGCGCGAGTGAATGAGGAAAAGAGGCAGAGGGTCGCGAGGAGCGTCAGCAGAAGTTTTTTCATGGTTGAGGATTACTTCTTGGCTTTTCCTTTGGTGGCGGATGGCGCGGGGGATTTTGTTTTGCCGGGCCAGGGATAATCGTTGCGGCCGGCGCCGGGGTCGGTGGGGCCCTGCGGGAGCGACTTCTGCCAGGCGAGGACTTGCTCGCTGAGGCGCGCGACGAGGTCGGGATGCTTCGCGGCGGCGTTGTTGATTTGCATCGGGTCGCGCGGGATGTCGTAAAGCTCGATGCGCGTGCGGTCGGGGTTGAGGTAGAGTTTCCAATCGCCTTCGCGGATGGCGAGTTGCGGGCTGACGTTCCACAAGTGGCCCGCGATGCGGAAGCGCCATTCCCACATCAACGGCGTGGCGCGCGCGCGGGGTTTGCCGAGGAGCACATCGCTCATGTCTTCGCCATCGGACTGGTGGCCGGCGGGGAAAGGAACGCCCGCGAGTTTGCAGACGGTGGGGAGGAAATCGACACCGGCGACGACCGACGTGTCATCGATGCGGGCGGGAATGCTGCCCGGCCAATGCACGATGAACGGCACGCGGATGCCGCCTTCGTAGAGGCTGCGTTTGCGCCCGCGGAAGGGGCCGGTCGAACCGACACCACTATGCCCGGCGTTGGAAATGAAAATGTCTTCGGGGCCGTTGTCGCTGCTGAAGAAGATGACGGTGTTTTCGGCGAGGCCAAGTTTCGCAAGCTCGTCCATGAGGCGGCCGATCTGCGCGTCGAGGTCGCTGACGCTGGCGTAGAAAATCGTGCGCGCGCTCTTGTGTTCCACAGCGCGCGAGCTGAAGCGATTGAACGGCTGCATCTGTTCGGGCGTGGGATTGAGCGTGGCATGCGGGACCAGCGTCCAGAGCTGCGCGTAGAACGGTTTGTCGCGATTGGCTTTGATGAACTTCAGCGTTTCATCGACGAAGAGGCCCGTCGATTTGGCGCGATAGTAAGGATCCTCTTTCGGCCCTTCCGCGCCGCCGCGTTCGCCGGAGCCGACAAAGTCGAACCCATATTGTTCAATGGGCGGGCCGCCGGAATTGTTGCCGAGATGCCATTTGCCGACGTGCGCCGTGGCGTAGCCCGCTTGTTTCAACGTCGCGGCGACGTTCGGCACCTTGGGGTCGAGCCAGTTGGACATGCCGCGCGCGGCGTTCTGCTCGGGCGTGGCGTAGTGGCCGTGGATGCGATGGCGCGCGGGATATTGCGAGGTGAAGAACGCGCAGCGGCTGGGCGAGCAGACTGAAGCGTTCACATAGAAATGGGTGAACTGCGTGCCTTCGCGGGCGAGGCGGTCGAGGTTCGGCGTCTTGAGAAATTCGTTGCCGTAGCAACTGAGGTCGCCCCAGCCGAGGTCGTCGGCGAGGATGAAAATGAAGTTAGGACGCGCTGGAGCGGCAGTGGCGGGGAAGCTCCAAAACCCAAACAGCAAACTCCAAACAAGCATCAAGCCAGACAAACTCCAAAGTCCAAACTTCGGACCGCGGCTGTCCCCAGCCGCAGCGCGTGGCTTGGAACCATCGTGCAGGACCGGCCGAAACGGTGTCTCCGTGCGACGCCGCACATACTTACGCTCAAACGAACCTCCCCGCTCATCAATACAGGCCAACCGCTGCGGCTGGGGACAGCCGCGGTCCGAACCTTTCGGAGGTCCTCCAATCGCAAATCTAAAATCAAAAATCGAAAACCCTCTTGGTTTGGAGATTGAAGTTTGAAGTTTCATACCGTCATTTTCCTATTCTTTCCGGCAGATAGCCCACCATGCGGGCGACGTAATCGGAGGCGTCCTTGTGGGCGGGATCGCGGAGGGTGGCCTTGGCGACGTCGGGAAGCAGCGAGCGGGCGCGGGCGCCCAGGCGGTCGATGACGTTGAGCGACTGCAAGCGGACCAGGGCCGAGTCGTGTTGCAACGCTTCCTTCAATACAACGAGAGCCTCGGCGTCTTGGCCAAGATTCGCGAGGGCTTCGGCAGCGGCGATGCGCACTTCGAAGGACGCGTCCTGAAGCGCTTTACGAACGGCGCTTTCCGCCGGGGCTGCCTTCTCCTTCAACGCGACGAGGCCAATCGCGCCCCACCAGCGCAACGCAGCATCATCATTTGCGAGCAGGCGTTCAAGTTGGGGAATATTCTTCGGGTCGCGACGGTTGGCGATGTCGGCGGCCGCAAGCAGCTCCTTCAGCGGATTTTGTTTCGCATTGGTCGCGATTTCATAAGGCGTGCTGCCGGCGGCGCGACGATGCATTTCGTATTCGGGACCGAGGTCGCCAATGCGCTGCATCCAGTCCGTGCATTCCTGCCGGAGCCGCTCCAGTTCCTGGCGGTGGCGCGGGTCGGCGGCGAGGTTGTTGGTTTCCCACGGGTCATTGCGCAGGTCGTAGAGTTCCTCGACGGGTTTGGTCTGGAAATAGCGCGCGGGCGTGCCGGTTAGTCTGCCTTCGTCGTGCAGCTTCTGCCAGGCGCGCATGCTGGCGTGCTGGTCCACGTAACTGAAGAACTGTCCGTAAATCAAATGCGGCAGGAAATTGCGCAGGTAATGAAAGCGCCCGTCGTGGACGTAGCGGATGGTGTCCCAACGCTCGCCGTGGCGGTCGGAGCCGCCATAGATATACTGGCGCGGTGCGCCGGCGTGTTCGCCGAGAAAGGCGACGCCTTGCAGGTGCGCCGGAGGTTTCACGCCGCACAAACTGAGCACGGTGGGCGCGAAATCGACGAAGCTCACCAGACGGTCGCTGATCTGGCCGGGCGGCGCGGGCGCAAGGTGCTGCCATTTCTTGGGGAAGCGCACCATGAATGGCACGCGCAGGCTGAAGTCCCACGCCCAGTTCTTCACCGACGGCATGCCGGTGCCGTGGTCGGAAAAGAAGAAGACAATCGTGTCTTCGGCGAGTCCATCCTGTTCCAGTTGTTTCAAGACGCCACCAGCCAGCGCGTCCATCTTCGTCACGTTGTCGAAGTGGCGCGCCCATTCGCGGCGAAATTCCGGGATGTCGGGATGAATGGGCGGGACTTTGACCTTTGACTGGTCGTGAACGGTGGGCGGAGGAGGTTCGCCTTTCTTGCGCGCGGCTTCGTCGGCGCCGAAAATCTGGCTTTGATGGCTGATGGTGAAATTGAAGACGCTGAAGAACGGTTGCCCGGCCGCGCGCTTGCGCCAATGCGCCTGATTGCTGGATTCGTCCCAGGCATTTTTGGGCACGGCGAAGTTGTAGTCGGTCTTGACGTTGTTCGAG
This sequence comes from Verrucomicrobiota bacterium, assembly GCA_040754875.1. Taxonomy (GTDB): domain Bacteria; phylum Verrucomicrobiota; class Verrucomicrobiia; order Limisphaerales; family JBFMBT01; genus JBFMBT01. Next base: position 5,658 of record JBFMBT010000244.1, on the reverse strand, counting down.
CAGTAGTAACCTTCGGCGCGCAGGTATTCTGGGAAGCATTTCACGACGTCCGGCAGGCGCGTGGTGGAGCGCATGTGATGGCTGCCCAGGCGCATGGGAAAGACGCCGGTGATGAGGCAGGAGCGGCTGGGCGCGCAAACGCCGGTGTAGGCGAAGGCGTTGAGGAACCGCACGGACTGGCGGGCGAAGGCGTCGAGGTTCGGCGTGTTGGCCAGCGGGTCGCCGTAGCAACCGAGGTGCGGGCTGGAGTCTTCGCAGGTGATCCACAAAATATTCGGCCGGGCAGGGGCGGCGGAGGCGCTGAAACTGCAAAATCCAAACGTCAAACTCCAGAGAAGCACCAGGGGCAAAGTCCGAAGGACGAAGGACGAAGGCCGAAAGAAACCCGAAGGACGAAGACCGAAATGGCGACGCGCTTGGGCGGAAATCGGTATCGCAGGATAAATGGCGCTCCCTTTCCCCTCACCCCGGCCCTCTCCCTTGGGGAGAGGGAGCACATAGACGAGTCGTTGACCGGGTTGCACGTTTGGATTCCTGCCCCGCGGCGGGTTGTGCGGCGAGCGGAAGAAACTCCAAGGATCAAACTTCAAACGCCAGAGAAGCCTCAAGGAGGAAATCCGAATGCCGAATGCCGAATGCCGAATGAAATCCGAAGGACGAAATCCGAATCTTATTTGAGCCGGCTCACGTCGGCTGCTACGAGGCTTTGAGGCTTGGGGCTTGAAGCTTCTCTGAAGTTTGGAGTTTGAGATTTGAAGCTTCATTTCTTCTTCTTCGCTTTTTGCGCCAGCGGTTGGTGCGCTTGTTTGCCGGCTTTCCAGATGTCCACGGGGACGGCGTTTTGCCGGGGCTTGCCCGGGGTGCTGCGGCCGTCGGCGACGTATTTTTCCAGGAGCTTGGTGAGGCGCGCGACGACGTCCGGGTGTTTGTCCTGCACGTTTTGCGTTTCGCCAATGTCGTTGTGCAGATCGAAGAGCTGGACGAGCGGCAATTTGCTGGTGTCGTTCTGGCCAGGGCGCGGCCCGCTCCAGCCGCCGGAGCCGGGGCAGAGGGCGAGTTTCCAATTGCCCTGGCGGATGACGAATGAGCCGTTGATGGAATGATGGACAACGGCTTCGCGCAAAGGCTGATTGGCCTTGCCCAGCAACGCGGGCAGGAAGCTGACGCTGTCCTCGGCGGCGTTGTCCGGCAGCTTCGCGCCGATGATGTCCGCGATGGTGGCCATGAAGTCGGTGAGGCAAAGGGTCTGGCTGCTGAGGCCGGGCTTCACCTTTGCGGGCCAGCGCACAATGAAGGGAATGCGATGCCCGCCGTCATAGACATCCGCCTTGTGGCCGCGAAAGACGTGGCTGGGATTGTGGCCTTTGGGGACGAGCTCCTCGAACTTGGCCTGGGGCGAACAGCCGTTATCGCTGGTGAGAATGACGAGCGTGTCGCGCGTGAGGCCGTGTTGGTCCAGCGCTTTCAGCACTTCGCCGATGCCCGCGTCGGTCTGCATGACGAAGTCGCCGTAGAAGTTCAAACCGCTTTTGCCCTGCCATTCCTTGGTGGGCGCAATGGGCGTGTGCGGCGAGGCGAGCGGCAGATACAGGAAGAACGGTTTGCCGCTCTTCGCGTCCGCGGCGTGCCGGCCGATGTAGTCCACTGCCTTTTGCGTGAGCGTGGGCAGGACGTGCTCGACTTCGAAGCCGGGCGCGGTGGGGCCTTTGCGGCAACGCCCGCCGGTGTCGCGCCCGGTCATCAACGGAAAATCGCGGTCTTCGGTGGGCAGCTTGGTGACGCGATCGTTTTCGATGAACGTGTACGGCACCATGTCCAGCGAAGCACTGATGCCAAAGTAATAATCGAAGCCGACGCTGGTGGGGCCGTTCTTGATGGGCTGTGAGTAATCGACGTTCCACACCTGGTCAGGCCGTTCGATGCTCAGTTCGGTCACGTCCTTGCCGTCCTTGATGACCCAGTCCATGCCGAGGTGCCATTTGCCGATGGCGGCGGTGTGGTAACCGTGTTGCTTGAGCAGCGCGGCGACCGTGAGGCGGCCGGGTTCGATGAGGCGCGGGCTCAAGCCGCCGAGGACGCCGTTTTGCAGTTTGCTGCGCCAGTTGTAACGGCCGGTGATGATGCCGTAGCGCGTGGGTGTGCAGACGGAGGAACTGGAATGCACATCAGTGAAGAGCATTCCGCCGGCAGCGAGCCTGTCCATGTTGGGCGTGGCGATCTTGCCGTTGGGGTTGAGGCATTTGACATCGCCGTAGCCGAGGTCGTCGCAGAGGATGTAGATGATGTTCGGCTTGTCAGCGGCGCGGGAGGAAAGGACGCAGACGAGGACGACGAGTAAAGCAAGCAGGCGCGAATTCATAGGGTTGCAGGAGATTAGCGAATGGGTGTACCAGGGGGAAGTATTGAAATCGGGCTGGTGGGAGGGAGAGCAAATCCGAAATCCGAAGTGCCGAAAACCCGAAAGAAGTCCGAATGTCGAAAGCCGAAAGGGTGGCTTGACTGTCGCGGTTGCCAGAACGAGTTGCCTCGTCCTCGGGAAAAAAATTTCGGGCCACTCCGGAAAAGGGTGGCAAAAGGAAGTGGAAAACGCCGCAACGGCCGGGTTCACGGTTCGGAGTTCATGGTTCACGGTTTTTGTCTGTAAAAACTGTTTGGGTTAAATGAGTTACGCCAGCAAACCGGGGCCCGTGCCCGAGGTTCGGCAAAAAATCTGTGCCGGGCGCTGATGTGGATTTACGTGGATTTGGGCGGACCATCATGGTGATTTTTGATTTTGGATTTGCGATTTTCGATTGGTGGCCAGGTGGCGCGAGTGGCTCGGCGCAGTATTTTTTATTTTTTTTGCGCAGGTGAGCAGATGTGGGATGAGGCGGCACGAGGTGGGTCGGATTTGCGACTTCCGAATTCCGACTTGTGATTGGGAACGTGCCAAAGGGGCGCGGGCCGGGTGGACGCGAGGGTGCGCGGACGGACAGCATGTGGCCGGACCGTTCTGGACGGTGGCGCTCCCTGGCGCATGAAAGCAGTGTGCCACGAAGTGATAGAAATGTCAATCGGGATGTACATCCCGCGGGACTTGAGGCGGTTGAAACACCCGATCCCACCCGGTATCGGCGCCGCATGCAAAAGCGGCAATACATTGAATCGCAACGAGTTATGAGAATCCAAAGCGCCGCCAGTGCGGGCCGCTCAGCCGCAACTCATTTCATCCCAACTACTTCCTATTTCCCCTTTTGAAATGCTTGTCCGCGAAGTTCAAATACTGCGCCCAGTCATAATCTGTCACGTCATGCTTCCCTGTCCGGATGTGGTAACCGATGTATTCCCCCACCGGTTGGTTCACTCCCGGAAAATCAGCCACTCCCAGTCCCGCCTTGCCGAAGAGCGCGTAGACCGGCTCCGCATGTTTCCCTGAAAGAAACTCACCGCGGGGATCGGCCCATTGATCTTCCTGCGCGCTCGCAATATAGACCGGTCGCGGCGCCATCAAGGCAATCAGCATGTGCTGGTCCACGGGGATGTCGTCCTCGTGATCGGCGTAGGCCTTGAAGTTCCCGCAGAACCAATGCGGGAACGCGCGATTGATGACGGCGGTGGTTTCGCCGAATTGCCGCCGCGCCAGCGCCGCGCCGCCTTCGCCCGAGTTGTTTGAAATCACGATCGCAAAACGTTCGTCCGTCGCGCCCGCCCACAAAGACGTCTTGCCCAGCCGCGAATGGCCGATGACCGCCACGCGCTTGGCATCGATGTCCTTGTCCTTCTCCAGATAATCCAGCGCGCGGCTCAAGCCCCACGCCCACGCGCCAATCGCACCCCAATCATCCCCCGCCGCGTCGTCCGGCGCCCCCTTGGCGCCGGGCGCGACCTTGCCCGTGGAATCGACGACGCCCGGCGTGGGCGTATAACGGCGCGAACCATCCGGGCGCAACATTGAACGGATGCTCCGTTTCCAGCCCTCGGCGAAATCCGGTTCGATGTCGCCGTAATAAATCGTGGCCAGCGCATAGCCGCGCGCGATGATGGTCTCGACCGGCCAGCGACTGGCCTCCTTGCCGCGGGATTGTTCGGTGGCGCGGTTGTTCACCACATCCTTCTCCTTGCTGGGCCGCATCCAGCCCGTGGACAGCGTGATGCCGGGATCCGTGTGAACCGCGTGATTGCCGTTGAAATTCAGGCCGAGGAACGCCGGCACCGGCTTCTTCGCGTCGTTCGGCTGGTAAATCAGGATTTCCATCTTCGGCCCGTTCTGGTCGCCGAAGAAATAAACGACCACCTCCTTGCGCGTGGCCTTGCCGCCGAGCGCGTTTTTGTCCACCGACTTCACCTCGAACTTCATTCCTTTGGGGCGGCCCGGGCTGCGGCCATACTCGTGCGTCTGGAAAAGATTGAGGACTTCGGGCCGGCGTTGCGACTGCCACCGCGAGGCGCTGGTGACCGGGCGGCCGTTGTTCAGCACCAACGGATCGGGCAGGGTGTATTTGGGCACCTTGGCCTCGTCGTAATTGACGGCGCGCGATTGCGCCAGGGCCGGGCAAGAAATGGCGAAGAGCAGACCGAGGGACAGGGCGAACGCGGATTTCATGCACCCACTAAAGCCGTTCGCCGCCAAATGCACAAGCCGGATGGTCGGGTGGCCCCGGCAGCCGCGAAAAAATGCTTGAGGCGGGCGCGCGATTCGGGGAATCTTTGGCCCGCGCAGTTGCAAGGTTTTTTGCGCATAGTCGCAAATTTTCAGGTTTTTTATTGTGCGGGCCGATTCGCTCTGGTGAATTACGCGCCACAAAATTGTTAGAAACTGCATGTACGAGCTCTTGTTCTGGTCCGGGGTAGGCTTCGCGGCGGCGATCATCTTTGCCTCGTTTTTCGAGTGGACGCTTCACAAGTATGTGATGCATCGGCCGGTGGGCAAATTTCAATATGCCTTCCGCGCGCACGCCGTGATTCATCATCACGTGTTCAAGGCCGACCATACGTACCACCTGATCGATGAAAGGGACAAGGAGACGATCCCCATGGCGTGGTGGAACGGGCCGGTGTTGATTGCGACGTGCCAGTTGCCGTTTCTGGCGTGGGCGTGGGCCACGGGGCATTGGGCGTTGCTGATGGGCTCGACGGTGGCCTGCAGCGCCTATTACGGCGCCTATGAATACATGCATTGGTGCATGCACCTGCCCAAACGCCGCAACATCGAGCGCTCCGGAATTTTCTTCCGCCTCAACGGCCATCATCTGCTGCATCACCGTTACATGCACAAGAATTTCAACGTCGTGCTTCCCCTGGCCGATCTTTGCCTGGGCACGCTGATGGTCCGCTCCAATGTGCAGTTCGCCCAGGCCCGCGGCCCGGCGGTTCCGGATGTCCAGCCCCGCACCCGCGCCTCCCGGGCGAAATCCACCGCCAAACGCGAGGAAGAACTCGCGATCACCGAATAACCGCGCTTTTCCCGCGCCTATTTCGCTTGTAAGCCGCACTTGCATTCCGCTCCGGGGCGATTCATGCTTACGCTGTAGTTTTTTTCGCGGCCTATTGCCCGCCCTTTACACTCGACGCACATGAGTAAACCATCCGAGACCGAGCTCGACCTCGAGCTGGCCTTTTTGCCGGCCTGGGCCAAAGAATCGCCCAGCGTCAATCGTTACGCCAAATTCGAAGGGGAAC
>JBFMBT010000243.1:0-10169 GCA_040754875.1 Verrucomicrobiota bacterium | reverse complement strand
GCCAACCATTCCCCCCCCCCCCGGGGGGCGGGGCGGGGGGGCGGGCAAAAGGAACCGTTATCGAACCCGCGACCACCAATCCTCTCAACCCGCGCGGCGCAAATCCTTCCCTCTCCCCTCAACGGGGAGAGGGACCGAGGGTGAGGGGTGGTGCCACCAATGACGCCATTCCGGTCCAAATCGCCCAAAACACCCTCCCCACGCCCAATCCCTACCTGCGCACCAATGTCACCCAAACCACCTCGCGCGCGCGCCAGAAACTCGTCGCCAAGCTCGACCAGATCATCATCCCCGAACTCTTCTTCGACGGCCTGCCCTTGAGCGAAGTGGTGAAGTTCCTCATGGACGAAACCAAACGCCTCGACCCCGAGAAGAAAGGCGTCAACTTCATCATCAATCCGTTTCTCGATGACGTTCCTTCCAGCGCCGCCGGGCAGGGCCTCCAGCCCATCCGCGTGGACCTCGCCAATGCGGTCGTGCGCATCAATCCGCCCGTGCGCGACCTGCCGGCGAAGCACGCGTTGGATCTCGTCGCCAAAATGACGGAGCCCGTCGGCGGCGTCGGCGTGAAATACGTTATCGAAGATTACGCCGTGGTGTTTTCGCAGAAGGTGACCGACCCACCGCAAATGTTTTCGCGCAACTTCAAGGTGGATCCCAGCATTTTTCGCCAGGGACTGGAGAGTGTGGGAGGGACGTTCATCGGCGGCGGCGCGGGCGGCCAGCCGGGACAGGGCGGCGCTGGCGGTCAAGGCGGCCAGGGCGCGGGCCCCGGCGGCGTGGCGATACCGCGCGTCAACATCACGCCCAATAATCCCGGCACCGGCACAGGCTCCGGCGGCGCGCGCGGCGGCCTGGGCGCGGCGACGCAACCCGCGGGCAACGAAGACACGCAACAACTGGCCCGCCGCTACTTCGCGTCGGCCGGCGTCAACGCAAACACCAACGACCCCACGCGCGCGCAGATTTATTACAACGACCGAACGGGCGTGTTGATGGTGCGCGCGACCACGCAGGATTTGAACACCATTTCCTCCGCGCTGGTGGCGATGCACCGCAGCCCCGTGCAGATCGCGCTGGAAGTGGTCGCGGTCGAAGTGGATCCCGCAAAGGCAGGCACGCTCGCCGCTTCACTCAACGCGCAACAACGCCAGCAAGCCCTCGAACGACTCAAGGCCGGCGGCGCGCGTGTGAGTCCGCTGCCGAAGATCATCACCGTGAGTGGACGCGAGGCGCATTTCGAACTCGCCGCCGAGGCGGACTCCACGGCCTATGCGCTCCTTATCACACCAGAAGTGGCGAAAGACGACCGAAACATCATGCTCAAGACGCAGTTGCTCAACAGCGTTATGCCCGCTGGCACAGTAGATGGACAGACCGCGATCGTGCATCTGCCAAACGCCCGCCACACCGATGGCCGCACGCTCCTCCTCTTCATCACGCCCACCGTCGTCGATCCCGCCGGGAACCGTCTCAACCCAGAACCTTGAGGTGGGGGCGGTTCGAAGTCCCGCCCCGCCGTGCGGGACAGCCGCGGCGTTGCAGGTTGGTTTGAAAAAGGCGGCTTGCGCAACGGGTCGGGGGCAATACAATCTGCGGTCTATGAATTTTTGGCTGGCATGTCTTGCGTGGATCGTGATTGGGATCATTTTGGGCCTGGGCATTCTCATGGCCGTCAAGGGCAGTCTCTGGCTTCTGATCGCGTCCATCATTGGTTTCATCGTTGCCGTCGGCAAAATCGGCTGCGCGACGCACTGACGCCCCCGTGTGGGACCGCGGCCATTCTGCCCGCTTACGATGCGGCGCGGCAATCCGGGTGAAAATCGTCCCTCGCCTGGTTGGTCATATCGTATTTTGTGTATTTTGTCCTCTTCACTTGCGCGCTCCCGCAAACGGGTCTTAAATCCTTTGCATGTCGCATGCTGAGTTTGTTCATTTGCACCTCCATACGGAGTACTCCCTGCTGGACGGGGCGTGCCGGCTGGACCGGTTGATGGACTATGCGCACGAGCTGAAATTCCCCGCCCTCGCGCTGACCGACCACGGCAACATGTTCGGCGCGATTGATTTTTACCAGGCCGCGATGAAGAAGGGCCTCAAGCCGATCATCGGCTGCGAGGTGTATGTGGCGCGCGGCAGCCGCCTGGAAAAGAAGGCCGGCAGCGGCGGCAAGGATGTCTATAATCACCTTGTCCTGCTGGCGAAGGACGAACAAGGTTATCGCAACCTCACGAGGCTCGTCACCGCGGCAAACCTCGAGGGCTATTATTATAAGCCGCGCATCGACAAGGAAATCCTCGCGCAGTGGAAGGACGGCCTGATTGTGTTGTCCGGCTGCCTGGCCAGCGAAATTCCCGAGCACATTTACAACGACCGCCTGCCGCAGGCGCGCGAGTCCATCGACTGGTTCAAGCAGACGTTCGGCCCGGACAATTTCTACCTCGAACTGCAAAACCACGGCATCCCCGAGCAGGCGAAGGTGAACCGCCACCTGATTCCCTGGGCGAAGGAATTCGGCCTGAAGCTGGTGGCCACGAACGACGTGCATTACGTCAAGAAGGAGCATTCGCACGCGCACGATTGCCTGATCTGCATCGGCACGCAGAGCCAGCTCAACGATCCGAAGCGGATGAAGTATCAGCCGGAGCAGTTTTATCTGCGCACGGCGGAGGAAATGGCGGCGCGCTTTGCCGAGGTGCCGGAAGCGGCGAAGAACACGCTGGAGGTGGCCGAGAAGTGCAACCTGCAAATCGAATTCGGCAAGCTGCATTACCCGGTGTTCCAGCCGCCGGAGCATTTCACGCGCGAAGGGTATCTGCGCCATTTATTGTGCGACGGCTTGCTGCGCCGTTACACCTTGCGCGCGCGCGCCGAGGGCCAGGAGTTCATCATCGACGGCATCGCCGAGCCGAAGCGCCTGCCGACGTTGCAGGCGGGTCCGGAAGAACTGGAGCAAATCAACGCGCTCGCCAACAAGGCGGAACATCCAAAGGTCGCCGAAGCGATCAAAGGCGTCATCGAGCGGTTGCAAACCGAGCTGGGCGTCATCGAGAAGACCGGGTTCATCAGTTACTTTCTTATCGTGGCGGACTTCGTGCGCAAAGGCCGCGAAATGGGCGTGTCGTGCGTGGCCCGTGGTTCCGCCGCAGGCTCGCTGGTCACCTACCTGTTGGACATCGCGAACGTCGATCCCATCCGTTACGGGCTGCTGTTCGAGCGCTTCCTCAATCCCGAGCGCGTCAACCCGCCCGATATCGACATCGACTTCGCGGACGACCGTCGCGCGGACGTCATCGAATACGTGCGCCAGAAGTACGGGCGCGATTCGGTGGCGCAGATCATCACGTTCGGCACGATGGGCGCGAAGTCCGTGGTGCGTGATGTGGGCCGCGTGATGAGCCTCAGCTACGGCGAATGCGACCGCCTGGCCAAGATGATCCCCAACGAACTCAAGATGGACTTGAAGAAGGCGTTGGAGCAATCGCCCGATTTCAAAGCCGCCTATCAAACCGAGGAAATCACGCGCGAACTGGTCGATACGGCGTTCGTGCTGGAGGACATCACGCGCAACGCCTCGGTGCACGCCGCGGGCGTGGTCATCGGCGACCAGCCCCTGGTGAATTTGCTCCCGCTCAAGCAGGACGAGGACGGCACCATCGTCACGCAATACGCGATGAATCCCGTCGGCGACCTCGGCCTGCTGAAGATGGACTTCCTCGGGCTCAAGACGCTCACGGTCATCCGCAACACGTGCGAAATGGTCAAGCGCACCAAGGGCATCGCGATCGACGTGGACAATCTGCCACTGGACGACGCGAAGACCTACGACCTGTTGAACAAGGCGAACACGCTGGGCGTGTTCCAATTGGAATCCGGTGGCATGCGCGATTTGTGCCGCAAGTTCCAGATCAGTTCCGTGGAACACATCACGGCGCTCGTGGCGCTCTATCGTCCCGGGCCGATGGACCTGATACCCGACTTCATCGAGCGCCGCCACGGGCGCGTACAGATTGAATACGCGCACCCATTGCTCGAAGGCATTTCGAAGGAGACTTACGGCATCCTGATCTACCAGGAGCAGGTCATGCAGGCGGCGCAAATCCTCGGCGGCTACACGCTGGGCGGCGCGGATTTGCTCCGCCGCGCCATGGGCAAGAAGAAGGCCGAGGAAATGGCCAAGCAGCGCGAGATTTTCGTCAAAGGCGCGAAGGAGAAGAACAACATCCCCGCGGCCAAGGCCAACCAGGTTTTCGATTTGCTGGAAAAATTCGCCGGTTACGGCTTCAACAAATCGCATGCCGCCGCCTACGCCATCGTCGCGTATCAGACCGCCTACCTGAAGGCCAATTATCCGGTCGAGTTCCTGTGCGCCATGATGACGAACGACATGGGCGATACCGCGAAGCTCGGCCAGTACATCGCCGAGGCGCGCGCGATGGGCATCGAGGTGTTGCCGCCGGACGTCAACGAAAGCCACGTCGCGTTTGCGCCGGCGCGCGAAGGCACGGTGATCCGCTTCGGCCTGGCGGCCATCAAAGGTGTCGGCACCGTGGCCGTGGAAAGCATCCTCAAGGCGCGCGAAGGCGGGAAGTTCACGTCGCTGGCGGACATGTGCGAGCGCGTGGACACGCGCACGGTCAACCGCAAGGTGCTGGAAGCGCTCATCAAAAGCGGCGCGTGCGATGGCTTCGGCGACACGCGCGCCACGTTGTTTTCGCAGATTGACCGCACGCTGGCGCGCGCGGCGAGCATCGCCCAGGATCGCGCGCGCGGCCAGGTCTCGCTCTTCGGCATGCTGGAGGAACCGACCACCACGCAGCAGGACAACGGCCCCAGGCTGCCCGAATGGCCGCAGAGCGAAATGCTCGCGGCGGAAAAGGAATTGCTCGGCTTTTACGTGACCGGCCATCCGTTGACGCCGTACGCCGACCTGCTGGCGCGCTATTCGATTCACAACACCGCGGCGCTGGCGGGCCTGGCGAACCGTTCCATGACGCGCCTCGGCGGGATGGTCGCCGCCGTGCAGCAGGGCATCTCCAAGAAATCGAACAAACCGTACGCGATGGTGACTGTCGAGGATCTGGAAGGCACCGTGCAGGTCCTGTGCATGAACGAGAACTACGACAAGTACAAACACTTGTTCGTGCCCAACACGCCGGTGCTCGTCCTGGGCGAAGTCAACACTGGCGAAGACAAGCCGAAGATTTTCCCGACCGAAATCCTCAAACTCGAGGACGCCCCGCGCCTGTACACCAAACAGGTCCACCTGCGCCTTTACACCGCGCACGTGACACCGGAGAAACTGGAGGCCGTGCGCGAACTTGTGGCGGCGCATCCGGGCAAGTGCCCGTTGTTCCTGTGCTTCAAACGACCCACGGGCGAAGTCATTTTTATGGAAACGCACGAACGCTTCTTCGTGCGGCCCTCGCGCGAATTGCAGGAGGCGGCCGACGCGTTGCTCGGCGAGGAAACGTATTACGCGAAGGTGGACACGACCTTGCCCGAGCGCACCCCGCGTCGCTGGGAACGCAAGACAGAGGCGGTGGCCGTGGAGGAATAGGGGCAACAGAATGCGATGCTAACTAAGCACGAGCCCGCCGAGTCATGAAAACGCCGCCCCCGCTTCCCAAAGGGTCTCCACCACCGCTCCCTGGGCAATCCCCGCCAATCTGGAAGGTATCGCACCGGGCTTATACGCCAGCCGGATGGTTGTGGATCGCCGTCACCGCCCTGGCAACTGTCGCGTTTGCGGTTTTCCAGCTTTTCATCATGGTACCACTGGTGCGCCGATTGTTCGATATCCCGATTCCAGGCCTCGCGGTTGGTATGGCGATCGTCCTCTTTGGAGCCTTCTTCTTCGCAGCCGGCGACCGTCTATTTGCCAGGCTGGGAGTACGGCTTGTCAAGCCGGCGGAGGTTCGTTCCAGCAAGGAAAATAATCCTCCCGCCTGAATCCCTCACACCGGCGGCACGCCGCCGAACTCCAGCGCTTCACGCAGGCGCGCGCGCAGCACATCCGCGCGGAACGGCTTTTGCACGAAGCCCAGGACATTGTGTTTGTCCAACCGGTTGAGCATGTCCTGGTCGCCGTAGCCGGTGACGACCAGCACCCGCACGTCGGGCCGCACGCGGCGCAATTCGTGGAAGGTTTGCTCGCCATCCATGCCGGGCATCGCGAGGTCCAGCAACACCAGGCGGATTTCCCCGGCCATCTCCTGGAAACGCGTCACGCCTTCCTCGCCGCCGCCGGCCAGCACCGCCCGCAGTCCGCACGTCTGCGCGATGGCCGCCGCCACGTTGCGCACATCCTCCTCGTCATCGATGATGAGGATCGTGCCGCTCGTGCGCCACGCGCCTTCGATGGGTGTGGGCGGCGCTGTCGTTTCGATCGGGCCTTCCGCGATGGGGAACAGCAGCGTGAACGTGGAACCGGCGCCCTTGCGGCTTTGCACGCGCAACGCGCCCTTGTGCCCGCGCACGATGCCCATCACCGCCGCCAGCCCCAGGCCGCGCCCGGCGAACTTGGTGCTGAAAAACGGCTCGAACACGCGCGTCAACACCGACGTGTCCATCCCGCAGCCAGTGTCCTGGATCTCGAGGCAGACGTATTCGCCGGGCGGCACATCATCCGGCCGGAACCCCGTGGCCAGGAACTCGGGCGTGACCGTCATTGTCCGCGTGGCGACGCGGATGGCCCCGTCCTTGTTTTCCAGGGCCTCGACGGAGTTGACCAGGATGTTGATGACGACCTGCCGCATCTGGACGGCATCCGCCGAGACGGGCGGCAGATGGGCGGCCAGTTCCACCTTGAATTCGGCGGACTGGGGCGATTGATGCTCGACAATGTCCAGCGCATCGCGCACCACCGCGCTGAGGTCGATGCGTTGCATCACGAAGCGGCCCTTGCCCGAATAAGCGAGCAACTGCGCGCACAGGCCCGCCGCCTGCAGCGACGCCTTTTCAATGTGTCCCAGGTAAGCATGCGCCTGCGCCGTGGACGGCAGTTCCTGGCGCGCCAGGTTCGCGTAGCCCAGGATGCCCGTGAGCAGATTGTTGAAATCGTGCGCCACGCCCCCCGCCAGCACGCCGATGCTCTCGAATTTGCGCGATTCCTGCAGCTTGCGCTCGATGCCCAACCGCTCCGCCTCGGCGCGCTTGCGGTCCGTGATGTCGCGGAAAATGCTCAGCAACCGCGGCGGCTCGCCTTCGACGTCCAGGTAGGTGTTGGTGATTTCGAACCAGATGCGCCGGCCGTCACGCAACGTCACTTCGCGCTGGAAATGCGGCTCGAACGAGCGCGCGGTGAAACGCTCGCGGTACTTGGCCACGCGCAGGTTGGCGCTGCTGTCCGTGTATATCATCGCAAACGGCCGGCCGACGAGTTCCTCGCGCGAATGGCCCGCCATGCGGCAATACGCGTCGTTGACCATCACGATGCCGCCTTCCGCGTCGGTGATGCGCATGCCGTCCTGCGAATTCTCCCAGACCCGGCGGAACTCATGCTCGGACTTGCGCAACGCCTCCTCGGCGCGCTGGCGCTCGGTGATGTCGCGGATGATGCTGCACATCACCTGCCGCCCGCGCCACAGGTAGGCGCCCGAAAGAATCTCCACCGGAAACATCGAGCCATCCTTCTTGCGATGCCAGTGCAACGGCGTGCGCACCGCCGCGCTGCGGATTGATTCCTTCACGCGGATCGTCGTCTGGTCCGGCTCCGCGCTGATGTGCAGGATCGTCGTGGACAGGAATTCGTCGCGCGTGTAACCGTAGATGCGCACCGCCGATTCGTTCACATCCAGGATGCGATGGGTCTGCGCGTCCGAGAGAATCACGGCGTCCATTTCCTTGGAGAACAGCAGTTGATACTTCTCCTCGCTTTCGCGCAGGGCGTCGTTGGCCTGCTTGAGGCTGGCCAGGTTCGTCTGCAATGTTTGGTACGAACGGTACAGCCCCGATACAATCAGCAGCAGCCCGGACGATTCGATGATTCCCTGCAACTGCGTGTTGATCCAGTCCGGTTCGCTCGTGAACTCGTCCAGGAAATCGATCAACAGCCCGTAGGTAAAGACACTCCAGCCCAGCTCCAGCGGCCGCAGCTCCAGGCGCGTCACGAAATACAATCCCACCAGCACCGCCGCCAGATGCACCGCTTCGAACAGCGCGTCATCCGGCTCCTTGGGCGCCCGCGCCTCGAACAGCGCGAACCACGCCACCACCGTGAACGCACAGAGGCCGCCAAACAGCCCGCGCCAGCGATTGGATGATGTTGGTGTCACCACGTCTGCCTCCCGTACGCCGCGGACAAACAAAACCACCTCTGCACGAACAATACCGTGCTCGTCAGCCAAGGCATGGCAGCCTTATTCATGGTCCGGATGGCCTGCGCTTCGGAACGGTTCCTATCTATCACGCCCGGGCGCAATGCACAATCCTATTCGGTCGTAGGCGATGAACCTGGTGGCAGCCGGGGTGACAAGGCTCTGATTATCGAGTCACCCACGGCTGCATTCTCCGACGGGCCCGCGAACCTCCAACGCGCTCCGCTTCGCCCCCTCTCCTTGGGGAGAGGGCTGGGGTGAGGGGGACCGACGCATCGCCTGTCCCCATCGCTCAGGATGGAAATGCTGCGGTTCCCATCAATCCATCCTCTGGCCGTCACTCCTCACCCAAACCACTTCTTCGTCCTTGAGTCCCGCCGCAACGCCCCCAGCGCATGGTGCAAGCGCGACTTCACGGTGCCCAGCGGCACCTCCAACGCCCCGGCAATTTCGTTCAAGCTCAGGTCGTCCACAAACCGCAGCAACAACACCTCCCGATGTTCCTCCGACAACGTCGCCAGCGCCGCCGCCAGTTCCTCGCGCGCCGAGGCGCCTTCGACCGCGGGCTCGGGCGCCGGCACGTTGGCCACGGCCGGTTCGTTGGATTCAAGCCGCCGCGCCTTGCGTTGCGCGCCAATGGAGAGATTCTTCACCGCGGGATACAGGAAGGTTTGCAGCCGCGCCGTCAGCGTGAAGCCCGGGAACTTTTTGAGGAAATAGAGAAACGTCTCCTGCAACACATCCAGCGCCAGCTCGCGGTCGCCGGTGAAACGAAACGCCAGGTTCACCACCCAGTCACGATGCCGCCGGTACAGGACTTCGAACGCCGCTGCGTCGCCCGCGTTGATCGCGGCGACCAGTTCCTCATCACTCCGCCCGTCCATTGTTTCCCCGGTGTCCACCCCGATGCCTTATGCCCAATGGTGACACGAATCCATTCCCGCTGCCATAACCTTAAGTGACGAGGCGCCGGAAAAGGTTCAAACTGACCGCTATCGGTGGTCCTCGTTCTCGTCCTCGTTCTCGTCCTCGTTCTCAAACACCACTTGTTGTTGGAACCTTCCCCGAAGCTTGTCGTTTGGAATTTGAAGTTCATACTGCCGGCGGCGATGGAATACCTCTGGATAGCCTTGGGCAGCGCGTTGGGTGGCATGGGCCGCTACTGGCTCTCGGGCGTCATCGCCAACCGCGTCGGCGAAACCTTCCCGTGGGGCACCATGTTTGTGAACGTCACCGGCTCGTTCCTCATCGGTTTCCTCGCCGTTTCCACCGCCACCGAAGGGCGACTCCTGATGTCACCGATGGCCCGCAAATTCCTGCTCGTCGGCATCCTCGGCGGTTACACCACGTTCTCCTCGTTCAGCCTCCAGACCCTCAACCTCATGCAGGAAGGCCAGTGGGGTGCCGCCTCGTTGAACATCCTCCTCTCCGTCGCCGCCTGTCTCCTGGCCGTCTGGCTGGGGCACGTCGCCGGACAAGCCCTCAGCCGATAACCATGAAACTCCCCGAAAAAGGCCAGTTGCTCCGCATCTTCATTGGCGAAAGCGACCAATGGGATGGCAAGCCCCTCTACGAAGCCATCGTCCTCAAGGCCCGCGAACTCGGCATCGCCGGCGCCACTGTCCTGCGCGGCCCGCTCGGCTACGGCGCCAACAGCCACCTGCACACTGCCAAGATTCTCCGCCTCTCCTTCGACCTGCCCATGATCATCGAAATCGTGGACACCGAGGAAAAGGTCAACCTGCTGCTCCCCCACCTCGACGACATGGTCAAGGAAGGCCTTGTCACCCTGGAAGACGTCCGCGTCCTCAAATACCGCTCCAACCCGGACAAGCTGAAGTAGGTCGTGAT
>JBFMBT010000242.1:0-10229 GCA_040754875.1 Verrucomicrobiota bacterium | reverse complement strand
AACGGGCCGCCAGTTTTCTATTCTCCGAATCAGTTTCCGCGTGGGCGGATCAATATCTCTTCCACCATCGCCCGGGCCGGCAGGTTGATTACCAGCCACACGCATTCCGCCAGATCTTCCGGCTGCAGCATGTTCGCGCGCGCCTCCGCCGGTGGGGGCGCGGGACGTTTGTCCAGCAACGGCGTGTTGATATCGCCAGGGAAAATGGAACAGGCCCGAACGCCGTTGGCCTTTTCCTCCACGTTGATCGCCTGCGTCAACCCTGATTGGCCGAATTTCGAAACCACATACGCCGGGCCCGCTTTCGCATTCGCCTGCCGTCCGGCATCCGAAACAATATTGATGATCGTGCCCGACTTCCGCTCGCGCATCGACGGCAAAAACGCCTGCGCGCAATAATACGCGCCGTTGAGGTTCGCATTGACGATCATGTGGTAATCCTCGAGCGAAAGAACATTCAACGCCCGCTTGGCTGTGTTCGTACCCGCGGAATTCACCAGCGCATCCACCGCGCCGAATTTTGCCAACACCTTCTTCCCCATGTCCTGCACACTCTTCGCGTCGGCGATGTCGCACACACATACCAGCGTGTTTTGCGCATTTCCGCCCGCCAGCGAAACCGTCTCTTGCAGCGCCTTCTCCTGCCGCCCCACCAAGGCGACGTTCCATCCTTCCTTCGCCAGTTTGATCACCGCCGCGCGACCCACGCCGCTGCCTGCTCCTGTTACTACCGCTGTCTTGCTCATTGATGCTCCTAAGTTCGCATTAATTAATATCCCGCCGACAAATCCACCCACTGCCTGGCTTCCGCCGATTGCACGGCGGCGTCAATCACCCTTTGCGCTTTGGCGCCGTCGTGGAACGTGATGGAACACGGGCGTTTCTCGCGTAGCGCGTTCACAAACTCCACCGCCTGGTCGTAACGGAACGACACCAACGGATCGCCCACGCTCGGGTCGCGCGGCGACCCGGGCAGCACATAAAATTCCTTCGGAATCGGCAGCGCCTTCATGCCCGGCCCACCTAGCTTGCCATATTGCAACTCATTCCAGCAGCCCGTCGTAAAGCTAAAACTCGCTTCGCTGCCGTTCAATTCCACGCGATCCGGGCTGCGCCAGCTTTCGTTCACGCCACTGGCCAGCTTGCTGCTTTCCATCACGCCGGTCGCGCCGCTCTGGAATTCCGCCAGCAACCCCACCCAATCGTCGGTATCATTCGGCGCTCCGCCGCGCATCGGTGTGTGATTCACCAGACTCGACACCAACCGTTTGAACGGGCTGATGAGATGATGCGCAAAGTCAATTCGATGCGACAGCATGTCGCCGATCTCGCCGGTCCCCGCCAGTTTCTTCACCTGCCGCCAGCCAAGGTTGCGCGTGCCCCAGTCCTGTAACCGGCACGAGCGATAATGATAAATCGTTCCCGCGTCTCCCTGTTTGATCAAGTGATGCAAATATCGCATCGCCGGCACGAACCGATACGTAAACGCCGTCATGTGCCGCACCCCCGCTTTGTCGGCGGCATCGGCCATCGCCTTCGCATCGGTATAATTCAGCGCCAGCGGCTTCTCGCACATCACATGCTTGCCCGTCGCCACGGCCGCCAGCGCGATCGGCGGATGCACAAAGTTCGGCGTCGCAATGATGATCGCGTGAATGTCGTCGCGTTTGACGATGTCCTCCCAGTTCGTTGACGTGATGGCCGCGCCCGTCTGCTGGCGCGCCGTTTCCAGCGTGGCGGCATTGGCATCGCACAGGGCCGTGACCTTCACGTCCTTGCACAACGCAAGCCCCGGCAGATGATTTTGCAGCGTGATGCCGCCCGTGCCAATGATGGCAAAATTCAAAGTACTCATTTAAATGGGCCGCGAGTATGTCTCACCTCCCGCCAAACGCAAGCCGACGCGAACGCGCCGTCACACCTTCACCCACCGCTTGCTTCGCGCAGATTGCTCCACTGCCTCCAATACGCGTTGGTTGCGCAACCCATCCTCGAACGTCGGTTGCACACTCTTGCCTTGCACCACGGCGGCGACGAAGTCGGCGAAAGTGTTCGCGAACGTGTGTTCGTACCCAACGATGTGCCCGGGCGGCCACCAATTCTTTGCGTATGGGTGCGTGTCGCGGTCCGTGACAATGATGTCGGTGAAACCGCGCCGATGTTGTGCATCGCCGCTGCTGAAAAACTTCAGCCGGTTCATGTCTTCGAAATCGAAATAAAGGCTCCCCTTCTCGCCATTAATTTCAAATGTGATGTGATTCTTGCGGCCCAAGGCAAAGCGCGTGGCTTCCAGATTCGCCAGCGCGCCACTCTTGAAGCGGCCAATCCAGCTCACGGCGTCATCGACCGTGACCTTCCCCTTCCGGCCATCCGACACGGGGCGCGGCGGCACGCTGCCCGGCTCCATCAACGGACGCTCCTTCACAAATGTTTCCATCTGCCCGCAGACCTCGCTGAACTCGCCGAGCAGATAGCGCCCGAGATCAATGATGTGCGCGTCGATGTCTCCATGCGTGCCCGAGCCTGCGATGTCCTTTTGTAATCGCCACGTCACGGGAAAATTCGGGTTCGCCAGCCATTCCTGCGCATAACGCGCGCGGAAGTGATAGATGCGCGCGCCCAGTTCCCCGTTTTCAATCATCTGCTTCGCGAGCGCGACGGCGGGAATGCGCCGGTAGTTGTGGCAAACCAGGTTCACCACCTTCGCCTTGTTCACGGCGGCAACCATCCGCTTCGCTTCCGCGACATTTCGCGCGAGAGGTTTTTCGCACACAATGGCTTTGCCCGCCTTGGCCGCGGCGACCGCAATCTCGCAATGGGTATCATTGGCCGTGCAGATGTCGATGATGTCGATGTCCGGGTCGGCAATGACGTTGCGCCAGTCCGTTTCCGCCTTCTGCCAGCCAAGGACGTCGCGCGCCTTCGCGACCGCTTCGGCATTGCGCCCGCAAATGGTGGCCAACTCGACCCGCGCCTGCTGCTTGGGAAAGAAATGGTTCACCTGCCGCCAGGCGTTCGAGTGCGCCTTGCCCATGAATTTGTAGCCGATGAGGCCAATGCGGAGAGAGTTCTTCATGACTTGGACAGTAATCAGAGCGATTGCGGCTTGTCGGTCGCTCGAAGGTGACGACGGCAACGCACAATGACGGCCTTTTTGAATGTGCTCAGGTCGGGTTTCGGAGGAGGTGTCGCATCGTAAAGTCTGGCAACCTCCTGCTCGAAAAGCATTTCGGCCTGATCGCGTTCCGGTGCGAAGGGATCAAAGGCGTTGGCGAAACGGTCATAAAGCCCCGCCAACTGGGGAATGCATTCGGCGGGAACGGCGCCTAGTTGTGCATCTTCTGAAGACGGTGGCATTTGCTGCGCAACTCCAAGACCCGGTCATAATATTGCTCCGCTCCGCAATCCGGATGCGCCTCTGCCAGACCGCCCAACCGTTTGGCGAAATCATCGCACACGCGCACCATCGTCTCCCACCACTTGCTGACCCGGGCCAGATCCTCCTCGCGTTTTGTGCAAAGTACTACGACGCGATAAACAGTGAGCAATTCCGCCTCAAGTTGCCGGGCCTCCTCGTGGAACGGTGCGTGCAAATCCTTCGGAATGGCGGCAACACGCTGGTCAAATGAAGCCAATGAGCCTTGGGACAGATCAAGCAAGTCCGCGTCTGTCAGCAATTCGTTCATTGAAGTAAACGTTACAGCAGATAGCCGGATCGGCCAAGGAAGAAACTGCTTGCAATGCAGTTACACCCTCCGGGCCAGCACGCTCTGCCCCTCACACCTCCAGCTTCGTCCACGCTGCGTTCTTCTTCGAGGACTTCACCACCGCCTCGATGAACGCCATGCCGCGGACGCCGTCCTGGATCTTCGGATAATCAAGCGCCGGATCGTCCTTCGTCAGTTTCGCGCCGGACTGCACCGCGCGGATGTGGTTGGCGAAATTCTTGTAAATGTTCGCAAACGCCTCGAGATAACCTTCCGGATGTGCTGGCGGCGTCCGCGTGGCCGACTTGGCCGCGTTGCCCAGATACCCGTTGGCTGTGCGATACACCTGCATCGGCTGGTCGAGCCATTTCACGAGCATCGTGTTCGGCTCCTTCTGGTGCCATTCGATACCCCCATTCTCGCCATACACGCGGATGTTCAAATTGTTCTCCTCGCCCACGCTGATTTGCGAGCTGTGCAACACGCCTTTCGCGCCGTTGTTGAAGCGCAAGAGCACATTCACGTCGTCGTCCAGCTTGCGCCCCTTGACGAAACTCGTGATGTCCGCCGCCAGTTCCTTGATCTGCAAACCGCTGATGTATTCCGCCAGGTTCTCCGCGTGCGTGCCAATGTCCCCCACGCAACCGCCCGCGCCGCTGCGCTTGGGGTCCGTGCGCCAGCCCGCCTGCTTCTGGCCGGATGCCTCCAGCCGCGTCGCCAGCCAGCCCTGCGGATATTCCACCACCACCTTGCGAATCTTCCCCAGCTTGCCCGCGCGAATCATCTCGCGCGCCTCCTTCACCAGCGGATAACCGGTGTAATTGTGCGTCAACCCGTAAAGCAATCCTGACTTCTTCACCAATTCCGCCAGGCGCTTCGCCTGCGCGAGATTGAACGTCGCCGGCTTGTCACTCAGCACGTGGAACCCGTTTTCCAACGCCATCTTCGCCGGCGGAAAATGCATGTGGTTCGGCGTCACAATGGCCACGAAATCCATGCGCTCGCCTTCCGGCAGCTTGGCCTCGCCCTTGATCATCTCCTCGAACGTCCCGTAACACCGGCCCGGCGGCAGAAACAAATCCGCCCCGCTGGCCTTCGAACGCTCGGGGTCCGACGAAAACGCGCCGCACACCAGTTCAATCTGCTGATCCATCGCCGCCGCAATCCGATGCACCGCGCCGATGAACGCGCCCCGCCCGCCGCCGACCATGCCGTATCGTATTTTTCTGCTCATGGGTAAAATGTGTTGTGACTCCGATGTTGTGTTAGATTCAGAAGGCTTTATAGTGGCCGCCGTTTTTCAAGTCAACGAACGACTTGCAAATCCCGGCCGCAAAACCGTTGGCACACAAGCGTTAACCACGCTGGACGCCGCGGCAAAGCCGGTTGAAGGTTAAGTTGCGTATGCAGATTCATTTGCTGAAATCGAAGATTCACCGGGCCGAAGTGACCGCCGCTTCCCTCAATTACGAAGGCAGCATGACCATTGCCGAGGATCTGATGGAAAAGGCGGGCCTCATCCCCTACGAACGAATCCTGTGCAGCAACCTCGCCAACGGCAGCCGCTTCGAAACCTACGCCATCCCCGGTGAACGCGGCTCCGGCGCCATCGTCCTCAACGGCGCAACCGCCCACCTCGGCAAGGCCGGCGACCGCCTCACCATCATGAGCTACGTCGTCCTCGACGCCGCCGAAGCCAAGAAATGGAAACCGCGCGTCATCGTGCTGGGCGAGGAGAACAAGATCATCAACGAACGCGGCATATAATCCCTTTTCTTTGGCGCAGGTTCGGCTAAATATTTCCCCCGCAACTGCATGCCATTCACTGCCGCTGAAATCGCCAAACACGTCCAGGGCGAGGTCCTGGGCGACCCCTCCATTCAACTTTCGGGTTTTGCGCCCGCCGCCGCCGCCAAGGCCGGCGACCTGACCTTTGCCGAGAACGAAGCCTGGTTCGAAAAGGCCGACCAAAGCGCCGCCTCCGCCGTGCTGGTGCCCGCGAATTTCGCCTCGGCCACCAAGGTGCTCATCCGCGTCGCGCATCCGCGCATCGCCTTCGCCAAGGTGCTGCCGCTGTTCTTTCCGGAACCGACGTTTGCTGCGGGCATTCATCCCACCGCCGTCGTCGATGCCACGGCGAAAGTCGATGCCACCGCGCACATCGGTCCCCATTGTGTCGTGGGCGCGGGGGCCACTATCGGTTCGCGCGTCGTGCTGGAAGGCGGCAATCACATCGGCGCCAATTGCACGATCGGCGAGGAGACGCGCTTGTTCCCGAACGTCACCGTTTATCCGCTCACGCAGATCGGCAAACGCGTGCGCGTGCATTCCGGAACTGTAATTGGCTCGGATGGCTTCGGCTACGTCTTCGATGCCGGCATTCACCGCAAAGTCCCGCAGATCGGCAACGTCATCATCCACGACGATGTGGAAATCGGCGCGAACGTGGCCATCGACCGCGGCGCACTCGGCTCGACGATCATCGGCAAGGGCACGAAAATCGACAACCTCGTGCAGATCGCGCACAACATCGTCATTGGCGAACATTGCATCCTCTGCGGCCAGGTCGGCATGGCGGGCAGCACGAAGCTCGGCAACTACGTCACCATGGCCGGCCAGGCTGGCCTCGCCGGGCACCTCACCATCGGCGACCGCGTCACCATCGCCGCCCAATCCGGCGTTATGCACAACATCCCAGCCGGCGAAAAATGGCTCGGCTCCCCTGCCCAACCCGACCGCCAGATGAAACGCCAATGGGTGGCCCTCCAACAGTTGCCCGACTTGTTGAAACGCGTGGCCGAGCTGGAGGAAAAGCTGGAGAAGAGATAATCACTCGCCGGATGGCGCGCCTCGTCGTGATTCACATCACCTTGCGGTCGCCTGCGACAATGCATTATACTGCCCTCATATGAATGTCACCCTGCCTCGAGACCTTGAGGAGTATGTGGAACGCCGGGCGAAGGCCACCGGGTCTTCATCGCCCAATTCAGTGGTGTGCGAGGCAGTGCGGCGTCTCATGGAGGAAGAGAAACGGCACGAAGACGCGGTTCTCGATGCCTTGCGAGACAGCGTCTCTCCGTTAACGTCAGGAGATCTGAAGAACGTCCGGGAGATCGTGAAGCAAGCGCGTGGCCGTCACTCTTCATAAGACCTCACTGTTTTATTCGGACTACGTCGAGATCGTTTCCTACATCAGTGAAGCGAATCCGGATGCGGCCGATCGTTTTTGCGACGCGGTCGAAAGTGCGTTGGAACTTCTTGCCTCGCACCCCCAGTTGGCAGCCAAGGCCGGCTTTCAGCACGCACCGGACGTTCGAAAATGGGTAATCCGCCAATTCCCAAACTACGTCATTTACTACCGCGAAAGTCCCGGCGCTGCCGTCCTGCTGCGGCTCCTTCACGGCGCACGCAACGCCCGGGAATTGATCCAAAACCCATAGCCACCCCCTCTTTCCACTTGCGCGCGTGAGGGTTTCGCACGACGTTTGTCCAATCAGCGATGCAATCACCCTCGGTCACGGATGCCGTTGCGCCTTCGGCCCCTGTCTCATCGCGGCCGAAACTCGATTCCCCTGAACTGGCCCGCATTTACGCCGAGCATTCCCACCAGATTTATTACCTCGCGCTGCGCCTGCTCGGTGATGCCACCCAGGCCGAGGACGCCACGCACGACGTCTTCCTGAAGGCGTTCCGCAAGCTCGACCAATTCCGCGGCGACGCCAACGCTCGCACCTGGCTCTATCGCATCACCATCAACCACTGCCAGAACCTGCTGCAAACCTGGCACCACCGCCATGTCTTCAGCAACGCCGACGAAGCCGTCTGGGAAACTCGCGCCACTCCGACCGATAGCCCCCTGCGCGTCCTCGAAACCAAGGAACTCGGCGAGCGCATCCAGAAGACCCTCGATGCGTTGACCGAAGAATACCGTCTCCTCCTTTTGCTCGTAGCCGATGAAAAACTGAGCTACGCCGAAATCGGCGCTCTCACCAATCAATCCGCCGACGCCGTGCGCGGCAAACTCCACCGCGCCCGCAAAGCGTTCGCCACGCATTTCGAAAAGTTCGCATGAACCCTCCATCTCAAGTCGTACCATGAATGATGACGTCAAACGCCTGCAACAGCAGCAGCGCCAGGATTCGCAACTGGACCAACAGACCGGCCAGTCCAAGGCGCTCGAGTTCGACTCCGCCGAGGAAGTCCTCCGCCACGACGCCGCCAGCCACCAACCGCCGGACCGCGTCGTCGAGCGCCTCAACGAATCCATCGCCAAAGAACCCAAGCCGCCCACCTCCTGGTGGCGCAAGTTGCTCGGTTCCTGAGCCTGCTCCGTGCGACCGAGTCCCAGCCGCCCGCCCTTATGAATTTTTCGGATGAAATCGAGACGCTGATACGCGCGCGTTACCCGATCCTCTACGTCGTTTCCAGCGAGGAAGCGCGCGTCCAAAACGTCATCATGGACATTGGCCGGCGCCGCCAGAAAAAGGTCTTCGAGTGGAGCGTCAGTACCGGCATCGTTCCCGCCGGCACCTCCATCCAGTCCAAACAACACCGCAACGCTGCCACGCGCGAACCGCTCCCTGCGCTGGATCTCGTCATCGACCAGGTCGAGCCCGCCATTTTCATTTTCAAAGACCTTCATCCGTTCCTCACCCGCAGCAACCACGCCATCATCCGCAAGCTCAAGGAAATCGCGTTGCACCTGAAGAACAGCCTCAAAACCATCGTCCTCGTTTCGCCCGTCGTCGAAATCCCGCCCGAACTCGAGAAGGAAGTCACGCTGTTGAACTTCCCCCTGCCCTCGCGCGAGGACCTCTCCGCGCTGCTCGACCAGATCATCGCCGAGGTCAAGGAATACCGCCAGGTGCGCATCGAACTGGACGACAGCTCGCGCGAACGCCTCTTGCAAGCCGCGCTCGGCCTCACGCTTGGCGAGGCGGAAAATGTTTTCGCCAAGGTCATCGTGCGCGACTCGCGACTCAGCGGCGACGACGTCAACGAAGTCTTCGCCGAGAAACAGCAAATCATCCGCAAGAGCGGCCTGCTCGAATACGTCGCCACGACCGAATCCTTCGCGAGCATCGGCGGGCTCGGCGTGCTCAAGGATTGGCTGCAAAAGCGCGCGCTCGCCCTCACCGCCGATGCCCGCTCGTTCGGCCTGCCCACGCCGCGCGGCGTGCTGCTGCTCGGCGTGCAAGGCTGCGGCAAGAGCCTGTGCGCCAAGGCCGTCTCGTGCGCCTGGCAGCTTCCCCTGCTCCGCTTCGACATGGGCCGCATGTTCGGCAGCCTCGTCGGCTCGTCCGAGGAAAACGTGCGCCGCGCCATCTCCGTCGCCGAATCCATCGCGCCCGCGGTGTTGTGGGTCGATGAAATCGACAAGGCCTTCGCCGGCTCGCAAAGCTCCGGCGCGACCGATGGCGGCACCACCGCGCGCGTGTTCGGCACCTTTCTCACGTGGCTTTCCGAAAAGACCGCGTCCGTGTTTGTCGTTTGCACGGCCAACGACATCTCGCAACTCCCGCCCGAACTGCTTCGCAAAGGCCGCATGGACGAAATCTTCTTCGTCGATCTGCCCAACGCCGCCGAGCGCGCCGAAATCTTCGCCATCCATATCGCCAAACGCCGCCGCGATCCCGCGCAATTCGACCTCGCCCAGCTCGCCGCCCAGAGCCACGACTTCAGCGGCGCGGAAATCGAGGAAGCCATCAACAGCGCCCTTTACGACGCCTTCTACTCCAAGCGCGACCTGAACAGCGCCGACATCCTGAACGCGCTCGCGCAAACCGTCCCCCTCTCGCGCACCATGGACGAGCAGCTCGCCCGCCTGCGCGCCTGGGCCGAAGGCCGGGCCCGTCACGCCACGCGTCCGCGTCCGGCTCCCAGCCAGCTCAGCGTGCTCTCCGGAGATTCTCATGCGTAACCTTTCAAAATCCCGCAAACCCGCCGCCAGCGACGATCTGGAATTCTCCTCCTTCCTCGAAGCCATGGTCGCCAACGACAAATGCGGCGCCATTTTCGCCCTGCTCCTCTACGCCCTCGCCGGCCTCCTGGCCGCCTGCCACTTCCTGCTTTAGCTGCGCGAGGGTAAGGCGTTGAACCGTTGAAGGGTTGAATCGTTGAATCGGCGGAAAAGGTGGAACGGGGTGGACGGGATTTGCGATTTTTGATTTTCGATTTGCGATTGGGGACGTGCTGCTGGTTTTTGAGATCAGAGCCTCCTTATCCCGCCCGGCGGGACTGCGAATATCTTGAGGGGGGCCAGATGTGGATTTAGGTGGATTTGGGTGGACGGTCGTAACGCGTCTTCCAGGTGCATGGGTTAAATGAGGCAGGGTCAGAGCCTCGTCACCTCGGCTGCTACGATTTTTTCCGCTGGCCCCAGATGTGGATTTAGGTGGATTTGGGCGGTCTGAGGCGGTGGATGGGTTTCGGAACAATGCTTTGGGACAGGGGCCCCCCTGGCGCTTAAGCGGTAATAACCGGTTATAACCGGTTATTTGGCGTCCGGGCGGGGTTGGGCGG
>JBFMBT010000241.1:0-10281 GCA_040754875.1 Verrucomicrobiota bacterium | reverse complement strand
GGCCTTGCCGCTGGAGCAGCGCTTTCAGGGAACTTCGTGCATTCTCACGCCGGGCTTGAAGAAACGCATCTACACTCCGGACTTTCTGCACAACCGTGGCGATTACATGGAAGAGACATTCACGGGCCTGTTTGACGCCACCGCCACCAACCCGGATCCCTTGGGCCGGATGTTGTATGTCGATTCGCGCACGTGGCTCGTGGATGACCTTTTGTTGAAGGCGGACAAAATGACCATGGCCGCCTCCATCGAATTGCGCGTGCCGTTCCTGGATCACCGGCTGGTGGAACTGGCGGCCAGTTTCCCTGGAGAGTTCAAATGCCGCGGCCACGTTGGCAAACGAATTCTGAAGGACGTGCTGAAAACACGTCTGCCTGAAGAATTGATCAAGCGGAAGAAAATTGGTTTTGCCGTTCCGGTGCGCCACTGGCTGCAACACGAACTGAGCCCTCTGATTCGGGAGCGCTTGCTGCAAAAGGAGCAATTCCCGTGGCTCAAGGAGTCATTCGTTGAGTCGTTGATCGCCCAGCATGCGTCGGCCGAACAGGACCACAGCCGGTTGATATTCTCATTGCTGGCGTTGTCCGTCTGGCGGGAAAAGTTTGCCATCAATTAGCATCTTCCGGCGCATCTTCAAAATGCTCCTTTTTGAACATTGCCCCACGGCTTGACTCGTGGTTTGCTTCGCCCGGCTTCTGACGGCCGCAATCTGAGGTTCGCAACGAGTGAAAGTTCTTTTTGTTTCAAATTTGTTTCCGGATACGCAGCGTCCCCAATGGGGACGCGTAAACGCCACCTTGCTCCATTACCTGGCCGCGCATTGTGCATTGCGCGTCCTGGCGTTGCGGCCCGTGCCCATCCTGGTCGGCCAG
Source organism: Verrucomicrobiota bacterium (assembly GCA_040754875.1). GTDB lineage: Bacteria > Verrucomicrobiota > Verrucomicrobiia > Limisphaerales > JBFMBT01 > JBFMBT01. The sequence continues at coordinate 9,409 of JBFMBT010000241.1, read as the reverse complement.
TTGCTTCGTTCCCGGGATTACCAGCCGTGCGCGGAGGAGGCTCCATTCAAGCCGGTTTATCTCCCGGTGGCCTACATTCCGAAAATTGGCAGTCGCGTAAACCCGCGGCTGATGGCGAACGCCATCCGGCCCGTGCTGGCGCGGTTGCAGTCTGAGGTCCGTTTTGACGCCGTCCTGACCGCCTGGGCTTATCCCGATGGCTGTGCGATGGCAACGTTGACGCCTGATCTCAGCCTGCCGTTAGCCGTTATCGCCCAAGGGACCGACATCCACGAGTATCTCCAGATGCCCACGCGCCGCAGTGTCATTCGGGAGAATTTGAAAAATGCCGACATGATCATCACGCGCAGCAAGGATCTGGGCAACCGTCTGCGGCAGGCGGACTTTCCCGCGGAAAAACTGCGCGTCATTTACAATGGAGTGGACACCACGCTCTTTCAACCGCGTGCCAACCAACCCGCTGACCAGCAGCGTTCCGGGCGGCGAAGCGTCCTTTACGTCGGAAACTTCGAGTCCATCAAAAACCCACACCTTGCAGTCAGGGCTTTCGCGAAGCTTCGCGAACAGGCGAGTGACTTGGACTTGGAACTTATCATGCTCGGTGACGGCCCCCTGAAGGCCGAGTTACAAAAGCTCGGAACCGATCTCGGATTGGGGGATCGCCTGCGCATGCCGGGGGTCTGCCCGCCCGCCGAAGTCGCCGAATACATGCGGCGCGCGTCGGTTCTCTGTGTTCCGAGCGTGAACGAGGGCGTGCCCAACGTCATCTACGAAGCATTGGCCTGCGGCCTGCCCGTGGTGGCCACGCGCGTCGGGGGCATTCCGGAGGTGATGGTGTATGAGCACCTCGGAATGCTCGTGGAGTCGCAGGATGTCAGCGGCATGGCGCAAGCACTCCAAACCATCATCGAACGTCCGCCCGACTTCGCCGCCATCCAGACCTTCATCCAAAACTATTCCTGGCCCAAAACGGCGGAGCGTTACTACGAGGTTCTTCAGCAGATCGTCCGGCGCGGCGCGTGACACTGTCACACTGCCGGCTTCATGCTTTTCGACAGCTCCCGCGCGCACGCTTCGGCAAACGCTGCATCGTTGATGTTGCAGTCCATTTCAAGCACCGGGATGTCCTTGCGCAAGCCGGCTTTCAGCGCCTCAAACAACGCCTGGTCCGCCTTGGCGTCATGAAATGGTTTCCCCGGCGCGCTGATGACGCTGATGCCTTTCAAGGGAATCAGCACGGTGACGGGGGCTTTGGAGACGTTGAGTTTTTCCGCGATGATTTTGCCGAGTTGCGCGCATTCCTCCGGCGTGGTGCGCATGAGGGTCACTTGTGGATTGTGCTGGTAGAACGTGCGGCCTTTGAATTTCACAGGAACCGTATCGGGCCCATGGAAATTCACCATGTCGAGGCAGCCTGGTGTTACGATGGCAGGCACGCCCTTTCGCGCGGCGGCTTCAAGGCGTGCCGGTCCAGCACTGAGCACACCGCCCGCCAGTTCATCGGCCCATTCGGTGGTCGTGATGTCCAGCACGCCCGTGACCATGCCGGATTCAATCAGCGACTCCATCGTGCGCCCGCCTGTGCCCGTCGCGTGGAACACCAGCACTTCGTAACCTTGCGCCTCCAGCAGCTTACGCGCGTGCGTGACGCAATCCGTGGTGTTGCCAAACTGGCTGGCGACAATGACAGGCTTGTCCGCAGCCGCGGCCGGCGGTTGCGCCTCGACCATCCCACAAATCGCCCCTGCGGCGCGCGTAAGAATCTGGCGGGAGATGCGGTTGAGTCCCGCGACATCCACAATGCTTGGAAACATGACAATGTCCTTCGGCCCGATGTATTGTGCGGTGTTACCGCTGGCCAGCGTGGACACCATGATTTTCGGAAAACCAATTGGCAGTGCGCGCATGGCCGCTGTTCCAATTGCTGTGCCGCCGCCGCCGCCGAGCGAAATGACGCCATCGATCTTCCTCTGCTCCACCAGCCGGCTGAGCACAATCGGCGCCGCGTGCGACATGGCGCTCACGGATTCGCCCCGATCTTTCTTCGCCACCAGCGCAGCGAGATCGATCTTCCCTTCCGCCGCGACGGCCTCGCGCGTGATGTCCGGCTTCAATTTCGGCGGCTCCAACGTGCCGACGTCGATGACAAGCGTTTGGTGTCCGCGCTGGCGTATGAGTCCGGCGATGAATGCGTGTTCCTCGCCTTTGGAGTCCATTGTCCCGAGGATTGCGATGGTGGCCATGCAGGATGAATAGAGGGAGGAGGGCAAAACGTAAAACGTTATTTCGCGGCCATTTTAGCTTTGGCTTTTCATTCCGCCTCATTACGCTGCGCGCGACCCTATGGACTATTTCAACGCCGCGGACTGGCTGGTGATCATCGTTTACCTTGCCGGGATCATCGCGCTCGGGATGTGGTGTGGGAAGGATCAACGGAACACGCGGGATTATTTTCTCGGCAGCAAGAACATTCCGTGGTGGGGCGTGGGACTTTCGATCGTGGCCACGGAAACGAGCGCGTTGACGTTCATCGGCGTGCCGGCGATGGCTTACGGCGGGGACCACCTGGCGTTTATCCAGATCGTCATCGGCTATGTCATCGCGCGCGTCATCCTGGCAATCGTGATGGTGCCGCATTATTTCAAGGGCGAGATTTATTCGCCGTACCAATTGTTCGCGGACAAATTCGGCCCCGGCGCGCGCCGCACGGCGGGCGGGTTCTTCCTCATCGCAGGGACGCTGGCAGCCGGCGTGCGCGTGTACGTGACGTGCATACCGCTGCAATTGATGCTCGGGTTTCGCGATGATCAAATCATCTGGGTCATTCTCCTCTTCGTCGTGCTGTCGCTGGCTTACACCTATGTGGGCGGCGTGAAGGCGGTCATCTGGACGGATGCCGTGCAATTCCTGCTGTTCATGGCGGGCGGCATTTTCACGTTGTGCTACATCCCAACGCTTGTGGAGGGCGGTTTCAGCGGCGCGTTGGCGAAGGCCGGTGAGGCGGGAAAACTCCAATGGTTCAACGGCGATTTCGCGCTGGCGAAGCCGTTCAACATCTGGATGGGCATCATTGGGGCGACGTTTCTGGTAATGTCCTCGCACGGCGCGGACCAGCTCATCGTCCAGCGCGTGCTCACGTGCGGCTCGGTCGCGGATGGCCGCAAGGCGCTGGCGTTGAGCGCGGTCATCATCTTCCCGTTGTTCCTGGTTTTCCTGCTCACGGGAATCATGCTCTGGGTGTATTACCAGCAGTTCCCGAACATGCCGATCCAGGTGCCGGAGGTGCGGCCGGGCATCAGCAAGAACGATTATGTGTTTCCGATCTTCATCCTCACGGTGATCCCGAATGTGCTCAAAGGCTTCCTCATTGTGGCGATTCTCTCGGCGGCGATGTCATCAGTCAGTTCGGCGCTGGCGGCGCTGGCATCGGTGTCCACAATGGATTTCTTCAAGGGATTGACGCGCAAGGAACGGAGCGAGGAATTTTACCTGCAATTCAGCAAATACTCGACGGTGGCGTGGGCGGTGTTGATGGTTGCGGTTGCTTACCTGACGCAGAAGGTGGAATCCGTGTTGAACGCGGCGTTTTCACTGAGCGGCTTGACCAACGGCGGGATGCTGGGCGGCCTGTTGTTGACGTTGTTCTGGCGCAAGGGCCGTTCGGCGCCGGTGGTCATTGGCATGCTGGCATCGCTGGCGGCCATGATCTGGATCAGCACACAGTGGAAAGCCGAGATTGCCTGGCCCTGGTACACGCTGATCGGCTGCACAACGACGGTCGCGGTGGCATTCGCCGTGCGCGCGCTGACTGAGCGCGAGCCTTCACAGGCTCAGGTGCCCAAGGGCGAGTAACCCGTAGTATGTGTATTCGCAATCAAGGTGGTCATCGGTCCAGTTGCCGTGGAAGGAGCCTTCGTTGGTCCACAGCGTGTCGATGAAATCCAGGCAGGGATCCTTGATGGCATCGAGCGGCACTTGCAGACCAGCCAGCGCGTGGAGCGCGGTGGCGGTGGAAAGTAAATCCGGCATGGGCGCGCGGGGCAAGGCGAGGAAGCCGCCTTCGGCGTGGCATTGGGCCAGGAGCCATTGGCCGACGCTGGCGTTGACGGGCACCTGCAAGTTGCGCAGGACGGAGACAGCCGCGGCCGTGGCGTTGGTGGAGCCGATTTTGACGTTGCGGTCGTTGGCCCATGCACCCTCGGGCGTTTCGAGGAACTTCAACGATTGGACCACGCGCAACGGCTCGGGCAACTGCGCGTGCAAATCCTGGTGCGCACCAAGCCCAAGGAAGCAGCCGTAAGCGGTTCCGTATGGACTGCGCGGCGCGGGGTTGAAGCCGCCATCGGTCGAACGAAACTCGGCAATGCGCGCCAGGAGGCGTGTTCGCAATTCGGCCGGTTGCGACGCAACAACCGAGGCATCAGCATTGGCCAGCGCGGCCCAGCAACGCGCGAGGCAGCAGGCGTGCACGAAATCGAGGTCTTCACCGCAGCCGCAACTGCGCAGATAACTGGCGACGCGCTCCACCGGCACTGGCGCCTGCAGCGCGAGCAATCCTTCGAGTCCGAACACCGTGTAATAAAGGTCGCTCCTGCCGGTGCGATCCTTGAAGCCGCCGTCGTCATTTTGCTGGCGCAACAGGAACTCGCGCACCAAATCGGCGGAATCGCCCAGAAGTTTGGGCGCCAACCGCGCGACCTGGAGCATTTCGAGGCGGAGGCTCATCGTGGAAACAATCGACGAAGCAGAGATGCAAGATCAGTTTTGGTTACTGATTTGTTCGCAATCCCGAGCATCGATTGTTCCAAAAGGTTGGTCGCCTGATTTGTTTCGATGCCATTGCCTTCAAGGAATGCAAGCGCTGCCGACGCCGCCGTTCGCTTGTTTCCGTCAACGAACGCCTGAGATTCGGCGAGGTGGAAGGCATATGCGGCAGCGATTTCGTACAAGTCACCGCCCGCATAAAGATAAACATTTTGCGGATGAAAAGCGGCCGACTCCAAACCAGACCGGTCCCGAACGCCGAAGGTTCCTCCGAAGCTCGTTATCGAGTCGTCATGGAGTTCCTCAATCTGCTGGACTGTGAGGAATACAGGTTCCTTCACTACTTGGCCAATCGACTCAAGAGTTCGGAGTGCTTGGCGAACACCCTCTCCTTGGCTTCGCGAAATGTTTTGTTATCCATGTATCGGATTTCCGCAGAGGGTTCGCCCTCCCGTTCCATTTCGTGGATAAAACCCACCACGGCCGCTTTTCCCTCGGGCGGCAGCGCTTTGATCTGCTCGATGACTTCTTCCGCAGTCATATCCGTAAACTACATCAGGATCGGCCCGTCCGGCAAGGTGGTTTAGCGTGTGCTCAGTTCCACTTGCGTGGCCTGGGCCACCGCTTCCAGCCGGTTCACGCCGTTCTTCTGCTCGAACTCCTTGCACCAGCCTTTGATTTCGGTGTCGTTGAAAATCTTGCCGATGACCCGGCGAAGCAGGCCCTTGAGGTTGGCATTTTCGAGTTCGCGCAACGAGCGAATGGCTTCCTCCTTGTAAGTTTCCAGGAGGGTCTTCGCGCGCTCGTCGGCCTTCAATTCGGTATAGAGGGCTTCAATGTGCTGCGCGGTGGTGCCGTTGAGCGGAGCGCGTTTCCACCAGGATTCGAGTTGCGCGCGCTGGTCGTCCTTGGCGCGCTCGTAAGCGACGGCCAGCAACAGGCTTGGGCGCAGGCCCGCGATGTCGTTGGTTTCGCCTTGCGCGCCGAGGTCGCTCAAGTCATCGCGAATCTGGTAGGCGATGCCGAGGGCTTCGCTGTAAGCGCCCAGCGCCTTGGCGACATCGGCATGGTTGTTGGCGTAAATCGCGCCCAGGCGTAATGCCACTTCGAAGGCCGGCGCGGTCTTCTGGCGGAAAATATCGAGCACCTGCACGGAGGTCAACGGCTCGGGCTGGCGCGCCCAGCACAGTTCCGCGCCCTGGCCGCGGCACAGCTCGCGCTGCCCTTCCGACGCCACGCGCAGCATCTCGGCCTTCTGTTCGCCGCTGACTTCGCTGGCGGCAATGAGCCGGTAGCCTTCGCCGATGAGCAAGTCGCCGACGTTCAACGCCACGGCGAGGCCATGTTCCTCATGCAGCGTCTTTTCGCCGTAACGCTCGGCGTCATTATCCTCGATGTCGTCGTGGATGAGCGATGCCTTGTGAAAACATTCCACGGCCACGGCGATCTTGCGGATGTCCTCAGGCAACTCCGCGCCCGGCGTGTTGCGCAACGCTTGGAACGCCGACGTGGTCAGAAACGGCCGCCAGCGCTTGCCGGCCCGGCCCAGCCAGTCGCGGGCAATTTTTTCCGTCTCGCCTTCCGCGGGCCCCATGATTTTTTCCAACGACCCGGCGGTGAACCATGAATCCACTTCCTCGCGCAGCGCCGTCAAATCGAGCCGGCGCGTTTTGTCGTCGCTGGTCAGATGAATCACGTCCCAGACCCAGTCGATATCGACGGTGGTGTCGATGCAATCATCCTGCAAGAGCGGGATGGCCACGCCGGGAACGGCGGCCGCCTCCATGTAGGGGAAGGCGCGCTCCAGCACGCTGAGGCAACTGACGCCGACGATCGCCTCGATTTTGCCGGTCTGGATGAGCGACATGACGATGGCGGAGCCTTCGGCCACGAGCACCGCGTAACCCAGGCGCTCGGCCTCGAGTTGCAAATCCTGGATCGAACACAATCCGCATTGCTTGCAAAGCAGGCCGAACTCATCGAAGGGCGCCGGGCATTTGCTTTCCACGCGCAAACACTTCGGCAGGAGCAACAGGCGGCGCTCGTAGGGAATGGACGCGAGCGTTTCGCGCCACATTTCGTTATTGATCAGCACGCCGATGTAATCGCGGTAAATCGGGTCGCACTTGAGCATCTCGACGACCTTGTCCGCATGCACCTTGAGTTCCTCGACGGGCAGCGGCGGCACGGGATTGAACTCGGCGACGTAATGCCGCACCACCTGCTGGACGTGGTCCCGTTGAAGCTTGGTTTGCGGAATATTCTTTTTGGGCACGCGAAAGCGCTGCTGCGGGACCGGGCGCGGGATGGTCAACGGTATGTTTTGCATGCTGGCTTACGTATTTTAAAGACGCGGGTACGCAAAATTTAGTTACCCCAATTCATCTGCCACTGTGTGGCGGCTGTCAAATTTCGTGCGTTGGCTACTCGCTCAATATGAACCAATTCCGGCAAGCGTCGAGGCTTTTCAAAGCCGTTCGGCATGGCCATGCGGTTGCGGATTTCAACCATTGCGGCTTTACCACGGGTTATGCGTTTTCAACCAGTTCTGGGCGGCCAGATCAAGCCGCTGCAACTCTTTCCACACCAATCGGACGTCAAACGGCACGCCCTGGTACGAACCGCGGAAGGTGTCCGGGTCGAAGCTGCGCTGAAACACGTCCTGCTGAAACCCCGCCAAGGTTCCCTGTGGCATCATATTAATCTGCACAAAATTGCGATGTTCGGACGCGGCGGCCCATTCCACCAGTTTTTCATCCGATCGGACGAGCAATGCCCGCAGTTCCTTCAATTCGAGCGGCGACGGCGTGGTCACTTTCAATTCCGCGCGCAAGCGCTCGCCGCGTTCCCTGGCCTCCGGGTTGTCCGGCCAGAGCAGGCGCGACACATCGATGGCGTGGGCGAGGAACGCACCTATGTAAAAGAACACCCCTTCCGGGTCATTGTTCTGGATGACTTTGGGCAGGCTGGCCTGGGCGCGCTGGGCGAAACGGATTTGCAGGCGCAGTTCGTCGAAGAGCCGGTAAAGCAGTGGGTTATCCATGGAGCCCTTTTGCGTCACTCCGCGTTTGCGCCGTTCATGGCGTAATCTTGTCTGGAAGCACGCATACTTCAAGCATTCAGGCGGTGGCGTCCTGCGCCATGCCGGGCGGCGCCTTCATTTCAACCTCCCCAGCATTTCCAGGAGCCGGGCGGCCATTTTGGTGGACGCGTCCACCTCGAGGCGGTTGGTGCCCAGCCAGGTTTCGTAACCGCCCAGTTGGTGATGCTCGGGCGTGGGCAGGTAGCCGAAATAGCCGTGCGAGATGGACACGGTGCAACTCGGCTTGAAGGGGTTCTTCTGTTTCAGTTCCAAGCCGATCTCGACGAAGATTTCGCAGGGCATGGTGGTGATGGCGAAGTCGCCCACGCGCAACGCCTGCAAAGGTATCGGGATTTTGGCGGGCCATTCGCTCATGCGCAACGTGCGCTCGGCATAGATTTCCTCCAGCGTGGCCGCGCGCGCCTTGGCGGGCTTCGGCCGGGCCATGATGCCTTGGGCGCGCTCCAGTTGTTGCGGCGTCGGCCGGCGCGTGCCCACTTCAATTTCTTCGAACTGCGCCCCCAACGGTGCCCAATCGCGATACTGAATGGTTTGATATGCCTGGTAAGCCGACTGCGCGACATCGTCGGCCACGGCGCGCATCTTCGCGTAGGGCGGCAATTTTTCGGCGGGCTTGGTGAAATCGATGTTGTTGATGTTGCCGCTGGTGCCGTTGCTGAGCATCGCCACGAACGGCGGATCCTGGCGGTCCGCGCCCACGAGCTGCTGCATGCGGTCGCAGAACAGGGCAAAGTAATCCGCCGAAATGTGGCCGTTGCCGACGCCGCCGACGTAATGCAGCGAGTAATTCGCGAACAACGCGATGGGCCGGCCCTCCGGCGATTGGACGGCGAGCATGACAATCTCCGGGTCGACCGGCCCGGCGGGTTTGACCAGGTCCTTGCTGCCGCGGGGCGGATTCATCTTCACCTCGTCCTGCCCGCCCAGCGGATTGGTGGGAACGGCGCCGGGCTTCATGAACCAGCGCCGGTTGAACACCTGGTTGGCATTGTGTCCGACGGCCCAGCCCACGCGCGCGGGCGCGAGATTGTTGATGGCGCGCCGCACGCCGTCGGCGATGCGGCGGGCGACGAATTTTTGGTAATCGTCCAGTTCCTGCTTGTACGCGAAACGATTGGCCCCCAGCGCGCTCACGGCGGAGTGGGTATGTGTCGATGACATCAACAGGTTCGCCTTGGGCAGACCCGTTTCCTCGTGCACGAGGCGGCGGGCTTCGTCATACACAACGCGGTCGGCGCCGAGCAGATCACACACCACGAGCGCCAGGCGCGTTTCACCATTGTCCATCACCAGGCAGCGCGCGTGCAGGTCATCGTGCACATGCGTGGAGGGAAACGGATTGAAGCCGCCCACGATGTTGCCGCCGATGGGCGGCGTGATGTTGCTGGTGGCCGCGCCGGCGCGGAACTGGCGTTTGGCGCCGGCCTTTGGCTGGGCGAAAGCCGGAACCGACAGGAGCGAGAGGACGAGCAGGAGATGGAGGGCGCGTTTCATGGTGATGAGACGAGGTAATGCCTGTTGAGGGGAGGCAGTCAAATGGAA
>JBFMBT010000240.1:0-10389 GCA_040754875.1 Verrucomicrobiota bacterium | reverse complement strand
TAAGGACCGAACTGTCTCACGACGTTCTGAACCCAGCTCGCGTACCGCTTTAACCGGCGAACAGCCGGACCCTTGGGACCTTCTCCAGCCCCAGGATGCGATGAGCCGACATCGAGGTGCCAAACCGGGCCGTCGATATGAACTCTTGGGCCCGATCAGCCTGTTATCCCTAGCGTACCTTTTGTCCGTTGAGCGACGCCAATTCCACATTCAAGCGTCGGATCATTTGGGCCTGCTTTCGCACCTGCTCGACTTGTTGGTCTCACAGTTAACCTGGCTTATACCCATACGCTCGACGCATGGTTGCCAACCATGCTGAGCCAAGCTTCGCGCTCCTCCGTTACGATTTGGGAGGAAACCGCCCCAGTCAAACTGACCCGCACGCACTGTCCCCCGTCTGGCTTACAGAAATCGGGGTTAGAATCCTAATTAACGAAGAGTGGTGTTTCACATTTCGACTCCATCCTGACCTAAATCAGGACTTCAAAGTCTCCCACCTACGCTACGCATCATTAACCAGAACCCAATACGAGCTTACAGTAAAGGTGCATAGGGTCTTTCCGTCCTACTGCGGGCAGGCGGCATCTTCACCGCCGTTACAGTTTCGCCGAGATCCTCTCCGAGACAGCGGTTCAGTCGTTACACGATTCGTGCAGGTCGGAACTTACCCGACAAGGAATTTCGCTACCTTAGGACCGTTATAGTTACGGCCGACATTCACGGGGACTTAGGTTCAAAGCTTCGCCTTGCGGCTAACCTCTTGCCTTGATCTTTCCGCATTGGTCACGTGTCACACCCTATACGTCGTCTTCACGACTTGGCAGAGTGCTGTGTTTTTGTTAAACAGTCGCTAAACCCACTTTACTGTGGCCGGCCGAAGCCGGCACCTCTTCTCCCGAAGTTACGAGGCTATTTATGCAGAGTTCCTTAGAGAGGTTTCTCTCGCGCGCCTTAGTCTACTCGACTCACCCACCTGTGTCGGTTTACGGTACGGGCAGCCTGGGAAACGATAAGAAGCTTTTCTCGACAGATTGTCCAGTGACACGCTTCGCCCGAAGGCTAAGCTCCCGATTCAATAGGATAATCACTTTTCTCTCTGCGTCCCTTCTTACCTTAATCCAAGCCGGCGCAGGAATATTAACCTGCTGTGCATCGATTACGCCTTACGGCCTCATCTTAGCTCCCGGCTAACCCTGGGGGGACGAACCTGGCCCAGGAAACCTTGGGTTTACGGCGACCAGAATTCTCATCTGGTTTATCGCTACTCGTGTCTGCATTCTCACTAATCGACGCTCCACCATCCGTTCCCGTCCGGCTTCGCTGCATCGATTACGCTCTCCTACCAAATTAAAGGATCGAAATCCTCTAAAGTCCGTAGCTTCGGTATGTGATTTAATCGCCAATCATTTTCGGCGCGACATCGCTCGATGAGTCAGCTATTACGCACTGTTTAAATGATGGCTGCCTCTAAGCCAACATCCTCACTGTCTAAGCAACGTCACATCCTTTCCACTTAATCACATTTAGGCACCTTAGCTGACGGTCTGGGCTGTTGCCCTCTCGGCAATGAACCTTATCGCCCACTGCCTGACTGCTGAGTTAATGGGAACCATGGAATTCGGAGTTTGATTGGTTTTGGCAACCTGGTGGGGTCCCTAAGCCATCCAGTGCTCTACCTCCACGGTGTACTTGCTCAACGCTAGCCCTCAAACTATTTCGGAGAGAACCAGCTATCACGGGGTTTGATTAGTCTTTCGCTCCTACTCACAAGTCATCTCAGGATTTTTCAACATCCACGAGTTCGGTCCTTCACTGCATGTTACTGCAGCTTCAACCTGCTCATAAGTAGATCACCTCCGCTTCGGGTCTATTGCCTGCGGCTGGCCGCGCATTTCGCACTCGCTTTCGCTTCGCCTCCGTTCCAAAGGAACTTAGACTTGCCACAGACAATAACTCGCAGACTCATTATGCAAAAGGCAGGCGGTCACCCTTGCGGGCTCCCACACATTGTAAGCATATGGTTTCAGGTTCTATTTCACTCCCCTAGCAGGGGTTCTTTTCGCCTTTCCCTCGCGGTACTAGTTCACTATCGGTTGCCAGGTAGTATTTAGCCTTATCCGGTGGTCCGGACGGATTCATGCAGAGTTTCACGTGCACCGCATTACTTGGGATACCCCTAGGCGGCTTCACGCTTCGCGCACCCGGCTGTCACGGTCTCTGGCCGATTTTTCCAAATCGTTGCACTCGCGCTCCACCTGCCACATTGAGGTCCCTCAACCCCGGGAAGACAAGTCCTCCCGGTTTAGGCTGTTCCGCGTTCGCTCGCCACTACTGACGGAATAACTGTCGTTTTCTTTTCCTGGGGTTACTGAGATGTTTCACTTCACCCCGTGTCGCTTTGCCGGACTATGAATTCATCCGGTCAATAGCCGCCGATTAAAGCGGCTGGGTTGTCCCATTCGGAGATCCGCGGATCAAAGCCTGCTTGTGGCTCCCCGCGGCATATCGTCACTTGCCACGTCCTTCATCGCCTCCTGGCACCAAGGCATCCACCATACGCTCTTAGTAGCTTGATCACAAAGAAACCATTGAATGTTTCCATTCAACAGAACTCAGCGAATTGCTGTATATGCCCTGTATATTTTGCCTATGTGTAGTTGTCAAAGAACGACCCGGAAACCCAAACAAGCGTCCCCGGCAAATCGTGATGCAGTGGTGGGCGTGACTGGATTTGAACCAGTGACCCTGCGCTTATCAAGCGCATGCTCTAACCAACTGAGCTACACGCCCGCTGGCGGGCGAGGCCCGCAATTTCAAACGTTGCCATTTGAAATTTGAAAGGCTGGTGGAGCTGAGGAGATTCGAACTCCTGACCTATAGCTTGCAAAGCTACCGCTCTACCAACTGAGCTACAGCCCCTTTTGGCCGCAGCCAAATGGAGAGTTTTCAGCACTGCATGTTGTAAAAGAACAAGCTCTTAAAAACTGAATTGTGCGATGGTCCGAGCCAGTCCCCGGCTTGCGCCGGGTTCGACCTCGGAAGTCCGGTTGTTACCCCGGACCCGTGGTTTCTCCTTAGAAAGGAGGTGATCCAGCCGCAGGTTCCCCTACGGCTACCTTGTTACGACTTCATCCCAATCACCAGCCATACCTTCGGCACCTGTCTCCTTGCGGTTAACGCGGCGACTTCGGGTACAACCGGCTTTCATGATGTGACGGGCGGTGTGTACAAGGCCTGGGAACGTATTCACGGCGCCGTAGCTGATGCGCCATTACTAGCGATTCCGGCTTCATGTCGTCGAGTTGCAGACGACAATCTGAACTGGGCCCGATTTTCTGGGATTTGCTCCACCTGACGGTCTTGCTTCCCTCTGTATCGGGCATTGTAGTACGTGTGCAGCCCTGGCCGTAAGGGCCATACTGACTTGACGTCATCCCCACCTTCCTCCTCGTTGAAGCGAGGCAGTCCGTCCAGAGTGCTCCTCTCTCTCGAGAGGGTGGCAACAGGACGCAAGGGTTGCGCTCGTTGCGGGACTTAACCCAACATCTCACGACACGAGCTGACGACAGCCATGCAGCACCTGTGTAGGCTGTGTATTGCTACACTCGTCCCGCTTTCACGGTTCTACTACCTACATGTCAAGGCCAGGTAAGGTTCTTCGCGTTGCATCGAATTAAGCCACATACTCCACCGCTTGTGCAGGCCCCCGTCAATTTCTTTGAGTTTTAATCTTGCGACCGTACTCCCCAGGCGGCACATTTAACGCGTTAGCTTCGCCACGAAAGGGGTCGATTCCTCTCACAGCAAATGTGCACCGTTTAGGGCTAGGACTACCAGGGTATCTAATCCTGTTTGCTCCCCTAGCTTTCGTGCCTCAGTGTCAGGAGTTGTCCAGAGACTCGCCTTCGCCACTGGTGTTCCGCTCGATATCTACGCATTTCACTGCTACACCGAGCATTCCAGTCTCCCCTCCAACCCTCAAGCAAGATAGTATTCAATGCCATTTCCAGGTTAAGCCTGGAGATTTCACATCAAACTTACCTCACCACCTACGCACCCTTTACGCCCAGTGAATCCGAACAACGCTTGGGACCTCTGTATTACCGCGGCTGCTGGCACAGAGTTAGCCGTCCCTTCCTCTTCCGCTACAATCAGCTCTCCACGTGTTAGGTGAAAAGGTTTGTTCGCGAATGACAGGGGTTTACAGGCCGAAGCCCTTCATCCCCCACGCGGCGTCGCTCCTTCAGGCTTTCGCCCATTGAGAAAAATTCTCGACTGCTGCCACCCGTAGGTGTCTGGACCGTGTCTCAGTTCCAGTGTGGCTGGTCGTCCTCTCAGACCAGCTACCCGTCTTAGCCTTGGTGGGCCGTTACCCCGCCAACTAGCTGATAGGCCGCGGGCTTATCGTGTAGTGTCAGGCCTTACGGTCCCCAACTTTAAATGCCAGGAGATGCCTCCCGACAGTCACATCCGGTATTAGCTCGCCTTTCAGCAAGTTATCCCGGGCTTCACGGAAAATTGCCCACGTGTTACGCACCCTTTCGCCACTCCGACTGCCGAATATTGCTACCCGTCAATCAGCGTTCGACTTGCATGTCTTATCCACGCCGCCAGCGTTCGTTCTGAGCCAGAATCAAACTCTCCGTAGAATAAATACGTTAGTTTGATCGTTCGAGTGGTGAACCCGAACTCATCTAATTTCTGATTAAAACCTCAAAGCGCATTCAACTAACTTGAATGCCCTTTAAGGGGCTCGAAACTCATCGCACAATTCAATTTTCAAAGAGCATCAGGTGTTTCCACCCGCAAAATCTTCCCCACCAGGGGACAAAAAACCCCGAGCGCCGATCTTCTTACTTCTCAACCGGCATCTCAGTCATCCAACTTCGTTACGCCGCTTAAATTATCAAAGCGGCGCAGACTGTCAACTGCTTTTTCAGCAGATTTTTCACAGCCGCTTTCGCCGTGCCGTTCGCGTTGAACGTGGGAGCAGACTAACAAACTTCCGCCACCGTGCAAGGGGTTTTTTTACTTTTTTGTAAAAAAGTTTTAAGCCCGCTTTTTCGCTTGCGTTTTTTCCGCCATAGCCAATTTCCACCACCGGAAATCCCGCCAACTCCCGCAGGAGCGCCGCGTTTGTCAAGGTCGATTTATCGGGCCGCTTCTGCCCCATCAACACCAGCGCTATCCGTTGCATGCCAGCAATTTGCAAGGCCAGCGTCGTCAGCCGCATCTGGTTGAACGCCCCCAGCCGGTTCGGCCCCACAGCAACGACCATGCCGCCCGTGCCCCGAATCACTTCCAAACCCGCATAGTCCTCGCCCAACGGCGACAACAATCCGCCTGCGCCTTCCACCAGCAACACCTCGCACTGCGCCGAGCGCCCCAGGATTTTCGCCGCAACTTCCCCCAGCGGAACATGTTTGCGCTCCTTCCGCGCGGCCAGCAACGGCGTCAGCGGCTCGCGGAAGTGATAGGGATTCAAATCGTCCAAACTTCCTTCGCGATCCTGCATTTCCCAGAGCAATTTCGCATCTTCGCGACCGCCGCTGCAGAAGGGTTTCATGGCCAGGGCATGCACGCCTTGCTGACGCAAATCATGCAGCAGCAACGCGGTAAAAACGGTTTTGCCCACGCCGGTGTCGGTGCCGGTGATGTGGATGATTTCCGCGCGGGATGCCCGGGGGGTCATGCGTCAATGGGTAGCAGTTCGCGGGCGGATGGCGAGCGCCAAATCAAAATGAAATGCGCAACGGCGGCGGAGCAGTTTGGGCGAACGGCGGAGGGCCATTGCCCGGGAGGCGGGCGCGTCTTCATTTGACGGTGTTTGTGTGGTCGTCATTCGAGTTTTTCTACCCTCCGGCGAGCACCGGTTGAAATCCCGCTTCGGTCAAGATGCGCGCCACCTCGGTTCGTTTGTCGCCCTGGATTTCGATGCGCCCTTCCTTCACCGTGCCGCCCACGCCACACGCCTTTTGCATTTTTTTCGCGAGCTCCTGTTTCTCCGGCAAACCGATGCCGACGAAGCCCTGCACCACCGTCACCGTCTTGCCGCCACGATGCGCCGTCTGCCGCAAAATGTTCACGCGCCCGCGATGTTTGCTGCTCATATTCAAAACTCAATCCCACCAAAAGAAAAACACTTGCGATTTCTGCAACTCCTTGGCCAGGCCGGCCACGGTGCCGACGCCTTGATCCACAATGTCGGGACAAAACTCGTACATCTTCTTGGCGAGCTGGCGCGAATTTTTGATTGGCTCGGTGAAGCGGCCTTCGCACCAATCAAAATTCACGCCGGTCAATTCAAACGGCTGCTCCTTCTCCAGTTCATCGAGCCAGCGGATGATGTCCACGGACATCAAATCGTAATTCGCGCCGTTGGTCTGCATGGCCAGCAGGACGTCGCGCCAGCTCGCCGTGGGCAGCAACGCAATCCGATCCTTGCCGCTCACGTAGCCGCGGTCGCAACGCACCAGGTGGAAGCCGCGCTTCAAGAACACCGCGTGATGCTCGCGCAGAATCGCCACGGCTTTGTCGCTGGCAATTTGAAATCCCAAGCAACCGGCCAGGTGCGATGCCTCATCGTCGTCCTCGACCAACGGTTTCGGTTTCGCGCCGCAGAGACGCTCCAATTCGCCGATGGCCCGCGCGTAATCTTCCGATTGCGCCGCGCCCGAGAAATCCGGCAATTCCGGCGTTGCGCCAGACTCATCATCATCATCCTCCTCGTCTTCCTCGTCGCGCCGCACCGTTGGTTCCAATTCCTGCGCGCGTTTGGCTCCGTGCGCGCGCAGCAGCTCCACCACTTCATCCGAGTCGCCGGCGTTCTGGATCATTTCCACCGCCTTCTTCGTGTCGTCGTCCATCTTGCCCTTGGTGATGAGTTTCAGGAACTCGGCCTGACCCTTGGCCGCTTCGATGTTGTCGTAAGCCATGTCGAGCGCCGTTTCGTAATGTTCGCTCAGCGCATTCACGTTGACGCCGGCGTCGAGCAACATTTTCACCACCTCGAAATTGCCCGCGCGCACCGCGCCCATCAAGGGCGTGAAACCTTCGTCGCCCGGTTTGTTCGGGTCCGCGCCCGCGTCGAGCAATGTCTTTACCACGTCGGCGCCGCCCATCATCGCCGCGTTCACCAGCGGCGATTCACCCGCTTCGCCGTCGCCGGATTGCACGGCGGCGCCGGCGTCCAGCAACAGTTTCACCACCTTCTTGTGCCCCTCGCTCGACGCGCCTTCCAGCGGCTTCAGGAAATCGTCCACGTCCGGATTCGGGTCCGCGCCGGCGGCCAACAACGCCTTCACCACCTCCGCGTGCCCCTCGGAAGCGGCCGCGTACAACGCCGTGAAATCATCCTTGCTGATGTAATTCGGGTCGGCGCCCAATTCGAGCAACAGCTTGACCGCCGGCAGATGGCCCTCGCTGGCCGCCATGGTCAAAGGAACTTCGCCATCGGATGTCTTGACGTACGGTTTGCTGCCGGCCTGCACCAACGCGCGGATCGCCTCGGTGTGACCTTTCTCCGCCGCGTAATGCAACGCGATGCGGCCCCCGCCCCCGCCGGGCTCACGATCCTTCGCGTTCAACTTCGCCTTGCGTTCCAGCAACAGTTCAATCACCGGCACATGGCCGTTCTCCGCCGCGTACATGAGCGCGGTTTTGTGGTGCGTTTCCTGCCAGCCGGAGCCGCACGGCTGGTTCACATCCGCGCCCGCGTCGAGCAACAGCCGCGCGGCCTCCACATGACCATGCTCCGCCGCGCACACCAGCGGCGTGCGCTCGGCTTCTTCCTCCGTCCCCTGTTTGGCGGCAAGGTCGAGCTTCTTCGCGATGAGTTCCCGCAACCGCCGGCAATCTCCGGCGCGCGCCGCCGCCAGCAACGCCGCCGTGCCCGAGCCTTCGGCGAACTCCGGCGCCTTCGCGCCCGCCTGCTCCAGCAACGCCGCCACCCGCTGATGCCCTTCGCGCTTCGCCCAGACCAGTGCGGAAAAACCGTCGTGATCCGTCAGGTTCGCATCCGCGCCGGCGTTCAACAACAACCGCGCCATTTCTTCGAACCCGCGCCGCGCCGCCACAATCAACGCCGTGGCATCCCGCGCCACCGGCGGATTGGGCACATGCGTCGTGCGAACGCCGCCCTTCTCCGTCACCTCCGGCTCGCCGAACCCGCCGCACACCACCGAGCCCTTTTCATTCACATCCGCGCCGGCGGCCAGCAGGATTTCCGCCATCGCCAGCTTGTTCTCCGTGACGGCCTGCAACAAGGGACTGCCACCCAGCGGCCCGCCCTTCAACTCCGCGCCCGCCTCGATGAGCAACTTCAGCATCTGCGGATTCCCGCTGCGCACCGCGCCCATCACCAGCGTGCCGAAGATCGTCTGCTGATTCACATCCGCGCCGGCCTTGATCAATTCGGCGGCGACTTCGGGCTTGCCCGAGCTGATGGCATTTTGCAGCGGCGTCCCGGCGGGCGGCGCGTAATTGACATCCGCCCCTTGCGCGACGAGTTCGCGCACCTTGCCCAGGTCCCCCTGACGCGCCGCATTGATCAACGCTGGTCCGAGTGAAGTTTTGCCCTTGCTCATGATTTTATGCCTCCGAGATTGGCGTGGTTGAGGATTAAATCGTTGGTGGGAATGCTACGCCGCGAAGGCGACTTAGGCAAAATCATTTGGGGCAAAATCATGGGGCCCGGGATGCGTTGAATCGTCGAACCGGCCGATATCGGGCGGAAGCGGGCGGAATCGGCAGGTTTGGTGCAAAAACTGCAAACTGTGCAAACAACAGTTTGCAGGAACAGCTTTCCGCATTGGGTAATCTCCGAAAGTTGACCACGAATCACCAATGGACACGAATCGGAAAAGGGAAACTCCAGGTTCAAGGAATCAAAACTGAAGGATGGAGGTTCCGGTCGGTTGACGCGCGTGTGGCTGGCAAGATGGTTGGGGGGCGAATGGCCGATAGCAATATCGCCAATCGCCGATAGCCGATAGGGGGCGTTTAGTCCCAATACATCTGAAGGACGCGGATGTCGCGCGGGTCGGTGCGGCGCAGGATGGCGGTGCATTTGCGGGTGCGGCCGTCGATCGTCACCTCCACGTTCACACGGAAGGTGGCGCTGCGGACGCTGAAGAGGCGCTGCATGGTGGCCACGGCCTGCGTGTTCAGGCCCGGCACGTTGATCAATTCGCCGGCGTTGCGGAACGGCACGTCGTCCTCGGTGCCATCCATGCCATCGGGCCCGGCGCGCTGGGTGATGATGCCCGCCGCGATATTCGCGTCGAGGCCGGGAATCAATTGAAAGACATTGGCCGAAGCGGTGTTGATGTTGATGACGCGCGCGGAAATGGGGGTGAAGAGTTCCACCAGGCCGGTCGAGTACACGACCGGCTCGTCATTGCGCAGGCGCAGGCGGGAGTTGCGCGTGGTGCTGGTCGAGGCGGCGATGGTGGCGGCCACCGGGACCGGCGCGGTGGAGACGTTGGTTCCGTTCGGGCCCCAGTAAATCTCGGGCGTGACATAGCGCACCATCATCAACTCCGCCAGGTCATCAATCGGCCCGTTCTTGGCGTAATACGCCGGCTGCATGGTCAGGTAATAATCGCTCTCGGTGCCGCTCAGGTGCGTGTTGTCGTCCGCATCCATCCAGTCGAGAATCGAATCGACGATGGGCGACATCTCGGCGGCATCGACACCCATCAACGTCAGTCCCTGGCGCAGCGTGATGTCGTCGGCGAAGTTGATGTTGTAGTAGCGCTCGAGGTCGATGATTTTCACCGTGAACGTGCCGTTGCCCAGCGGGACGTTCTCCAGCGAAATGTTCGCGAGCACTTCGTTGGTGCCCATCGGCCCGCCGGCCCATTTTTGGTTGAGCGCGTCGTAATTGCCTTCGTTGGGGACGGTCATGTGCTGGCCCAGGACATAGCGCGCCAGCTCGACGCCGGAGCGGCCGAGCCATTCGAATTCCGAATCGTAATTGGAGTTGCGCGCCAGCTTCGTCTCCACCTTCATCGAATATGCAAAGCCGCCCGCCAGAAAGCCCAGCACCAGAATCACCATCATCACGATGATGAGGGCGATGCCGCGGTTGGAGCGTGAAAGGCTAATCTTCATCCGCCCTTTCTGCCTCCGCCAAATCGCGGGTTCTGTTGCTGACCGGGTTGGAAGTTCGGGTTTTGCCCCTGACGCGGCGGGCCTTGTCCCGGTTGAGGACTAAAACCGGGTCTTTGTCCGCCGGGAAAACGGTCCCCACCGGGCGGGAAGTTGCCGCCGCCTGGACGCATTCCATCAAAGTTGCCATCTCCCTTCCCTTTCCCCCGCCCGTCTCCGCCACCCCGTCCGTCTCCGCGACCACCCCCACCTTGTCCACCGCGCCCGCCGCCTCCCGCC
>JBFMBT010000239.1:0-10428 GCA_040754875.1 Verrucomicrobiota bacterium | reverse complement strand
GGGGGGCATCCGGCGCCGGAGCCGCAACGACGGGAGGAGCGGGAGATTGGGAGGGCGAAGGGGCCTGATTAGGGGCGGTTTCTTTGGGACCGCAACCCGCTGCGAGCAACACAACCCCGAGAACAACCGAAGCATTTAATGAATTCATACGGTCGTATTCCGCAATGAGTTCCAATTGTTCTAGTTGGAATACTAATCATTTACTTAACTTCTAATGCTTTGGCAATAGGCAATTTGGGTGATTGAATATGCACGGCTGCAGGAAGTTTTAAGTTTAAAAATGCTACTGGTTGTGGTCAATGGAGTTGCAACAGAAGTCAAGGTGTCCTACGAAACAGTCGATTAGAAACAAAAAAACCGCGAAGGGGAAACCCTCGCGGTTTTTTGGAAAGGGGAGGCGCGCCTAGTGCTGGGCGTTAATGGTCCACATGCCGGATTGGCGGCCGGTGCTGGTGTTGACGCGACCGATGGTATCGCGCTTGTTCAGGTGTTCGGCGTGGCCGTCCATGAACAGGTAATCATGCATGTCACGACCGTGGTGGACGAGATCCGTCAGGCCCTGGGCATTATTGAACTGGCCGTCGGGCACGTGGATTTCGGCCCAGTGACCTTCACCCAGGTGATTCCATTCCGCGATGCGCTCGGTGATGGAAATGGTGCCCGGGGCGTCCAGCACCTGCCCCGTGAAGAGGGAGGCGGCGTCCTTGTATTTGCGGGGCTCGGCGCCGCCGGTCATGTTGTAGCGGACGGGGGCGCCTGGATTGGGAATACCGGGGCCGAGATTAACGCCGTTGTCGTTTTGGGCGGCGGCCACCGCATAAGTGAGGCCGATGCCGGCATGGTTGTCAGACGCAGGTGGCCAGTCCGGGCCCTTTGAATTGGGGTTGAAACGGAAGCCCGGGCTCTGTCCCATGTTGTGCTGGGGCATCGAGTAGCTGCGGCGCAGGCCCTGCCACTGCTGGTTCTGGCGGATATTGGCGGAGATCATCTTATCCGCAGGGCAGAGAAACACCTTTTCGTCCGCCAGGCGGGGTGAACCCGTTTTGTTGGTCCAGTCCCAGTCACGGCGCCAGTCGGAATTGCCGTTATCAAGCCCCCAGCGGAGGCCGAGGTAGGATTGGATGAGTTCGTCCCAAGAATAATGAAGGTCGTTGTTGCCGCTGCTGAAGAAGCGGGCGTACGGCACCTTTTCCTTGTTATCGCCGTAATACATGTTCATGCCCATGCCCATTTGCTTGGCATTGGACAAGGAGCCCGCGATCTGCGCTTTCTTGCGGGCGCTGGCCAGCGCCGGCAGCAACATGGCGGCGAGAATGGCGATGATGGCGATGACCACCAACAGTTCAATCAGCGTGAAAGCGCGCCTCACACGCCACGCTGAACTCCACTTACGATAGGTTTGAGTCATGATCTTTTGGGTTAGAGGTTGGATCGAGGCATCAAATTTTATTTCAGGCTGACTTTGTGCGTCTCCGGGTTGTATACGTAGCGCTTGCCGTCCGGCGCCGGCGGCAGGAACTTGATGAATTTCTTTTCGAGCAGGCCACGCATGTCGGCCGTCAAGGGATCCCACGGCTTGTCCTCCGGCCCGGTCACCGAGCTGGAAAGCTTCCGTGAATAGCCGTCGCACGCGGCTTGCAGCGCGGCCAGGTCGTCCAACCGCTTGCCGTTGGGGTCAAACCGGAAAAAAATGAGGGGATCGCCTCCCGTCGGGTCGTTCGGATCCACGGGAGTCGGGGCCGCCACGGAGGGCGAGGGAATGGCTGAGGCTTCCGAAGCACCCGCCGTCGGTGCTGGCGCTCCGGGTGGCGGGGGAGCATCGGGCGGCGGAGCCCCGAGCGCAGGGCCTGATTTTTGCGCCGGGGGTGTGGTTGGAGCCGGGGATCCTGAATCGCTACCACCGCAACCTGCGGCCACTAACGCTACTCCGAGTGCCAAATAAGTTAGCTTCATGTAAAGACTATGAAACAATCGTGGTTATTTTAACAGACGCACCGTTCCAATCATTGGTTTCAAACATTCGTTTACGCTCTTTGACAAGTGGTTACAATAGGCAATTTGGGTGAATCGGGAAAACAGGATGAATTATTATTGTTAATTCACAATTGAACACCTAAGTGTACGTAATTGCAAACTGGAGCGTGGCGCGTTGAGAAAGTGCGATTAATCAAACTCGCGCTCAGTCGTTGGTCACGATGGTCCACATGCCGGATTGGCGGCTGGTGGCGGTGTTGATGCGGCCGATGGTATCGCGTTTGTTCAGATGCTCGGCATGGCCATCCATGAACAGGTAGTCATGCATGTCCCGCCCGTGGTGGACCTGGTCGTTCAACCCTTGGGCGTTATGGTATTGGTTGTCGGCATTCTGGGTTTCGGCCCAGCCGCCTTCGCCCAGGTGATTCCATTCGGAGACGCGTTCGGTGACGCCGATGGTGCCTTGCGCATCGCGCAACTGGCCGGTGAACAGCGCGGCGGCGTCTTTGTATTTGCGGGGCTCGGCGCCGCCGGTGCTGTTGTAACGCTGCGGAACACCCGTGGACGGGATGGCGGGGCCGACGGTGATGTTGTTGAAACTTTGGTTGCCGCCCACGGCAAAACAGAAGCCAACGCCGGTGCGATTCTCCGATGAAGGCGGCCAGTCCGGTCCGGCGCCGTTCGGATTGAAGCGCCAGTTCGGGTTATTGCTCATGTTGTGTTGGGGCATCGCATAACTGCGGCGCAGCGCCTGCCACTGGTGATTCTGAGTGATGGTGGCTGATTTCATCTTGTCCGCCGGACAGATAAACACCTTTTCATCCGCCAGGCGGGGCGAGCCGGACTTGTTGGTCCAGTCCCAGTCGCGGCGCCAGTCGGAGTTGCCGTTGTCCAGCCCCCAACGAAGACCGAGGTACGACTGGATGAGTTCATCCCACGAGTAGTGGAGGTTGTTGTTGTCGCTGAAGAACCGCGCGTAGGGGATTTTTTCCTTGTTGTCGCCAAAATACATGTTGAAGGCCATGCCCATTTGCTTGGCGTTGGACAAGGAACCGGCGATCTGGGCCTTCTTGCGCGCGCTGGCGAGGGCCGGCAACAACATGGCCGCCAGGATGGCGATGATGGCGATGACCACCAGCAGTTCGATCAGCGTAAAGGCGCGCCTCTGGCGCCACGCCGAACACCATTTGCGGTAGGTTTGACTCATATACGTTGGGGTTGGGGGTTGGGTCGAGGCGTCAAATTCATTTCAAACTGACCTTGCGCGTTTCCGGGTTATACACGTAACGCTTGCCATCCGGCGCCGCCGGGAAACCTTTGATGAGTCTCCTTTGGATCAGTCCGGACATGTCCGCCGTCAACGGATCCCACGGCTTGTCGCCTTCCTGCATCACCGAGCTGCCGATCAGGCGTGAATAGCCGTCCACCGCGGCTTGCAGGGCGGTCAGGTCATCGCGGCGCGCCCCGTTGGGCTCGAACCGGAAGTGAATCAAAGGGTCGCCGCCGCTGGGATCCGCGGGATCCACCGCGACCGGTGCCGCGACGCTGGGCACGGCCACGGCTCCGCCATCGCCGGCCACGGGTGGTGGTGCCGGAGGAGGCGGTGCGTCTGCGGGCGCCGCGCCGAGGGCTGGCCCGCCGCTTTGTTGGGCTGGAGCCTGGGAGGATGGCGGAGTGCCTTTATCGCCTCCACCGCACCCGGATACGATGACGGCCATCGCGAAAAACAGATAAGTCAATCTCATGTTCTTACGTTGTGGAATTACTTCGCCAACTCTTATCACACGGAGACTTCTAAGGACTCGTACCCCATTTGGCCTTAGGAAACAATAGGCAGTTTGGGTGAAAGAGTGTAGCAGTTTAGTTTATATAAGAGTATTCTGATTGCGTTAATTAAGTTTTGGTGCGCGCGTGGTCGGTTCATTACGTTTTGTTGTTGGATTCCGGCTCCGGCGCCCTTCACGCCGTACGGCAAACCGGTTCCGGCGTGAAAAGGGGTACAACGGAACCATCATGCCACGCTCTACGCGTACGGCCATAAGGTAAATCCACCAGCGGCTATCGGAAATACACCAGGGGGGATGCCGGGCGATCAGCCCTTGCGGCCTGAATCGGCAGCGGGCGGCTCGGGCGGTTTGACCTTGCGCAGGCGCTCGCGGAGCATGTCCGCGCGGAGGACGTCGCGTTCGTCGGCGCTGAGCTTGTCCGGCATGGTGCGCTGCAAGTGCGCGGGCTGGGTGACGAGAAACAGTTCGTCGATGACCGCGCGGTCCAGGCTGTTGAACATGGCGAGGTCGATGCCCAGGCGGACGAGCGACAGGAGATTCATCGTCTCCTTGGAGGAAATGCTGTGCGCGTTGGCGAGGATGCCGTAGGCGCGGCCAATCTGGTTGAACACAGTCTTGGGCTTTTTCTCCAGCAGCATCGCGCGCGCGTTTTCCTCGTTCTCGATGATTTGCGAAAGCACCTTGCCCAGGCGCGCGAGAATGTCCGCCTCCGATTCGCCCAGCGTGGTCTGATTGGAAACCTGGAAAACGTTGCCCAGCGCCTCGGTGCCTTCGCCGTAGAGGCCGCGCACCGCGAGGTTCAATTTGTTGACCGCGGAAATGATCTGGTTGATCTGCTCGGCCAGTACGAGGCCCGGCAAATGGAGCATGGCGCTGACGCGGATGCCGGTGCCCAGATTGGTTGGGCACGCGGTGAGGTAACCGAGTTCCGGCGTGAAGGCGTAATCGAGTTTCTTCTCCAAAATTGAATCCACCTCGTCGATGGTTTCCCACGCCTTTTTGATCTGGAGGCCGTGATACAGCGACTGCATGCGCAGATGATCCTCTTCATTGATCATCACGCAGACCGACTCGTCCTTGCTCAAGACCAGGCCGCTGCCGGCGCTCTTGGCGGCGTGCTCGCGGCTGATGAGATGCCGCTCGACGAGCAATTGCTTGTCCAGCGGGGTGAGATTATCCATCGCCTCGGAAAACGCGCCGTGCATGAACGGGAGGGCCTCGACGCACGGGCGAACGACGTTGAGCGCCTTGACGCGGTCGTTCTTTTTGGCCCAGCTCGGAAACGGGAGCTGCTTGAGATTGCGCGCCAGGCGCACGCGGCTGGACATGACGATGCGGTCATCGGGACCTTTGCGGCGGCAGATTTCGGCGGGCTGGCTGAGAAACTCGTGAATATTCATCGCTCAAACAGTCTCGGACTTCTCGATGTGCGCCTTGAGCTTCTTGATCTCGTCGCGCAACACCGCGGCTTGCTCGAAATCCTCGGAGGCCACGGCCTTGTCGAGTTTCTTCTGGAGCGCCGTCAGCTTGGCGGAACATTCGCCGCGGCTGTGCGTGTGGCCGGAAGGCACCTTGCCGACGTGCTTGGTGCCCTTGTGCATCTGCTTCAACAGGCCCTGCAAACCTTCGGCAAAGGTCTGGTAACATTGCGCGCAACCCAGACGCCCGGACTTCTTGAAATCGCTCTGCGTGAAACCGCACTGCGGGCATTTGAGTTCCTGCGTGTCTTCGGTTTCCGCCGCCGCCTCGGGCGCATTGCCACTCAAGCCCAGCAGCAGGTCCGCCAGCGAATACGCCGTCGGATCGTCAATACCCTTGGCCTTGCTGCACGCCTCGCAGAGATCGAGTTTCTTGGTGACGCCGCCGTGCATCTCGGTCAGATGCACCTTCGCTTCATTCTGTTTGCAGACGTGGCACAGCATACTTCTCTCTACTTGTATATCGGCTCACCCGACATCTTCGTCAAGGCATGGTATCGTTCAACCAGGCCGTGCGTGACAGGCCCGGGCTGGCCCGTGCCGATGACGCGCCCGTCGATCTTCACCACCGGGATGATTTCCGCGCCGGTGCCGGTGAGGAAACATTCGTCGGCGTTGAACAGGTCGTAGCGCGTGAGGTTCGGCTCGGCCACCTGCAGGCCCGTCTCGCGGCCGATGTCCATCACGACGCCGCGCGTGATGCCATACAGCGCCCCCGCCGACAACGGCGGCGTGAGCAACTGATTTCCCTTCACGATGAAAATATTGTCGCCCGTGCATTCCGAAACGTAACCCTCGGAATTGAGCATGATGGCTTCCTCGCAACCGCCGTTGTTCGCTTCGATTTTCGCGAGGATGTTGTTGAGGTAATTGAGCGACTTGATGGCCGGATTCAACGCGCTGTGCAGGTTGCGCGTCGTCGCCACCGTGATGATCTCCAGCCCGCGCTGATACAACTCCTCGGGATAAAGCTGAATCTTGCCCGCGATGATGATGACCGACGGGTTGATGCACCGGTTCGGATTCAACCCCAGCGTGCCCACGCCCCGCGTCACCACCAGCCGGATGTAACCGTCCCGAACCTTGTTCGTGCGGCAGGCCTCGACGACCGCCCGCATCATCGCCTCATGCGTCATCGGGATGGTCAGCAGAATCGCCTTGGCCGAATAAAACAGCCGGTCGATGTGCTCCTTCAATTTGAACACGCGGCCGTTATACGCGCGAATGCCTTCAAACACGCCGTCGCCGTACAGCAAGCCGTGGTCGAACACCGAAACCTTGGCGTTCTTCTCGTCGTAATATTTTCCGTCGATGTAAATCTTCATCGTAACGGCCCCAACGTAGTGAACGCTCACCGGCTCCGCAATAATGGATTTTGCACACTGTAATCGGTACAGTTGGGCACTTCGTAGCGCAGGTTTCCAACCTGCTGTATCGCTGACTTCCAGTCGGCCAGACGCGGCATAACAAGGCGCTCCTGTGTCCGCAAAACCATTGGCCCATTCCTCCGCTCCCAATCGGTGTTTTTTATGAATCTGCGGGGAGCGCAACCCTCAATCCTTGATCCTTCCATCCACCAGATCAATGACCCGCGGGGCGCAAGCCGCCACGCGCGAATCATGCGTGGCAATGAGCAATGTCGCATTGCGCTCGGCCCGCAGTTCGGTCAGCAACTGGATGATTTCTCCGCCCGCGTGCGAATCCAGGTTGCCCGTCGGTTCATCAGCCAGGATGAAGCGCGGCTCGTTGACCAACGCGCGCGCAATGGCCACCCGCTGTTGCTCGCCGCCGGACAACTCATACGGGCGATGCTCCAGCCGTTCCCCCAAGCCGACGCGTGCCAGCAATTCGCGCCCGCGCTTCTCTGTGATGCCCGCGTCCTTCCGTGCCATGCGCGCCGGAAGACAGACGTTTTCCAACGCGTCCAGTTCCGGCAGCAAATGATACGCTTGAAACACGAAACCAACTTGCGTGTTGCGGAACGACGCCAGCCCCTTGCTTCCCAGCTTCGCGAGATTCTTTCCCGCAAACCAGATTTCGCCGCTGTCCGGCGTGTCCAGTCCGCCCAGCAGATGCAGCAGTGTGCTCTTGCCCGCGCCTGACGCGCCGCGCAACGCGAGAAAATCGCCGCTCGCCACCGTCAGGTCCACGCCCTGCAACACTTCCACCGCGCGCTGGCCGAGCTGGTAGCTCTTGTGCAGGCCGCGCGCGGTGAGCAACGGCTGTCCGGCATTGGCTCCGTTACTCATGACGCAACGCCTCCACTGGTTTCAACCGTCCCGCATTCCACGCGGGAAACGCCCCCGCCAGCACGCAGATTAGCAGCGACCCGCCGCAAATGATCGCGATGTCACCCGGCACAATCAGCGCCGGCAATTCCGTGAAATTGTAAATCGACGCCGGGAACAATTCGAAGCCCGTCACGCGCCGCATCAAGAAAAGGAATTCATTCCGATACGCCACCGCCAGCATGCCCAACCCGTAACCGCACGTGACGCCCACCACTCCCACAATCAGGCTCTGGCTCAGGAACAGCCATTGGATCTGAAATGCCGACGCTCCCAGCGCCTTCAAAATCCCAATCTCCCGCGTCTTCTGCACCACAAACGTAATCAGCGCGCTCGTGATGCCGAATGCCGCCACAATCATGATGAAGAACAGGAGATAAAACATTACGTGCTTCTCCACCACCAGCGCGTCGAGAATCGTCGAATTCTCCGTCATCCAGGTGCTGACGAAATAGTCACGCCCGAGCGCGGCCATCAGTTCATCGCGCACCGCGCCGGCCTGAAACGGGTCCTTGAGCATCACCATCAGGCCATCCACCTGTTCCTCGGAATCAAACAACTCCTGCGCGCTTTCGAGCGAACACAACACCACCGCGGCATTGAATTCGTAATAGCCCACATCAAACACGCCCTTCACCACGTAGTCATTCGGCAGGATCGCGATGTCATCCTTGCCGCGGCTCTTCTCCATCTTCAACAGGTCGCGCGGATAATAAATCGCCACGCGATCGCCCGCATGCACGTTGAGCATGCGCGCCAGTTCGATGCCCATCACGATGCCGTCGTCTTCCACGTCGAACTTGCCTTCGACCATGTTGGTGGAAATGCCGCTGACCTGTTCCTCCAGTTGCGGGTCGATCCCGCGAATCCACGGCGCGCCGCCGACCGGCTCGCCCACCTCCGGCTGTGTCTTCAACAACGCCTGCCCCATGACGAATGGCGCCACGCCGCGGACCTGGGAATTGGAACTGACGATGGCCGACGTCAGCGCGTAATCATCCATCTTCTTGGCGAAGCGCTTCATCACCTTGATGTGCGCGTTGAAGCCCAGGATGCGGTCGCGCAGTTGCGCGTCAAACCCGCTCATCACGCTGATGACAATGATGAGCACCGCCACGCCCAGCGCCACACCCACAATGGAAATGAGCGTGATGACGGACACAAACGTCCGTTTGGGCCGCAGATATCGCAACGCGAGCAGCAGCTCGAATGGCAACCGTGACATCGCGCGCGAACTTAACGCAGCCAACACAGCTTGGCTATGATTTCATGCTTCGGATCGCGGCTGTGGCAACGCCCAGCCGCAGTGCTTCGCTTGCAACCGCAGGTGTGCGGGGTTCTTTGACTCTCCCGCGCACGTTCGTCCTCGCTGCCTCTTTTTTCCCATGGCACTCCGCTCCAGTTTGCGCCATAAACCAGACCATGCACCCGTCCCGGCCACTTCGCGCGAACCATGACTCCGCCATGCAACCCAGCAAACCAAACGCCATTCGCCTCCCGGGAGGGGCCATGGGCGGGTCCGTCGCGCGCCTTGTGTACCATTTCCGTCCACGGCGGGAACAATTCCTCCCTCTCCCCAAGGGAGAGGGCCGGGGTGAGGGGGAAGGCAGTAATATCAAATTCACGACAAACACACTTACCCGCGATACCGCGCGCGCTTCCCTCGCCCCCGAGGAAAGAGGGGGAGAGGGACCGAGGGAGAGGGGTTTCCTATCTCGCGCGCCCATCCACCTTCTCTTACTTGCCTGGATTGCATTCCCTTCATCCGCTCTCGTCGCCGCCCCTTTCACTCCGTCCACCTTCCAACTCTACTATGGCCGCGACGCCACCCTCCTCTCCCAAATGTCCGCGCGCATGACCAACGGCCAGATGGTCGTCGTCGAACCTCGCTCGCTGAATGCCGACCGCCTCGCCACACTCCTCGACCACGCCAATCGCACCGGCGCCAAAGTCATCGGCTATATCAGCATCGGCGAAATCCACAACTCGCGCATTGCGGAATTCACTTCCTTCTTCGAGCGATTTCAGAAGACCAACACCAATTTGAAAATCCGCACGGTCAACGACGTCTTCCTCAACCGCAACGCGCAGTTCAACTCCACGCGCGTCGATGTCCTGTCCGAGGCCTGGCGCGCCTGGGTCATGCAGGACATCGACGGCATTTATACGCGCGGCTTCCACGGCTTGATGCTCGACACCGTCGATACCGTCGATGCCTGCATCGGCAAGAAGGACTGGCCCATCCCGCGCCGCGTTGAAAGTGTGCAGGCAATGGTTTCCTTCGTGCGCGCCATCAAGGCCCGTGACCGCGGCAAGTTTATCGTGCAGAATCGCGGTTTGAATTTGATCGGTGAGAAAGTTTTCGTCGGCGATGCCTCGGGCGTGGAAATTCCCGGTCTCACACTCGCCGGCGGACACGCGGACAATCCGGACGGTGTCCTCTGGGAAAACGCGTTTGCGGGAACCGATGGCTGGTCAAAAAACAAAGAGAAACAATTGCTCGAAATCCAGCGCAGCGGCAAAACCGCCGTCATCGCCCTCGGCTACGCGCAAACCGTCCGCGAGCCTGCTCCTTTCTTTCAGAAATGCGCCGCCGCGCGTTTCATCCCCGCCTGGGCCACCTCCAGCGAAGTCCTCCACCGCGAATTAACGACCGGCCCCGCCTGGCTGAACCAATGAAATCGAGCTCACAAAGCGATCTACCAGAACGCGCGTGGAACAAACTGCCGGTTCCGCCCGCTTCTGCCCGATATCTCACCATGAGCCACGAACCCGCCCGTTGGGCCAGCAAACCAAACACCATTCCCCTCTTGGGAGGGGCCAGGGGTGGGTCCGCTGCGCGCCTTGCGTACCATTTTCGCCCACCGCTGGAACAATTTCCCCCTCTCCCCCAGGGAGAGG
>JBFMBT010000238.1:0-10533 GCA_040754875.1 Verrucomicrobiota bacterium | reverse complement strand
GGAGTGCCGGCGATTCATCGCTGGAGACCTGGCCCGTCCCCCAAACGCGAATGGCAAGAGTGCGATTGCAAGTGGGTAACATCGCGCAGGGTTCGGAGTCCCGCCTTCAGGCGGTTGGGCGTCGCTCCGTTAACAACCAAAGGAAATCTCCACGTGCTTTGAATGTCACGCCTTGGCCGGCTGAAGCCGGGACTCCGAACCAAACCACATTCAATTCAATCATGCCCGAATGGTCACGCCCCAAAATTGGGCTGGGCAAAACCCTGCCCGAACCATACATTGCCAAACCTTATGTTTGACGTCGTTAAAGTTCGGCTGGCCGAAGGCGCGGAAAAGCTCTCCCATTTGCGGAGGTTTCTTTGACGTCCCCGCTTTGCAAAAACGCCTCGCCGAACTGGACGCCGCCATGGCCAAGGACGATTTCTGGGCCAGCCGCGAGCAAGCCCAAAAGCTGATCGACGAATCCTCCTCCCTCCGCAAGAAGGTCGATCCCGTGCTGCGCCTCGAAAAGCAGCTCGAGGACATGCGCGTCATGGTCGAACTGGGCGAGGCCGAGCCCGAATCCGCCCAGCCCGCGATCCAGCGCGATCTCGAGCAAGACGTCGCCAAGTTCAGCAAGGAACTGGACGCCACGGAATTGCGCATCCTGCTCAACGGCCCTTACGACCCGCGCCATTGCATTGTCAGCATCAACGCCGGCGCCGGCGGCACCGAATCGTGCGATTGGGCCAACATGCTCCTGCGCATGTATCAACGCTGGTGCGAGGCGCGCGGCTGGGAAGTGGAAATGACCGATGCGTTGCCCGGTGAAACTGCCGGCATCAAGAGCGCCACGTTCATCGTGCGCGGCGAAAATGCCTATGGGTTTTGCAAGGCCGAGCGCGGCGTGCATCGCCTGGTGCGCATCTCGCCCTTTGACGCCAACAAACGCCGCCATACCAGTTTCGCCAGCGTCGATGTCATCGCGGAAATCGAAGAGACCGGCGACATCGACATTCCGATGAGCGAATTTCAGTTCGACACGTTTCGCTCCGGCGGCAAGGGCGGGCAGAACGTCAACAAGGTGGAAACGGCGGTGCGCATCACGCACATCCCGACGGGCCTGGTCGTGGCCAGCCAGAGCCAGCGCTCGCAACACCAGAATCGCGCCACCGCGATGAAGCTGCTGCTCTCGCGCATTTTCGCCCAACGCGTTGATGCGCAGAAGGCGGAGATGGAACGCTTTTACGGCGAGAAGGGGAGCGTCTCCTGGGGCAACCAGATTCGCAGCTACGTCTTTCAACCGTATCGCATGGTGAAGGACCTGCGCACCGGCACGCAAACCAGCGATGTGCAAGCCGTCATGGATGGCGACCTCGATGAGTTCGTGAACTCGTGGTTGCGCGCGGGCTGCCCGACCAAACGCATGGCCGGCATCAAGGACGAGGAAGAGGAGTAAGGCCCGCCGTGGAGAAAAAGCGCAACATCCTCGACACGATCGTTGACGAAAAACGCCGCGAAGTGGCGCGCCTGCCCGAGCGGTTGATCGCCGCGGGCGACCTGCGCGACGCCCTGCTCGAACGCGACGAACGGCGCGATTTCGCCGCCGCACTTGCCCAGCCGCGCCGCGGCAACATCGCTCTCATTGCCGAAGTAAAGAAAGCCTCGCCTTCCGCCGGAATCATCTGTGCGGATTTCGATCCCGTGAAAATCGCGCGCGCCTACGAAGCCGGCGGCGCGAGCTGTCTGTCCGTTTTGACGGATGAAAAGTTCTTCCAAGGGTCTCTTACCTATCTGAAGCAGATTCGCGCCGCCGTAGGACTGCCGCTGCTGCGCAAAGATTTCATCATCGACGCGCGGCAGATTCTCGAAGCCATCGAATGGGGCGCGGACGCGATCCTGTTGATAGTGGCGATTCTGGACGACCGGCAGTTGCGCGAACTGCTTGCACTGGCCAACGAAGCGGGCCTGGCCGCCTTGGTCGAAGTGCATGACGAAGCGGAACTCGACCGCGCGCTGGCGGCGGGCGCGAGCATCATCGGCGTGAACAATCGCGACTTGAAATCGTTCACCGTGGATCTCGCCACCACCGAAAGGCTAGCGGCGAAGTTGCGCCAGTCCCCCGGCGGCGCGGCCAGATTGCTCGTTGCCGAGAGCGGCATTCATACGCCGGCGGATGTCCAGCGTCTCCGCGGGTGCGGCGCGCAGGCGATTCTGGTGGGCGAATCGCTGATGAAGCACTTTGACATCCCGACCAAGATAAGGGAATTATTGGGCGCTTAAGGGCCGGTCAACGCCGCATCGAGCGGGCGATGTTGAATTTCGTCCCGCGCGTGTAAGTTCATGCAACACGAACGAACATCAGCAACCTGTCGCCGTGCGCAGGCGGAAGGAATTTTCCCATGAGAATTCCCCTGCGCGTGTTGATAGTCGAGGATTCGGAATTCGACGCGAAAATCCTCGTCAACGTATTGCGCAAGGGCGGTTACGAACCAGCGCATGAACGCGTCGAAACGCTCGAGGCGCTGCGCAAGGCGCTCGAAACCGGCAACTGGCAGGTTGTCCTGGCCGATTACAACCTGCCGGCGTTCACCGCGATGGAGGCGCTGAAGACGGTCCAGGAGTTCAAGCTCGACATGCCCTTCATCATCATCTCCGGCGGCATTGGCGAGGACGTGGCGGCGGCCGCGATGAAGGCCGGCGCGCACGATTACTTCATGAAGGGCAACCTCACGCGCCTGGTTGCCGCCGTCGAACGCGAGTTGCGCGAATCGTCCGTGCGCAACGCGCAGCGCCAGGCGGAAGACGCCTTGCGCGAAAGCGAACTCCGTTACCGTCTGTTGTGGGAAACGGCCACCGATGCCGTCCTGCTCATGGACACCGACAGCCGGATTCATTTCGCCAATCCCGCGGTGGAAAAGATTTTCGGTTATCAACCGGACGAACTCATCGGCCAGAACCTCACGCTGTTGTTGCCCGAGCGCATCCGCACCGATTCCCAGGATGGCTTTGCGAAGTTGCTGCGTTCCGGGGTGAAGGAATCGCACCGCCACGTCATCGAAACCGTCGGCAGTCGCAAGGACAGCCGCGAGGTGCTCATTGAAATCGCGTTCAACGACATGGCGCTGCACGGCAAGCGGTGGTTTGTGGCTTTCATTCGCGACATCACCGAACGCATCCGCGCCGAGCGCGAGTTGAGCGAAAACCAGGAGCAGTTCCGCGTCGCTCGCGAGATCCAGCAACGGCTCTTTCCCAAGGCCTCGCCCTCGATGCCGGACTTCGACATCGCCGGCCTGTCGCACCCGGCCGAGGCGACGGGCGGCGATTACTTCGATTACCTGAGCATGCTGCACAACCGGCTGGGCGTCGTCGTGGGTGATGTCACCGGCCACGGCGTGGGACCGGCATTGTTGATGGCGGAGACGCGCGCGTATCTGCGCGTGCTGGCGCGCAATCGCGATGACGTCGGTGAGATTCTTTCACGCGCCAATCGCGTGCTGGCGGAGGACGTCGGCTACGAACGTTTCGTCACGTTGATCCTGGCGCAGATTGACCCGAACACCCACAGCCTCGTGTATTCCAGTGCGGGGCATCCGTCCTGTTACGTGCTCGACCCCACGGGCGCGGTGCGCGTGGAACTCAAGCGCACGGGCATTCCGCTCGGCATCAAGCCCGACACCACCTACAAAAGCTCCAGCCCGGTTTTGCTGGCGCCCGGCGAATTGATCCTGATGCTGACCGATGGCATCGAGGAAGCCGTTTCACCGGGCGGCGACTTGTTCGGCACCGAGCGCATCCTGGATGTGGTGCGCGCGAATCGCGAGAAGTCCGCGCAGGAAATAGTCGAGACGCTTTACCAGGCGATGCGCGATTTCTCCGCCGGCGCGCCGCAACTGGACGACTTCACCGCCATCATCATCAAGGTGATTGATTGATCACCGTTTCATCAACGCCTCGATTTCATCCGCTTCAATCGGTATCCCCGCCATCAAATCCACCGAGCCAGTGTTCGTAATCAAGATGTCGTTCTCCAGGCGCACGCCGAAGCCTTCCTCGGGAAGGTAAATCCCCGGCTCGACTGTCAGCACCCAGCCTGGCGCGAAGGGCTCGCTGACGTAACCGAGGTCATGCACATCCAGCCCCAGCGGATGCCCCAGGCCGTGCATGAAATACCTTTTGCACGCCGGCTTGTCCGGGTCCTGGCGCTTCACCTCGCGCGGTTTGAGCAGGCCAAGTTGCAGCAGTTCCTCCGTGACCAGCGCCTCGGATTCCTTCTGCCAGTCGCGGTGCAATTTGCCCGGCGCCGCCGCCTTGATCATCGCGCGCAACACGCGCAGCACGGCGTTGTACACGTCGCGTTGCCGCCGCGTGAAGCGCCCGTTCACCGGCAGGGTGCGCGTCAGGTCGGCGTTGTAGTTCGCGTAGTTGGCGGCGACGTCGAGTAACAGCACATCGCCATTGCGGCACGGCTGGTCGTTTTGCAGATAATGCAGCACGCACGAGTTCGCGCCCGCCGCGATGATCGGCGTATAAGCGAAATTCGCGCGGTTGCGGATGAACTCGTGCGCGAACACCGCTTCAATCTCCGCTTCGTTGAGGCCCGGCTTGACCAGGCGCGCCACGCGGCGGAATCCCTTGTCCGTGATGGCAATGGCCTGCTTGAGCAACTCCACCTCCGCCTCCGACTTCACCGCGCGCAACCGGTGCATGAGCCGCGCCAGGCGGTGATACCGATGCAGCGGGTAACGCGCCTGGCAATCGCGCACAAACCGCGCGTCGCGCGTCTCCACCTCGATGTGCGCGCGGCGATGCTCGTTGCTGTTGAGGAACACGTGCTCGGCCTCGCACATGAGCTGATGAAACAGCCCGGGAAATTCGGACAGCCATTTGATCTGCTTGACGCCCGAGATGCGCGTGGCTTCCTCCTTGGCCAGCTTGTGCCCCTCCCACGTCTTGAGTTCCTCGTTCGGCTCGCGCAGGAACAGGATTTCGCGATGCTTCTCGTCAAACGCGTTGGGCGCGATGAGCAGGATGCTTTCCTCCTGTTCGATGCCGCTGAGGTAAAACAGGTCGCTGTTCGGATGCAGCCGCAACGAGCCGTCGGCGTTGGTGGGCAGCACGTCGTTGGCGTTGACAATGGCCAGGGCGTTGGGCGGCAGGATATTCTTGAGGCGTTCCCGGTTGTTGATGAACAGCTTCGCATCGATCGGCGCGTGTCGCATGTCCCGAGCATGCCACGCCGCCGCGTCTGGCTCAATGCGGGTTTCTGTGGAAATTTGTTGAATTCGGCGTCTTGGCCTCTACTATGCCCGCCTGCGCTGCTTCCAGCGGCGCGAATGGTTCGGGGCGTAGCGTAGCTTGGTAGCGCGCTTCCTTGGGGTGGAAGAGGTCGTGAGTTCAAATCTCACCGCCCCGACCATTGTTATGGCTCGTGCTCGTCGTCGTCCTCCTCCTCGTTCTCGAAATGAGAATGGCCGCCTTGACTACGGTCTTTTCACCGCTTCGCGAAACACATTTTCCAAGGCTTCGATGTGCCGCGCCATGCTGAACCGTTGCGCCCGCTCGCTAGCGCCCTGCCGCAGGCGCTGGTAATGCGCCGTGTCCTTCAGGCATTCCACAATGCTCTTCGCCAGCCCGGACGGTTGGGGCGGGTTCGCGGATGCCAGGTGCCCATTCACGCCGTCCTCCAGCCACTCGCGCACCCCACCCGAGGCAAACGCCGCGCACGGCACGCCATGATGTCCGGCTTCCACGCCCGTCATGCCGAACGGTTCGGGCCACAGGCTCGGCAACACCAGCAAATGCGTGCGCGCCAGCAAGCGCGCCTTGGCTTCGCCGTCCACCCAGCCGGCGAACTGGACGGATACGTTCGTGGTCGAAGCGACCAGTTGCGCCGCCGCTGCGCGCCATTCGCCCAGCGCTTCGCCGTCGCCCGCGATCGTCGTATGAACCGGCCGGCTCAATTTCGCCGCGGCCACCAGGGACAAGGCTTGCAGCAAGAACGCTCCGCCCTTGATGTCCTGTGCGCGCCCGAGGAACAGGAGTTGCCACGTGTCCGAGGGCAGGGCAGGGGAGTCGGCCACCGGCACATCGGGCGTCACTGGGAGACTCGCGACCGTCACTTTGTCACCCAGCCCGTGGCGCCGGTATTCCGCCGCCATGTGCTGGCTGGCAACCGTGATGAAGCGGCAGTGTTTTAGGAACGCCAGCCGGCGCGCGTTCTTGGCGTATTCGCGGAGCATCGTCAGCGGGTTCCAACCGCCGCAGCGCCGCGGATAATACAGCGCCAGGCACGCCGGGCCGAACACGCGCTCACAGGCGAGGTGATCGGGAAACTTATGGCATTTCGTACCGCTGATGCACACGCCGCCGTAACCGTGCGCGAAGAACACCACGGGAGCCACGCCGGGCAACGGCTCTTCCAACGACGGTTCGGACAAGCCGTGCGCGTAGATCAATTCAGGCTGCCACTCCTGGAGGCGTAGCAGGGCGGAAACGTCGAGTTGCTGACACGGGGCGGTCGCCTCCTCCGCCACGGGGGCGCGCGTTGCATCGCCTTCGTGTTCATACCACACCGCCAGTTCGTGCCCGCGGGCGCGCAGTTCCGGCAACACCCGCCGCAGGTAGGTTTCGATGCCCCCCACCACGCGGCGGTTCTGGCAGACGATCGCGATCTTCACGCCGCGCCTTTCGGTCGAATTTCCACCGTTACGCCCGAATCCGTTGTCCACGGATCGACGCCTTCAGGCACCCACGTGACCTCCAATCCCTGCTGCGCCAGTTCGTCGCGCACCGCTTCAGCGCCGAAACCTTGGCGCGCCCATTGTGTGGGGTGCAACTCCATGAAAATCGCCAGGCGCGCGCCTGCCTGGCGGACTGTTTCACGCGCGCCGCGCAACACCGCCAGTTCGTAGCCTTCCGTGTCAATCTTCCAGAACGTTGGGCGGATGCCCCGCTCGCGGCAAAACTCGTCCACCGTTACGGCGGGCACTTCGCTGACGTGCGGCGATGTTTCGCCTTCGCGCAGCAACCGGTTGGTGCCTTGGAAGCCATCGGCCAGAAATCGCACCGTTCCCGCGCGGTCGGAAACCGCCGCCTGCACCGACGTGACGGCTTCGTTCAAGTCATTGATGGCGACGTGTTCTGACAGCCCTTGAAACGCTGCTCCCGCCGGTTCAAAGGCAAACACGCGTCCGCCCGGCTGCACCCATTTCCCGAACAGAAGGGCATACGCGCCGGCATTCGCGCCAATGTCCAGCACGGTGTCGCCTGGTTGAATCCGCTTCCGATACGCGGCGCATTCCACGGGATTCCAATCGAGGTAGCGAAACTGCGGTCGCACGAAGAAGGATTCGCCATCCGGCGCGGTTTTGCGCACGCCTTTGCCGCCGGTGCTGAGCGTCAACAGCCGATGATATGCGCGCTTGAGCCCGGCGCGCAGCCCGCTGTCTGGATTCGGCGTATGATTCACGTGATTGGATTGCCGCCGCATCATGCCCCAATCCCCGCCGCTCTGAGAAGCCGAACCTTCGGCTGCGCCTACGGCACCAGCCGCACGCGATAAAACCGGTTCGAAAATGTCGCCGCGTTCGAGTCCGTCAAGGTTATCGTGGTGTTGGTGGTGTTGTTCGTGTTGGTGAACAACGCCGTCCACGTGGCGAGGTTGGTGGAGGCCTCCAATGCATACGCCAGTCCCGGGTCGGCGTTGATGGTGAAGCTGGACTGGTTGTTGGTGAGGGAGAGCAGGCCGTTCGTGAACGGCGTGTAAACGGTGAAGGGAGTCAGCGGCGTTTTCACCAGGACGTTCAGGTTGTCGATGGCTTGCGCGAACACCCGGTAGTTGCCGGGCGGCGGATTGGTGAGTGTGGCGGTAAATGGCCCCGCCGCCGAGGTGTGCTTGATGAGTGAATTGGTGACGTTGGTGGCGGTGGCCGTGCCCACGTTGCTTACCGTCACGCTGAAAATCTCAACACTGCCGATCGAGCCGTCGCTGTCCTCTGCGTTGTAGCCCACGACCAGATTGCTGCGGGGGGCGGCGAAAGTGGAACGGGGCTGAAGGTTGGTGATATTGACCGATGGGGCGAAGTTGACCTTTTGCACGATCACCACGGCGCCGGTCATGCCGAACGTTCCGTGGAAGTTGCAACGGTAAAAATTGGTCCCCGCGGTATTGAATGTGCGGGTGCAGGTGGAGCCGGAGAGAATCCAATCGCTGCCACACAACGGGTCGCTGCCCTGGCCCGTGACCGTGTGAGTGGAGCCTTGCGCGCGCCAGATGACGGTATCGCCCGTTTCAATTGTCAGGACGGCCGGTTGGAACCGTTTATCAGAACCCGCGACAATTTCATAAGTGGCGGCGAAAACACGAGCGGGGCCCATGGCTGAAGCCAGGGCCATGAATACAACGATGAAAATGATTCGTGAGCAACGCATCGCCGGGCACATCCTGAGACGCGGTTGGCTCAAGGCTGGACGGCGTCCTTGGCGCGCTGACGCTTTTCCAGCAGGGCCTTTTCCTTCGCGTGGGCGGCCTTCTCTTCATCCAGCAGTTCCTGCTCGGCGCGCCGCACGCCCCAGAGTTTTTCGCGCTCCTCCGCCGTGTGAACGGCCGCGAGTTCGGGAGTCTTCAACACCGTGGGACGAATCAAGGCGATGAGTTCCACGCGCTGGTTCGAGTTGTTGCGGGAGCGGAACAAGGCGCCCAACAAGGGAATATCCTTTAGGTAAGGAACACCCGATGTGCCCTTGCTCTTGGTGGAGCTGATGAAGCCGCCGAGTATGATGGTGTCCCCATTCTTGACGGCGACATTGGCTTGCGCATTGCGTTCCGTGGTGGTGGGCACAGGATTGCCGTCAATCGTTGTTGGGGTGCCGAGTTGCTGGACGTTTTGCACGATATCGAGCACCACCAAGCCGTCATCGTTTATGAGCGGAAAGATGCTCAGCGTGATGCCGACCTGCTGGTTCTGGAATTGCGAGCGGGCGCCGCCGTTGATGTCGGTGAACGTCCCGGTAATGAAGGGAACCGTGTTGCCGATGAACAGGTAGGCCTCTTTCGCATGGGACGTCTGGATGCGCGGGCGGGACAGCACGTTGATGGAGCCATCGGTAGCGATGGCGGTCATGGCGACTTCCCAGTCGTTGCCCAACAAACCGTAATAGCTGAAGCCGCCGGGCAGTCCGCCCGGGAGGGCGTTGGTGATGGAACTTCCAAAATCCACGTTCCTGCTGCCGCCAAAGGTAAGGTTGCCGGCTCCCAGAGATTTTGGATTCTGGGCGAAGGAAAAACCGATGTTGCGCGTGTCATCCAGCGTCACCTCCATGATGATCGCTTCGATGAGCACCTGTTGTTGCACGACATCCAGCTCTTTGATGATTTTCTCGACTTCCTTGATTTCTTCGGCGGTGCCGAAAACCAGCAATGAGTTGGTGCGTTCATCGGGGATGATCTTGGCCTCGCCGAGCGGGAGGCCGGAGCCGCCCGACGCAGCGCGGTTAATGATGTCGCGCATGCGATCCTGGAAGCTGCTCAGCGCGCTGGAGGCGCCGGGTTGCTGGCCGGGAATATTTTGCTGCGGAGTGAAGGTCGTTCCGGGCTGGCGGAATTGGGTGCTGCCCGGCTGGCCCGTTGTGCCGGGCTGGCCGAAGGTCGTGCCGGTTGTGCCGCGGCCGAGGGTGCTGCCCGTGCGACCGGTCGTGCGGCCGGTCGTGCCCGTGGTGCGGCCGGTGGTGCTGGCGACGCCCCCGGAAGTCAGGGATCCGAGCACCGCCGAGATATCAGCGACGGGCGCATACTTGATGGGAATGAGTTTCATCTGCACTTCCGCCGGCACGTGGACATCAATCTCTTCGATGATTTCCATCATGCGCTTCACGTTGATGGCGTAGTCGCGCAGGACGAGGATGCGGTTGGCGTCGATGGGGACAATGCCGGCCGGATTTTTGGCAAACGGGGTGATGATCTGAACCACTTCCGAAGGCAGCACGTTGGTAAGCTGGACAATCTGGGTGAGGTATTGCGCGGCTTCCGGAAGTTCGGAAGCTTTCTTCTTGGAAAAGGCCGCGCCTTCGGTGTTTGCCGCCGTCGATTGCTGGACGGTGATGAATTTTTCGCCTTGGGGAATGACCGTGATGCCGTTGAGCGCCAGGACGGAGTCCAGGGCTTGAATCGCTTCCTCGCGCGTCAGGGGCGTTTGGGAGACCAGCGAGATTTGCAACGACGGCAGCGCGGTGGGACGCAGGACGGTGCGGTTCACCAGTTCCGCGTAGAAGGGAAGGACCACGTCGAGGAAGTCCGCATTCTGAAATTTCAACAGAACCGGCTCCTCGGCCTCTGCGGCCCCGGCGGCTGCGCCAGCAGCATTGCCACCGGCGGCTTGACCGACGGCGCCGAGCAAACCAGGAGCGGGCACACCGGCTGCGGGACCGGCTGGTTGAACACCGGGGCGCGGTTGAGCGGGTTGGCCGGGAGCGGGCACAGCAGGCTGCGCTTGAGTTGTGGCGGGCGCGGCGGGCGCTTTGGTCTGGGGCGCGGCAGGTGCGGTGGGCGCAGGG
>JBFMBT010000237.1:0-10556 GCA_040754875.1 Verrucomicrobiota bacterium | reverse complement strand
GGCGTTGTTCCCGCGTTGGGTGAGAATCATGCGCAAGGCTCGCAATGAACCCACCCCTGCCCCTCCCTGGAGGGGAATGGCCGCGGATTGGCGTAGCGTTTGGGAGGAATGATGGTCAAAGGATTGACCACCCCCTTTCTCTGTCCATCGGGCGCATTTGCGGTTGTCGAGTGTGGCGGGGCGTTTCACAATGGGCGGATGAAAGGCACTTGGGCGCGCATGAAATTCTCCCGGGCGGGTCGGTCACGACGGTTGACCGCACGTTAACGCGCCGTCCCGCCCATGCACCTCGCCCATTTGCGACTTCGCGACTTCCGCAATTACGCGCGGCTGGATGTGGATTTTGGGCCGGGTTTCCACCTGTTGCTGGGGGACAATGCGCAGGGCAAGACCAACATTCTGGAGGCAATTTATCTGCTGGCGACGTTGCGGTCGTTTCGCGGCGTGGGCGGCGCGCAGATGATCCGGCACGGGCAGAAGGGATATTTTGTGGGCGCGAAAAGCGTCGGCCAGGGCGGACATGAAATTAAAATGTATTGGTCGGCGAACGAGCGGAAGCTGAGCCTGGACGGGCGGGCGGTGCGCAAGCTGGCGGAGTACTACGGCGTCCTGCGCACGGTGGTGTTTTGCTCGGAGGATTTGCAACTGGTGAAGGGTACGGCGCGCAGCCGGCGGCGGTTTCTGGATTTGCTGCTGGCGCAGACGCACGCGCCGTATCTGCCGTTGCTCCAGCGTTACATGAAGGCGGTGCGCTCTCGCAATTCGTTGCTCAAACAACGGATGCCGGACGAAGGCGCGCTGGACGGCTTCACGCATGAACTGGTGCAGATGGGGAACCAGCTCATCCAGTTGCGCCGCGAATTGCTGCCGCGGCTTTCACCGCTGGCGCGGCTGGCCTACCGGCGCATTTCGAACGACGCCGAGGAATTGCGGCTGGAATATCAGTGCAGTGTGAAGAACGATTTCGGGCTGGAACTGGTGCAAGCGCGCGCGCGGGAACGGGCGTATCGCACGACGATCATCGGGCCGCATCGCGACGAATTGCTGTTGCTGTTGAACGATCAATCGGCGGCGCGTTACGCGAGCGAAGGCCAGAAGCGGACGCTGGCGATTGCGCTCAAGATGGCGCAGGCGGAATACTTGACGGGCATCCACGGTTCGCCGCCGATTCTGTTGATTGACGATGTGATGGGCGAACTGGATGCGAAGCGGCGCAGTGGGTTGCTGCCGTTGCTGGAGCGGTCGCATCACGCGCGGGGCCAGGTGTTCATGACCTGCACGGAGGAGAACTGGCCGCAGGAACTGGGGCGGGAAATCCAGCGGTGGGAAGTGAGGGCGGGGAGTTTGAAGAAGATGGGGTAGCTGTGCGCGAATCCCCTCAAGTTTGGAGTTCAAGCTTCAGCTTGCGGAGAGACGCCTCGCTCACACGCTGAAGCGTGAACTCCAAACAAGGTTTGATCTGTACCCGTTGCTGGAACGCTGCGTTCGGAGCAGTCTATGTTTGGAATTCGGCGGTGGGCGAGGGCAGTTCGCATTTCAGCATGCCGGCGCGTCTTTCCACAAGCTGAAGCTTGAACTCCAAACAGGACGGGTCGGCCGTTTAGGATTGAAATTCCGCGGCCGGCTTTGGCAAGTCGCGTTTGACTTCGTTCGCGCGATAGCCGAAGCCGCTGCCGCGAATGGTGCTGAGGTCCACCTTGCCATCGCGCCGACGGTAAAGGCCCGGATGCACGACTGATTCCGGTGCGGACGCCTCGGGGTAGAACTGCATCGCGTTGGTTTCGACGCCCATGATGGTGCCGACGTGCGCGGCGAGCAGCGCGTGCGGGACCTGCGCGAGCATCGGGTTGGTGAGGTCCTGCACCATGAGCGTCATGCCGTGCGCCTTGGCCCAGCAGGCGCTGAGCAACGCGCCGGTCTGCGTCTTGCAGGTCTTGAGCGCCACGCCGGTCCAGCCCAGTTCGCGGCCCAGGCGCACGTGCTGCCAGTCGTGCGCGCTTTCATCGAGGAACAACGGCTTGCGCGCCGAGACGCTGTGGACATCGATGCGATGATGTTCCAGTTCGTAAGGGAACGGTTGCTCGACGTAGAGCAACATGCCGTGGATTCGCGGGTGTTCGTCGCGCAAGCGGTCCACAATTTCATTCACATACGCGGGGTCGGTGACGGTGCAATTAAAGTCGGCGGTGAGCCAATCGACATTTTGCGCGATGGCGATTTTGCCGACGGCCAGCATGCGCGCGTAATCCCAGGCGGCGTCGTTGCCCTTCAATTTCACCTTCAAACACTTCAACCCATCGCGCTCGATCCAGTCCGGCAGCAACACGGGATAACCGTCGTTGGGTTCGGAGCCTTTCAATTCCGATTTATCGAGCAGGTCGAGTCCGCCGACGAGGTGCCACGCGGGCAGTTGCGCGGACGGCTTGGGCACGAAGAAATCGCGCGGGTATTTGCCGGAGAATGAAACGCTCGTGCCTTCAGCGGGCGTGAGGAAATCCGCCAGCGTGCGGTTCATGTGCTCGGGGCCGTAGGTTTCATAAACCGGACGGCCCAGCAGATTCCCGTAGGCATCGTGGATGGCGATGTCGAACAAGGAACAACACACCAGCGCCGCCAGCCAGGGCATCGGTGACGCCTGCGGGCCGCGTTGCTGGTTGAAGTCCTTGAGCAAACCGGGCAGCACCTGCTCCTGAAAATCATGGCCGACTTCGATGGGATGTCCGGCGCCGGGATGCTTCGCCCACGCGGCGGCGAGCCGTTCACAGAATTTCTTCATCGCCTCGTGGCGTTCCTCATACGGCAGGCTGCCGGGCCACACCCACGTCACGCTCAAAGGCGTTTCGCCCCAGCCATCGGCGCGTTTGCCGTGGGCGTCCTGCACGGTGACGCGCACGCGCGCGCAGGTGACATAAGTGACGGTTTCGATGCCGAACTTCAACGGCACGCGCGTGTG
The DNA here is from genome assembly GCA_040754875.1 of Verrucomicrobiota bacterium. GTDB lineage: Bacteria > Verrucomicrobiota > Verrucomicrobiia > Limisphaerales > JBFMBT01 > JBFMBT01. The sequence goes on along the minus strand of JBFMBT010000237.1, from coordinate 7,603 downwards.
GACGGGGAGAAAATAAAGCTGCGTGGCGACACAACGGATGACAGAGGGTCTGCTCATGATGGAGTGAAGAATTATTTTTTGGCCGGCTTGACGGCATGCGGCGGCTGGGGTCTGCCTTCGCGAAAGCGTTGCGCATGCACGCGCGCCACGTCGCCCATGTAGCCGTCGCTGCTGAATTCACCGGCGGCCCTGGCCATGTGTTCCTTCGCCTGCTTCAGGTCGCCGACAGCCTCAAAATACAGCCCGAGATACAAATGCGCGTAAAAGTTTTGTTCGCGCTGCTGGGCGGCGGGAACATCCGGTGTTTGCGCGGCCTTCAGGACATCGGCCGGTTGCGCCTTGCCGGCGAACAGCTCGAACACCTGCGCCATGGGAATGCGGGCGTCGCCCGAGATGGGAATCAAGAGCTTGCGCGCGGCTTCGACGCCATCGAGGCGCGCGACGCACAGGAAGTGCCACACGGCGTTTTCGACATCGCGGCTGTTGACGGTCTGATGCAACTCGAATTGTTTGCGGCCTTCCTCGTATCGCCCGGCGTAATAATAGGCGATGCCGCGTTGCCAGTGGTGCGGTTCCTGGCCGGGCGACAGTTCGATGAACTTGTCGAAGTCCGCGATGGCATCGGCCATCCTGCCGGCCTTGAAATTAACTTCGCCGCGACGCTGATACAGCCATGGCGAAGCCGGTTGGATGACCAGGGCGGCTGCGTAATCCGCCAGCGCCTTGTCGTAATCACGCAACGCCACATACAACTGGGCGCGGAAATGGTAGGTGCCGACCTCCTTGGGGTTGGCCTCGACCGCCTTGGTGGTAAGTTCCACCGCCTCGCGCGTGCGGCCCTGCTTGTAGGCGTCGCTGGCCTGGCGCAGGAATTCCATGGTCTTGGAAGGGCGCGGCAGTTGGGGGAACTGGGGCGAGGGCGAATTGGGTTTGGGTGGGTCGGCGGCGGGCGCGGCGGTGGCGGCCAGCGCAAGGGCAGCGACCAGACCGGCGAGGCGCCGGGTTCGTGCAAGAACGTGCATAAAGGGATTGGTTATACCGGGTTGGCGGTTGGGGCAAGCGATTTGGGCGCGTATTTGCGCGAAAAGGCCGGGCGCTTGACGCCCCGGCGCTTTTCCATTCCACTCTGCGCGCATGACCGAAGGAACCACGAGCGAAGCCACGGGCGCCAGGCCGCATTTTGTGCGGCGGATGTATGACTGGACCATCCGTTGGGCGGACCGGCCCGGCGGCTCGTGGGCGCTGTTCGTGATTGCGTTCATCGAATCGTCCTTTTTTCTGGTGCCGCCGGATGTGCTGTTGCTGGCGTTGTGCGTGGGCGCGCCCAAGAAATCGTTCCGCTTCGCGTTGATTTGTTCGATTGGGTCGGTGTTGGGCGGGATGTTCGGTTATCTGATTGGCTACGCGGCGTGGCATGCGGTGAAGGATTTGTTCATTCCCTACATTTTCTCGCAGGAAATTTTCGACAAGGTGCAGCACTTGTACCAAGGCAACGCCTTTGTCGCCATTCTCACGGCGGCATTCACGCCCATTCCGTACAAAGTGTTCACGATCGCCGCGGGGGTGTTTGAAGTGAGCTTCTGGACGCTGGTGCTGGCGTCAGCCATCGGGCGTTCGGCGCGGTTCTTCCTGGTGGGCGGAACGATTTTTATGTTCGGCCCGACGGTCAAGGCACTCATTGAAAAATATTTTGATTGGTTTGCGTGGGCATTGTTGGCGCTCGGCATAACGGGCTTTGTGGCGGTAAAGTATTTGCGATGAAAGCGGCGGTCCTTTACGGCAAGGAAGACGTGCGCGTGGAAGAAGTCGCGCCCAAGCCCCTCCAGGCGGGCGAGGTGCGGATCGCCATCGAGGCGGCGCTGACGTGCGGCACGGACCTGAAGGTGTTCAAGCGCGGTTATCACGCGAAGATGATCGTGCCGCCGGCGGTGTTTGGCCATGAACTGGCGGGCGTGATTGGCGAAGTGGGGGGCGGCGTGACGGACTGGCGCGCGGGCGAGCGCGTGGTGGTCGCCAATTCCGCGCCCTGCGGACAGTGCTTCTTCTGCCAGCAGCAACAGGAGAATTTGTGCGACGATTTGCTGTTCCTCAACGGCGCGTATGCCGAAAGCATTGTTGTCCCCGCGCGGCTGGTGCAAAAAAATCTGCTGCGCCTGAAACCGGAGACGGCTTTCCGCGACGCCGCGTTGGTGGAGCCGCTGGCGTGCGTGGTGCAAGGCATGGAAGATTGCAAGGTGAAGAAAGGTCAGCGCGTGCTGGTGATTGGCGCGGGGCCCATCGGGTTGATGTTTGTGGCGCTGGCGAAGCATCTGGGTTGCGCGGTCGCGGTGGCGGGCCGAGGTGAGGCGCGGCTGGCGGCGGCGCGGCGGCTGGGAGCCGACCAGATTATTGATGTCGCGGGGAAGGCCAGTCTGGTCGAAGCCGTCAAGAGCGAGGCAAAGTTTCCGTTCGACGTCGTCATTGAAGCCGTCGGCAAGCCGGAAGTGTGGGAGGCCGCCGCGCAGCTCGTGCGCAAAGGCGGCACGGTGAATTTCTTCGGCGGCTGTCCGTCCGGCACGAGCGTGACGCTGGACACAACGTTGATTCACTATTCGAATCTGGCGTTGCTGGCGAGTTTCCATCACACGCCGCGCACCATCCGGCGCGCGCTGGAGTTGATCGAAGCCGGGGTCATCCGGGCGAAAGATTTCGTCGATGGGGAATGCGCGTTGAGCGGGCTTCCCGAGCTGTTCAAGTCGATGGTGGCGGGCAATCGTGCCGTCAAGACGCTGATCCGGACGAACGCGTGAGCGTAAGGGCGGGATCGCTTCCCAATTTCGTTGCTGTAGGACACCTTGCATTTACTCCGTATGCGTGCGATTTTTTCCAATGAGTAACAAGCAGACGGTCATCGATTTTGTCCGGAAGTTGCCCGAGGGGTTCACCTTGCAGGAAATCGCACGCGAAGTGGAGCTTTTCGCCGGCACACGCGAAGAACTGGAACGGCGCGAGGAAGTATTTGAAGAAGTCGAAAAGACGCTGGCGGAATGGGCCGAGCCGGCGAAGCCCCACCCGCATGTGATTGCCACCGGACGACAGAGCCACGCGCGCCGCGCAGCCCGCTAACGAACGCCGCTCATCCTCGGTACACGCACCGGGCGTTGCACGTTTCGGCCACGACGATTTCCTTGAGCAGGGGAAGTTTCGGCTTCAGGCGATCCCAAATCCAGATGGCGATGTTCTCGCTGGTCGGATTTTCCAGGCCGGGGACTTCGTTCAAGTGGTAATGGTCCAGCAGTTCCCACAACGGCTTGAAGGCTTCCGAAATGTCCGCGTAATCCATCACCCAGCCGAGCCGGGGATCGCATTCGCCTTCGACGACGACCTCGACCTTGAAGCTGTGCCCGTGCAGGCGGCGGCATTTGTGCGAGGCCGGCAGATGCGGCAGAAAATGCGCGGCTTCGAATTGAAAGGTTTTCCGCAGTTCCATTTTCATTTCATTGCTCCCAATCGGTCCAGGTAACGAGGTCTCCCAGGCTCGGCCGACCGTCGTGTCGCCACGTCAACGGCGGATGCTGCATCTGCCCGATGGAACAGACACGCGTCACGCCCCAGCGGGCCAGTTGCATGACGAGGTCGCGCGCCTCGTGCTCGGCGGCCGCCAGGCCGACGGTGGACACCTGGCCCAGCACGCGGTCGGCGCCGCGCAACACCGCTTCCAGGTCCGTCGCCGCCTTCACATACACGAAGCGGTTCAGGCACGACGGCTGGAACAGCGGGTCTTCCTCGTAAATGACCGTCCACGCCGTCGAACCGGGACTGCACCATTGGCGCGTGTGCGAAGCGCGGGCGGAGCGGATTTCATAGAAGGCCCGTCGCGTCGCGATGGCAGCCGCGGCTTCGGTGGAAAGTGTGCCGCGCGGGTGCGATTGCTCGCGGCGCTCGAGTTCCGCGACGAGCATTTCGGCGAACTGCTGCGCGGTGCCGCGCCCGTCGTCCTGCACGTAAAACGCGTGCGGCGAAAGGCAGCCCAATTGATCCCACGCCACGATGTCATCGGCGGCATGCGCCACGATTTTCCTGGTGCGAAATCCCTGGAACGCCTCGTGCGTGACGAAACCGAAGCTGACGCGATGGCCGTAACCCACGAAACGAACGTTGTGCGGAACGCGCCGGCGAATGGCGGCAAGCGTCTTGTCGTTGCCGGTCGCCGTCACGCATTGCGATTCTGCGAACAACGGAAATTCCAAGGATTCTTCGCCGCCGGGCCACTCGGCGATTTCCAGGCAGGCGCCCAGGCGCGAATCTGCTTCATACAACGAATGCGCGAACAGCCGGGGAATGAACGATGCGCCGCGCGCGCATTTGACGAACTGCGCCGAGCGCAACAGCAGGCCCAGCACGATGCTCGTGACCGTGGGGTTCGGCAGATTGCCGGCGGCAATGTGCGCCAGCAATTCGGGACCGCTGGCCAGGGCAATGCGCGCGCCGCGCGGTTCAGTGGGCGCGCTGGTCGGCGCATCGAGCCGGTCGGCGTGGCCCAGTTCCTGCACCAGGAGCGCCTCGAGGTTCTCGGCGGTGAGTTGCGCGAAATACGCGTCCAATCCCGCCTGCAAAATCGCGCGTGAAAAACCGGTGTGGGCCGGCCCGTGTTCCAACGCCAGGCGGCGGAAGGGATAGGCTTCGTCCCGCCAGTTCCCGGCGACTTCGCTGAGCAGGCGGACGATGCTGCCGGTCGAGCGGTCCGCCAGGTAACGCGCGCGATTGCGCTTCAACGTCTGGCAGGCCTCGATGACCACCCGCGGTGTCAACGACGCTTCTTGCGGCAGGTCCGCCAGAAAGTAATGGGGCAGATTCGTCATGTCACACAGGCTCGGTTTTCGGCGCGCCGGTCTCAGGCGCCGCCGGATGCTCCAGCGCATGTTCGCGTTTGCGGATGGCGAACAGACACGGCAGGCCCAGCAGCGACAGCACCACCAGCGCGGATAACACGGTGTAAATACTATAATAGCTTTCCGGCGATTCCGCACCCGTTCCCATGCGTTTGACGAGCCGGCCCATCGCCCAGTGCGAGAGGTTGCCGATCAGCCCGCCGACGGTGATGAAGAATCCAAACACGCGTCCGCGCACCGCGTCGGGCACCGACTCCATCAACGCCGCCTCGACCATCGGATAGCTGCCCATGAAAAAGAACCCGTAGGCCATCAGCATCAAAACCGACCATTGCACGGGCAGGCGCGGGAAAATCACGATGATCACCGCCGCGCAGATCAACGCGAAACTGGTCCAGCGAAAACGCCCGCGATCGCTCAAGTTGCCGAAGACCGGGTTGCTGATGCTCGCGGCCAGAAAAATTCCGCTCAGCGCGAAGCCGGTGAATTTTGCGTCGAACCCGTGGGCCTTCTGGAAGAACAGCGATCCAAGGCTGCCCATGGCCGCGCCGGTGAAATCGCGCAAGCCAAACGCCAGGCTGGCCGCGATGAAGAACAGCCACAGCGCGGGCGTGGGAAACATTTTATCCACGTGGCCGTGGGGTTTCGGGGCGTGTTGATCCGCCGGCTTTTCCTCAGCGAGCCAGGCGAAGATGATGGCCATGAGAATGCCCAGCACGCCGAGTTCGAGAATCGGTTTGCGCCATGCCGCCGCGCCCAGCAACGGTTCCAGACTCGCCACGCGCCAGCCGGTGTAAATCGGCCCGAAGAAAAAGCCCACGCCTGCGCCGATGCCCACCAGCCCCAGCGCCTTGCCCGTGCCGGTGGGGAACAAGCGCGCCACCATCGCCGTGGCTGCCGGATGATAAAAGCTTCCGCCGATCCCCGCGATCGCCGCGCATGCCAGCGCCATCGGATAATTGGGCGCGAGCGACAGGCCCACAAAACCAAGGCCGTTGATGGCCAGCCCGATGCCCAAGAGCCGTTTGCGGCTGACCCGGTCCGCCAGCACTCCCAGCGCGTAGCTGGGCACGAAGTACGACAGCATCATCGTCGTGACGAGCAACGTGGCTTGCTCCACGCTGGTGAGTTTCAGGTCGGCCTGGATCAGCAGGTACAACGGCAGCAACGCCACGTGATACGTGTGCGTGAAGGCGTGCAAAATGCCCGCCAGCCAGAGCGTTCGTGTCCGATGTTGTTCCGAATGCATTATACAGTCATCAGGGAGCAGCCGCGCGCCTCCGCAGCGGAAACGCGGCCGCGCAATTCAATTCCGTCGCCACGCCGCGCGCCCAGGTCTTCAGTCAATACGTTCATCGCAGAACGCATGTTCGCGAGGTCCAGAATTTGGATGAGGCCAGTTTCGCCGTCGGCAACGTCGCGTCCTGTTTCCGGCGAAATGATTCGCGCCCGCGCCCACGGGGGAAAGCGGAACACGCGCGGTTCCTCCGACCCGGCCACCCGGTCGTAAGCTTGGGAACTTAGTTCGCTCATGCCGTATTCGCAAACGATGTGCGAGGGCGCGACACCCAGTCGGTCCGCAATGAACCGATGCAACTCGTCCTTCGCCAGAGCACGTGAACGCCCTTTGTAACCGCCGGTTTCCAGGACGCGTGAGCCGGCTGGCAATCGCAGATGCAAACTTCGTTCGACGAGGAAATCCAGGAAATGCACCAACGTGAAGGCCGTCCCCAGGAGAACGGTGGGCCGAGCGCGCGCGATGGAGTCCTTCAACACCTCAACCGTGCGTTCGCCATCGACGAGCCACGCGCCCTGGGCCTCGAGCTTGCCCGTGAACGTGGAGTCACAAGCACCCAGTTTCTCCCAAGCGGTGGCGAACATGTGAACGAGCGACGAATGCGGCGCAGCGGAGGCGGACGGTGTCAACGAAACGATCCGAACCGACGGCGCATCGGGCAATAGATGCTTTTGAAACCATGGCAGCAACGACGCTTCGTAAAGGGCGAGCGACTCGGCGTCGTGAAAATGGCGGCCGGGGATTTGTTCCGTCGTGCCACTGGAATGAAAGACGGTGCTGCGCTCGGATTCGGCGAGCGACGTCACGGCGAATTCCTTGAAGGCAACCGCCGGCAACGCGGGAATTTGCCGCCAGTCGGAAACAAATTCCGGAAGAATGCCGCGATGCGCGCACAGATCGGCGAACACGGGATTGTGGCGGAACTGGAGCTGGAACAGGTTCACCGCCAGCGGGTTGAATTGGGCCTCGACCGGGCGCGCGATGAATTCACGCAGGCGCGCGGCGAAGTCATTGAATGTCAGACAGTTGTTCATGCGGTTTTGGGTCGGCAGTTGCCTGCCCGGCTGGTTTTCCGCCACAGCCGGGCGATGGTTATAACGGAAAATGTCAGCGGAGCAAGGGGTAAAGGACTTGAAACCGGCGCATGTCAAGGGGGCGCGGCGTTTACGCCGCTTCACCTCCGCCAGCCTGCGGGCCATGTGTTCCGCCGCAGTCCGCTCTCATGCTGAAGCGGCCCGAAGGCCGCGCCCCGGGCAGCGTCAGAATTCACCCAGCAAAACCGCATATCCATGGGAGAGTCCGGAAGAATTCTGTCATGCCCCGCTTCCGCGCGCTGCGGGGGTACGCACGGATGCGTGACGATGGGCGCTGTTTTCGGCTGACCGCGCGGGGAGATTGTTCGGGCCGGAGGGGGACAAAGACGAATTACGAAGCG
>JBFMBT010000236.1:0-10621 GCA_040754875.1 Verrucomicrobiota bacterium | reverse complement strand
ATGGCGAACAACCAAAAGAAGACACCCATGAAAATCAGAAAACCGAGCATCTTGATCATCTCGGCCCGGGGATCCGGTTGCACCGCCTGCGCCAGAATTGGTTGTATCACGTTGCAAATCATGTCATTCAACAAAATGAGCGGATAAATCTAGGGATAGACCCACGTTTGGCAAGCTTAACATTGGAGCGGGAATTTCGCCAACGCACTATGCGGGAAAGTGTTCAGTATTCCATTACCGCTCATCCAGGCGGGCGGCGAGGACTTTGCTGGTGGGAACGTAGCGCGCGATGAATTCCTGGCGGTAGGCCGCGAAGGTGCCGGCGGCCAGGTGATCGCGAATGTCCTGCATGACTTGAAGGTAGAAATGGCTGTTGTGCACGCTGAGCATCCGCAGGCCAAGAATCTCGCCCGCCTTGAGCAGATGGCGCAGATAGGCGCGCGAGAATCGCTGGCAGGCAAAACAAGCGCAGCCTTCTTCGATGGGCTTGAAGTCGGCCTTGGCGGCGGCACCCTTCATGTTGATGGCGCCTTTGGTGGTGAAGGCGGTGCCGTTGCGGGCAACACGCGTGGGCAGCACGCAGTCGAACATGTCCACGCCGCGGGCAACCAGCTCCACCAACTGCGCCGGCGTGCCCAGACCCATGGCGTAGCGCGGTTTGTTGGCGGGCAAATGCGGTTCGGTCATTTCAATGGCTTTCAACATTTCCGGTTCCGGTTCGCCCACGCTGACGCCGCCGATGGCGTAGCCGTCGAAACCCATCGCCACGAGCTGGCGGGCGCATTCTTCGCGCAACGCGGCGTTGCTGCCGCCCTGCACGATGCCGAAGACTTTCTGCCCGGGCGCACGCTCCTGCTCGCGGCACTCGGCAGCCCAGCGCACCGTGCGGTCCACCGCGGCCTTCACCTCGCGCGCGCTGGCGGTGTGCGGCGGGCAATCGTCGAACACCATGGCAATATCCGAACCAAGTTCGCGTTGGATGGCCATGGCTTCCTTCGGCCCCAGAAATAACAACGAGCCGTCCAGGTGCGAACGGAATTCGACGCCGTGCGGCTTGATTTTCCGGATCTTGGCGAGACTGAACACTTGGAAGCCGCCGCTGTCAGTGAGGATGGGCAGGTCCCAGTTCATGAAGCGGTGGAGGCCGCCGGCGGCGCGAATGATGTCCGTCCCCGGGCGGATGGAGAGATGATAGGTGTTGCCGAGAATGATTTGCGTGCGCATCTCCAGCAACTCGCGCGGATCAAGCGCCTTGACGCTGGCCTGCGTGCCTACCGGCATGAACACCGGCGTATCGACGACGCCGTGCGCCGTCGTCAACCGGCCCAACCTCGCCTTGGTGTGCGCGTCCGTCTTCAGCAGTTCAAACATGCGGGCGAATTGAGCATGAAACCGCGTGGGTGAACATGAAATTTTGACCGACGCAGTTTGTGTTCGAGTTGGACATGTCACCGCATTTCCACTCTGGGCGGTCGGGATTCGCGAGGCGGTGGTCCCCCTCACGGGTTTGTCGTTCCCGTGTGTGGTGAAAATGATGGGCTCGGGCGCGCGTTGGTTTCGACCGCGGCCGTCCTCTGCCGCAGCGCGTCACTTGTCAACCGTCGTATGGGATCGTCTCGACCCACCTCCGTGCGACGTCAAGAGCACCGCACGTACACGAATTCAAATGAACCTCCCTGCGTTCAGTTTCCAATCCGCACGCTGCGGCTGGGGACGGCCGCGGTCCGCAAAAGACCGGGATTGCCCGAACGGGAAAAGATTGTTACGTTACAGCACATCGCCAATGTGAATATGAAACGGCACGCCGGGGACACGCATTCTGAAGCCGCGCCGGCCGTGTCGATCCGATATGAGCAACATCCGAGTCATTTTAGCCGATGATCATGCGCTGGTGCGCGCGGGAATCCGTTCGTTGCTGGAAAAAATCCCCGGCGTCGAAGTGCTCGGGGAAGCCAACGATGGTCGCGAAGCCATTGAACTCGTTACGAACCTGGCGCCGGACGCCGTGCTCATGGACATTGCTATGAGCGGACTGAACGGGCTGGAGGCCACGGCGCGCCTGACGAAGGAATTCCCGCGCATCAAGGTCATCATGCTGTCGATGCACGACAACGAGCATTACGTGGTGCAGGCGTTGCGCGCCGGGGCCACCGGCTATCTGCTCAAGGGCGCGGGCGCCAAGGAACTGGAACAGGCGCTCAAGACGGTGGTCAATGGCGCGACTTATCTCAGCCCGGCCATCAGCCGCAATGCCGTCGAACGGTTGATGGAGCAGCCGCCGGAGAAATCGTTGTCGCTGGACCAATTGACGCCGCGGCAGCGGGAGATTTTGCAGCTCATCGCCGAGGGCAAGAGCACGAAGGAGATTGCGGGCATCCTGAAGATCAGCGCCAAGACGGTGGAAACGCATCGCGGACACTTGATGACGCGCCTGGGGATTTACGATGTGGCGGGATTGGTGCGATACGCGATTCGCACGGGGTTGATAGAGACGCCGACCTGAGCAAGGCGGCGTGCGCGACGGGAGGGCCATTGGAACCGGGCCGATTTTACCCGCCAAATGGCAAGAAATGTTTCGGGTATTTACTTATGGAAATCTTCACGGAAATGTTACATACTTAATTCGATTCGGGCAGCGGTACGTTTCTTCAGAGGGGTTCCCCACCCCCACCTCCTTGGCGTCTGCTGCCCGGATCGTTTTTTAACGCGCGGAGGCAAACCCGCACTTCATGGCAAAATCATTTTGGGGCAAAATCATGGGGAACGTTGAAGAGTGATGAGTTGAAGGGTTGAAGCGCTGGTTTCACAGGTGCGCGATTCTCCTCTTGTTTGGAGTTCAAGCTTTAGCTTGCGGAAAGACGCTTCGCCCCACGCTGAGCGCGAACTCTATACAAAACGGGTGCACGCATCAGATAAGTATGCGCGTTTGCCGCCAATAGCGTTGCTGCGCCCGGGACGGGCGCACTCCTGCCTGTTGGTGCGAATGTCACGCCGCGAGTTCGCGGACCTTGGCGACGGCGTCTTCGATTTTCACCGCCTGCAACTGGCCGCCGCGCGGCTTGATTTCAATCTCACCCTTGGCCAGGGATTTTTCACCGATGCCCACGCGAATGGGGAACCCGACGAGGTCCGCGTCCTTGAATTTCACGCCGGCGCGTTCGTTGCGGTCGTCGAGGATGACGTCAATGCCGGCGGCCGTGAGTTCGTCGTGAATCTTTTCCGCAAGCGTCATGCCGGGACTGCCGGCATCGACGTTCAACGGCGTAATGCACACGGTGTAAGGGGCGACGGACTTGGGCCAGATGATGCCGTCCTTGTCGTTGCATTGCTCGATGACCGCCTGAAGCGTGCGGGTGATGCCGATGCCGTAACAGCCCATCACGCACGGCTGCTGTTTGCCCGCTTCGTCGAGAAACAGCGCATTCATGGCGATGCTGTATTTGGTGCCGAGCTTGAACACGTGGCCAACTTCGATGGCTCGGCGAATCTTCAGCGGCTGGCCGGAAAGCGGACAGCCCTCCCCTGCCCTCACGGTGCGCAAGTCGGCCCATTGCTTCACCTGGATGTCGCGCCCAATCGCGACATGGCGGAAGTGGAACCCGTCTTCATTCGCGCCCGTGGTCATGTCCGTCGCGCCTTGCAACACCAGATCCGCGAAGATGGGCAGATTCGTCACGCCGACGCCGCCCAGGCTGCCGGGATGCGCGCCCAGCGCCGCAAAGATTTCTTCCGGTGTCGCGGGACGGAATTCCGCCGTGCCCAAGGTTCCCGCCAGCTTCGCCTCGTTCAACTGGTCGTCGCCGCGCATCAGCACGATGACCAATTTGCTTTGCGCCAGATAAACCAGCGTCTTGATCTGGCGCTCGGGCGCGACGTTGTAGGGCGCTTGCGCCAACGCATCGATGGTGACGACGCCGGGCGTGGGGAATTTCTCGATGACCAGGCCGGCTTCGCCCTTGTGCGTGGCAACCACCGGCCCTTTGCTCGTCGCCTTTTCGAGGTTCGCCGCGTAGCCGCTTTCCTCGCAATACACCACTTCGTTTTCGCCCGTTTCGGCGGGCACCATGAATTCGTGCGAGAACTTGCCCCCCATCACGCCGGTATCCGCCTCGACCGGCATCGCCTTGAGGCCGCATCGCTCGAAGATGCGCACGTAGGCGCCGTACATCTTCTGGTAGCTCAGTTGCGCGGCCTCGTCGGTGGTATCGAAGCTATAGGCGTCCTTCATGATGAATTCCTTGGCGCGCATGAGGCCAAAGCGCGGGCGGATTTCATCGCGGAACTTCGTCTGGATCTGGTAAAAATTTTTCGGGAGCTGGCGGTAAGAACTGATTTCGCCGGCGGCCAGCGTGGTGACGACTTCCTCGTGCGTGGGCCCAAGGAGCCATTCGCGCGACGCGCGGTCCTTGACCTTGAAGAGCACTTCGCGCGCGGTTTCATAACGGCCGCTTTGCTTCCAGATTTCCGGCGGCTGCATGGCGGGCATGAGCAATTCCAGCGCGCCCGCGCGGTCCATTTCTTCGCGCACGATCTGCTCGACCTTGCGCAGGGCGCGCAGGCCGAGCGGCAGGAAGGTGTAAAGGCCGCCGCTGAGCTTGCGAATCAAGCCGGCGCGCAAAAGCAGTTTGTGCGAGACGATTTCGGCTTCAGCCGGCGTCTCTTTCAGGGTCGGAATCAGGGTCTGTGACCAGCGCATAGGGGCGCAAATGTAGAAAGATGGGGGCACCCCCGCAAGCGAAGAGCGGGAATGTTTGATGAATTACTTCACCGTGTTGACCAGCGGGGCCAGGCCCTGGATGCGCACTTCGAGGCGGTCGCCGGACTCGATCGGCCCCACGCCGCTGGGCGTGCCGGTGAGGATGATGTCGCCGGGCAACATCGTCATGTTGGTCGAGATGAAGCTGACCAGTTGGTAGCAGTTGAAGATGAGCTGGCTGGTGTTCGAGTTCTGGCGCAACTGGCCGTTTTGAAAAAGCTGGATGGTCAGATCATGCGGGTCGATCTTCGTTTCCACATACGGCCCGAGCGGCGTGAAGGTGTCAAACGACTTGGCGCGCGCCCACTGGCTTTCGGAATTCTGGATCGTGCGGTCGCTGATGTCCTGCGCCGCCGTGTAACCGAAGATGTAACGCGCCGCCGCCGCGGGCGTGACGTTGCGCACGCGCCGGCCGATGACGATGCACAACTCGGCTTCGAAGTCGGTGCGATGATTGGAAAACGGGATTTCGACCTTGGCGCCATCCGGGATGAGCGAGGTCGGCGCCTTGAGCCAGAACAACGGCTCCTTCGGCAGCGGCTTGCCGGATTCGCGCGCGTGGTCGGCATAGTTGAGGCCGACGGCGATGACCTTTGAGGGCACCACCGGCGTGAGAGTCTTGACGCCTTTCAGGGGCGTGGGTTTCTTCGCGTAAGAGGGGGAACCGAATACATCTCCTTGGAGACGATAGAGTTCGCCGTCCACAACTTTTGCAAAGAAGATTTCATCGCCCTTCTGAAATCGGCCAATGGCTGCCATAGATGTGACTACGTTGTAACAATTTCAGGGGGCCGGGAGCAAGCCGAAAGTCGAATGAACGCGCGGCGTGGCGGGGAACCTTGAGCTGCAAGGTATTGGAAACCAATGTATTGCAGGCTCAACTTCTTCCCAATCCAATCGCAAGCGGAACGAGCGCCGGCGCGAATTAACGACGTTATTCCTTCAGGGCGCGGGAACCGTACCACCCTCTCCCCTCAATGCGACAAGGGACTGGGGATGAGGGTGGTCATATCCCAACCATCGACTCCCAAAATCGTCCTCGTCCTCGTTCTCGTTCTCGTCCTCGCCCCCAACGGACGGAACCGTACGCCGAACGCTTTCGTTGCAACCTTTTCATGGCGTTGGGTTAATTAGTGGTATAGTTTGCCATGACAATGAATCTGCGGCGCCAATGGATGGGATTTCTGTTGCTGGGTTGGTGCGTTTGCGCCCCTCTTCTTGCGGCCAATGAAAACCCCGATTTCCTCCGTTGGAACGTGCGCGCGGACAAGGTGGACGCCGAAATCGATGCCTGGCCACTGTCGCGCCTGCTCGAGAATGTGACCGCCGCGACGGGATGGCAGGTGTATATCGAGCCGGATACGAAGCGGACGATTTCGGCCAAGTTCAAAGGCCTGAGTTCATCCGAAGCGTTGAAACGGCTGTTCGGCGACCTGAACTACGCGTTGTTGTCGCAGAAGAATTCCCGGGACAAGCTCTACATCTTCCGCACCACGTTGAGCGAAGCCACGCAACTGGTCGCCAAGCCCGGCCCCAAGGCGGTCGGCAATGAATTGATCCTCACGCTCAAACCCGGCGCCAACGCCGAGGAAATTGCCCGGCGGCTCGGCGGGAAAATCGTGGGGCGCATTGACGAACTGGGGATCATCCGGTTGCGCTTTGAAAATGACGACGCGGCCAGGCTGGCGCGCGACCAACTCACCAACGCCAACGACGTCGCGGCGGTGGACGCCAATTACTACGTGGAACCGCCGCCCGATTCCGAACGCGTCGCGTTGAGCTCGGGGCTGCCGTTCAATTTGAATCCGACGGTGGCGCCGAACGGCAAAGGCGTCGTGGTGGGATTGATCGACACCGCCGTGCAAACGCTGGACGCGCGGTACCAAGCCTTCCTGCTGCAAAGCATCTCGGTCGCCGGCGAAGCGGACGTTTCCCGAAGCTCGCCGACGCACGGCACGTCGATGGCGGAAACGATTTTGCGCGCGCTGGCGATGTCCGGCACCAGCAGCGAGTCATCCGTGCGCGTTCTTCCGATTGATGTTTATGGCAACAACGCGATGACCACGACCTGGGATGTCGCGCAAGGCATTCTGGAAGCCATCAAGAACGGCGCGAATCCCATCAACTTGAGCCTCGGCAGTTCCGGCAATACGCAATTCCTGCAGACGCTCATTGAGAACACCGCGAAGCAAGGCGTGCTCTACTTCGGCGCGGCCGGCAACGAACCAGTCTCGACGCCCACCTACCCTGCTGCGTATCCGGACGTGGTGGCCGTCACCGCCGGTGACAAGAACGGCAACATCGCCGCGTATGCCAATTACGGTAATTTCGTGGACATCACCGCCCCTGGCGTCAGCCTGGTCACCTACAACAACCGCACCTTCGTGGTCAGCGGCACATCCGCGGCCACGGCGTTTGCCACCGGCACCGCGGCGGCGTTGCAGTCCAACTTGAGCCTGACCCCGCAGCAAGTGCGCGAACGGCTCATCAATAGTTGGGGTGTCAAAAAGTAGCGCAGCATGGTGTGAATTCTGTGGATCGCGTCGTTGACGTCATTTCTTCCGGACGCTTCACCAATCCGCGACGATTCCCTCCTGGGAGGGGTTAGGGGTGGGTTTCCCCGGCGAACCCAATGTATGACCTTCTCCCAACGCGCAAACAATCCTTCCCTCTCCCCTCAACGGGGAGAGGGACTGAGGGTGAGGGGTGGTCAGGCTGACGGCGTCAATACTTCCAGACGCCCCGCCAACCCGCGACGGGTTCCCCTCTTGGGAGGGGTTAGGGGTGGGTTTCCTCGGCAAATCCCAATGCGTCACATTCTCAAGACGCGGCTTACGGTTCTCCCTCTCCCCAAGGGAGAGGGTTGGGGTGAGGGGGAAGGGATCGCTATCTCATCCGCGATTCCAATCTCGGGTTCATGGGGTGAGGGGGACCGCCGCACTGCCTGCCCGCACCGCACAGAGTGGAAATGCTACGATATTGCGAACCTGTTCGCTGGCCACCTCTGGTTCAATCACACCCGCGCCTCATCCCCACCGCAGCTTCGACTCCGTCGCATAATGGAATTTCGCCGCAAGGTGTCGTTCCTTGGCGCGCAACAACCGCCGCTTCCCTTCCGGCGTATAAGCGTAAAGAAGGTCCGCGTTGGCAACGTGACGACGCCATTGTTTTAGAAACAACTCCGCGCGCTCCTTGCGTTCCGCCAACGCGCGCGGGACGGCGAATTCCTCGTCCTTCGTGACCAGCAGATAGCGCGGCGATTGCAGCGGATCAAACACCTCCCGCAACGCCTCGACAAAAATCGATTCCTCGCGGCAGCTCACATCCGGCAATCGCACGCGCACGGAGTTCTTGCCGAGTGACACCTCGACGCCGCGCGCGCGGTCGCTCACCACCTTGGTCTTCTTCAATGACGCCAGCAGCGCGTCCGCGATGCGCCGCACCTTGCGTTCCAGCATCCACGCGCGCATCCAACCAAACCACCCGCGCTCGTTGCGCAGCCAGTGGCGCAGCACCGGATGACTCGGGATGCGCGGAATCGGCACGAACACCTCGTGCACCACGCGCGCGTGCGTGGCCTGCGGATGAAAGATCGCCTTCTGCCACTGCTCCGCCATCGCCTCGCGCTTCTCCGCCTCGCGGCACATGCGGGCGTTGAACGCGCCAATCCCCTGCCCCGCTTTCAGGCCATCGACGCCAATTCGCTCGATGCCGTTCTCAATCATCGGTTCATCGAATCGCAACCCGACGAACGCGCGAAACCGCCGGCGCAGCAGCGTTATATCGTCCGTCTCGCGTTCCCAGTCGCGTTCTTCCACGGTCACGCCGCCTTCGTCCGCCCCAGCCTCCACCGGCGCAACGCACGCCAGGTGCCAGATGTTCGCGCACTTGAATTCATGCTGCGGGTCCACGCGAATCGCGCGCCCGCGAATCTGATTCGACGAAACATACGACCCGATCACCGTGGCCATGACCAGCGTATTGACCGCTGGCGCATCCCAGCCTTCACCGAGCAGCGCAGCCGTCCCGATCAATACGTTGATTTCACCTTCGGCAAACAAACGCGTGATGATTTCCAACATCGGGCCGCTCTCGCCCGACGCGAACTCCAGGCGCAGATACGCCGGGTCATGCCACAGCTCTTGCGCGGTGAACTCAGTTTCCGGCACACCCAGCTTACGCGCCACAGCCTCGACCTCCTTCAAGGCGTCGCGCGGAATGACCACCAGGCGGCCGGTAAGGATGCCCAATCCCAGGTTTGGCAAACGCAACCGGCGCAAGTGTTCGAAGATCGGAACCACGCCCAGCTTCGTGAACTTCTTCTCCACGCCGTCGAGTCCAGGAAAATCCTCTTCGCGGATGAAATCCGTCAGAATCAGCAGGCGCAGCCGCCAGTCCATCACCCGGCGTTCCAGTTCCACGATGTCCGCGATGCCGTGGAGCTTGCTCACGCTGGAGCGCAGGAGCTTGTTGTTGTGCGCCGAACTGCGCAGCAACACCGTGCGCCGTTCAATCGCTCCGCAGGCCGTCAGTTCCTGTTGCAGGCGCTTCAGCGTTTCCGCTTGCGCGATGAACGACTCGCGGTCGGTGAACAACATCCCATTGAGCATCACCTCGGCCCATCCGCGATTGAAGGGCGGCAGCGGCACCTCCTCCAGACCCATGAGTTGCAGCAACGATGGCGGCGCCACGCCCGCCGCATGCTTCAAAAAGATCGCCAGGCTCAAATAATAATCGCTCTCCTCCAGCAACACATCCAGCGCCGCCTCCGGTGTCTTCAACACCGGATGATTCTGCACCGCCTGCACCACCTCCTGATTCAACGCCAGGTCGCGCAGAAACGAATCCGTGTGCTTGAAGAACTTTTCCAATGCCGCGCGCTCCATTTCCGTCGGCTCGCAGCAATAGATGAAATCCTGGTGCGGACACAGGTTCTTCGCCTTCACCAGTTCGGGCGCGCTGATTTCCTCATCCACCTCGCCGCAGATGTTGGCGTAACGATTCCACTCCACCTGCGCCACGTCATACGGCGGCGTGGCCGTCAACGCGATGACGAACGGCTTGCCCAATCCATCTTTGATGGCATCCAGCGTCTTCCACCATTGGTTGCGCAGATGATGCGCCTCGTCGAAGACCAGCGTCTCCACACCCGCCGTTTTCAACGCGCCGGCCAGTTCCCCCGTCTGCTTGTGCTTCTCGAAATGCGTCAGCGATTGATACGTCACCACCGTCAACAACCGCGGGTGAGCCAGTTCGGTGGAAATCCAGTCCGGCCTTTCCGGCCCGTGCCAGAAGGAATCGAGAAACCGGCGGATCCATTGATCGCGAATCGCCAGCGTGGGTGCGAAAATCAACGCCGGTTTCCCCACGCGCCGCACCGCCTCCAGCCCCAGAACCGTCTTGCCCGAACCCGGCGCGGCGACCACGTGGAAATGCCGGTCCTCCAGGTGCGCCTCCAGTTCCGCCAGCACCCGCTCCTGGTACGGCCGCCACGCCAGCCGGCACCGCACGCTCTGCGGAAAGCATTTCGGATGCACGTCCGTCGCCATGATTCGCGGTCCAGTGTGCCCCAACGCGTTCTAAAAAGGAATCTCTCTTGCAAAAACGAGCTTACAAAGGGGGCGCATCAGGCCACGCCAGAAGGAAAAAGTCCTGGCGCGCGGCGTTTACGCCGCTTCAGCGTCATTCAACTCAAACCGATGAGATTCACTCTCGCGTGCGAACAATGAAGCGGCCTGAAGGCGTCTGAAGTCCGCGCCCCGGGTACGCAGTCTCCAAGTTCGGGGTGTCAAACGCTGATTTCGCTCCGCCCCTCACAAATCGAAAATCGCAATTCGCAAATCGCAAATCTCCCCCTTCACACCC
>JBFMBT010000235.1:0-10639 GCA_040754875.1 Verrucomicrobiota bacterium | reverse complement strand
ACTCGGATTCCGCGGCCGGCGGCAAGGGCGACCATTGGTCATTCCAAAGCTGCTTGAACACCGTCCGGTAAAAGGCCGGTCCGGATAACAAACCGGCTTCGGGATAACTCACCTGAGCACGACGCAGCGGCTTGCCTTTCGCGTCCAGCCATTGAATCTGCCATTCCGTTTGCCGATTGGAACCGGTGGAAACCTTGTAAGTAATTTCGTGGATTCGCACCTGCTGGCGGTTCTCGCGCCAGGCAAGCACCCGCGCCAGTTCGACCACGAACGTCCGCTGGGCAAAGTCATGATATTCGGTTTCCGGCGCGTAGAACTGAGCCCCGGAAAAGGTCGGGCAGGCCAGCAGGGCCGCCAACACCGGCAACATCCTTGGAGGGAGCATGACGGCATCTTCCACCCCGCGCCCACGGATGTCAATGCGCGCCTGGGCGACGCGCGGCCACCTCGTTTGGGTCGCGGCGTTCACGCGCGTTCAGATGTCGCAGGCTGGAACATCCCAACCGGGCCGCTGCATGCTTTTCGCTTCGCGCGGGTGGCCTCCAAACTTATCCTATGCGGGCCATGAGCAAGGCGTTCACACGCGAATCGGATGACGAGGCGGATATGCCGGTGTTGCCGCGGCAGCCATCGCCACTGCCGCCGGGGGCGAAGAATTACGTCACACCCGGCGGGGCGCAACGGTTGCGCGAGGAATTGGAACGGCTCATCGAGCAGCGGCGCGGGGCGGCGTCGGCGGATGATGCGGAGGCCAAACGGCGGCTGGCGGCGGTGGACCAGCGGATCCGGTATTTGCAGCACAGCGTGGAATCCGCCGTGGTGGTGCCGGCGCCCGCGCCGCCCTGGGACCAGGTCCGCTTCGGCGCCACCGTCACCGTGCGCGACCGCGCGGGCGAAGCGTCGGTGTATCGCCTCGTGGGCGTGGATGAGACGGACATCGATCGCGGGTGGGTGAGTTACCTGTCGCCGATTGCCAAGGCGCTGCTCAACGCGCGGCTGGGCGGGCGGGTGAAGTTTCGGTTTCCGGCCGGAGAGGAGGAACTGGAGGTGGTGAAAATTGAGTGGGAGGGATGATCGGATGCACACCGCAAAGGAACGGAGGACGCAAACGGGAGGCAAAGTCCGAAATCCGAAGCGTGAAAGCCGAAACAGTCTCAGCGCAAGGGCAAGTGTTCGACGCGATTGGCCAGCTCGGCGTAGTCACAACACTTGGCGATCAACTCCAGATCCTGAACACATTGGCCGATGGTGACGCGGAGTTGGTGGGCATAGACGATGCCGGCAAACCGCTCGCCGCGCTGCTGGCGCAAGGCGGCTTCAATTAGAAAATCCTCATCGCGGGTAAACAGCACGCGACCGAGTTCGGTCGCGCGGTTGAGCAAGGCGGCATCCGTCAATTGCGCAGTCCCGTCCTCTTGGGAGGTGAGCACGTCCACGTCGCGAACCATGAGTGTGTGGGTGATGGCAGCCGGCACGTGAACGTCCATGTAGATTGGGACGCTCACAATTTCCCTGCGGCGCGCAGGCGGCGTCGCACGGGCGATTCAGCAGAGGCCGCCGAGGCGGAATCCGCGCGGCGGGTGCTCTCGGCGATCAGCCGGTCAAACTCCGGGCGATGGTCGTAATAGTAGGCCAGCGCGGCGTAGATTTGAGCCAGGGAAAGGCGCGGATGCTGGCAGTGCATTTCCTCGGGGCTCCAGCCGTAGGCCAGATGATCCAGCACCACCTCGATGACCTTCACGTTGGTATCATCAATCCAAGCGCGCCCTGCGTCATCCAGGCGAATGTGAGGCATGACCGTCGTAGCTTCCATGGATCGAATGTAACCAACTTCGTGCTGATAAACAACAAGGGAAACGCACTCACCCAGCCGAACGACTATCCCTGGAGCAGGCAAAAACCCATTTGCCAAATGCGCCCGAGGGCGACACTTTTTGCCTTGTGCAACTCGAGATTCTGAACACGGGGAGTGAATTGATGCTGGGGCGCGTCCTCAACACCCACCAGCAATGGTTGTGCCGCCGGCTGGCGGACATGGGCTACGAGGTCGCGCGACAGGTGGCGGTGCCGGACACCGGGCCGGCCATCCAGCGGGCCGTGTGCGATGCGCTGGGGCGCGCGGATTTCATCATTTGCACGGGCGGACTGGGGCCGACGTCGGACGATTTGACGCGCGATTTGATTGCGGAATTGCTGGGGCGCAAGCTGAAGGAGGACAAAGCCATTGTCGCGCACATTGAACAGTTTTTCCTCCAACGCCAAAGGCCGATGCCCGCCAGCACGCGGGTGCAGGCCATGGTTCCCGAGGGCGCGCGCGTGCTGCCCAATGCGCGCGGCACGGCGCCGGGCCTGGCCATGGAAGTGTCACCCAATCCATTTCGCGCGGAAGGCAAAACGTCGTGGCTGGTGATGCTGCCGGGGCCGCCGCGCGAGATGCATCCGATGTTCCGCGAGCAGGTGGTGCCGTTGTTGCGCGAGAAATTCCCGCTCGACGCGGTGTTTGTCTGCCGCACGCTGCGCAGCACCGGTCTGGGCGAGTCAGTGGTGCAGGAGAAAATCGAGCCGGCGTTGAAGCACCTGACCGGATTGGAAATCGGTTATTGCGCGCGCACGGGCGAGGTGGATGTGCGCCTGGTGGCGCGCGGCGGTGGCGCGGACCAGACGGTGGCCGAGGCCGAGCGCATCGTGCAATCGCTCATCGGCCGGCACGTCTTCGGCACGGACGATGAGTCGCTGGAATCCGCGGTGGTGCGGTTGCTGGCCGAGCAACGCAGCACGCTGACCCTGGCGGAATCGTGCACCGGCGGCTACATCGGCCATCGCATCACCAACGTGCCGGGGGCATCGGCCGTGTTGCTGGCGGGACTCGTGACATACAGCAACGACGCCAAGCAGAAATTCCTGGGCGTGCGCACGGAAACGTTGTCCGGCCACGGCGCGGTGAGCGAGGCGGTGGTGCGCGAGATGGCGGAAGGAGCCATTGCGGCGACGGGCGCGGATTACGCGCTGGCGGTGACGGGCATCGCGGGGCCGGGCGGCGGGTCACCGGAGAAACCGGTGGGCACGGTGTTCCTGGGGCTGGCGGGCAAGGGGCCCACGCTGTCGCTGCGGCGCTCCAACGCGTTTGACCGGGAGACGTTCAAGTTCATCACCTCGCAGCAGGCGCTGGAGATGCTGCGAAGGAGATTGTTGAAGGCGGAATAGATCCCTTGGCGCGCGTCACCATATCGCTTTCGGCATTCGGAACGCAACCAGCCAGGTTTGGAGTCCCGCCTTCAGGCGGCCGAAGCGTGAAAATGCAGGCGAGCACAGGAATTCTTTGCGCTTGTTGGGCTGCGTTCTTGTTCTTCGAAAACCGGGCTGTCGCAGAAAGCAGCGTGGGGAACATGCAACGTGAAAGCAACTGTGACGCCCGGCCGCCTGAAGGCGGGACTCCGAGCAGGGCTGTCGCAGGAACGAGCGTGGGAAGAATTCAACGCGTAAAGTATTTGTGACGGCGCAGCCGCCTGAAGGCGGGACTCCGAACCAATGCCGTTGACCCGCCGAGCGGGCGGTGTTTAATTCGGTCCGCAAGAAAGGAAATGTCACAACCAAGTTACATGTGGCGTCGTTTGACGCCCAAACAACGGGAGGATTTGCTCGCCTGGCGCAAAGAAAACAATCGTCCGTGGCATTCGCCGCCGCACCGGCCCAATTACGGGTGCAACCACTTCCTCATTTCCGCCGCGTGTTACGAGCACGAGGCGTTCATTGGTCTCTCGCCTCAACGCATGGACGGCTTTGTCGCAGCTTTACTCGGAGTGTTCAATAAGCACGCGACGCGGACGGTCGCCTGGTGTGTGCTCCCGAATCATTATCATGCACTCGTCGAGACGCCGAACGTGTTGAAGTTACTCTGGGAGATTGGCCGGCTTCATGGCCGAACCTCGTTCGCGTGGAATGGCGAAGAGGGAAAACGTGGACGGCAGGTTTTTCATCGGGCGGCGGAACGCGCTATGCGTTCGGAACGGCATTTTTGGGCGACAGTGAACTATGTACACCACAATCCGGTTCATCATCGCTACGTGAAGTTGTGGACTGAATGGCCCTGGAGCAGCGCAAAGGATTACCTTGCTGCGATGGGAAGGGCGGATGCGGAACAAATCTGGCAGCGATACCCGGTGCGCGACTACGGAAAGAAATGGGATGCGGCGGAGTTGTAGGTTTGGAGTCCCGCCTTCAGGCGGCCACGCGCCACAATTGCTTACGCGTTGAACTCTCCGCGCGCGCATGTCCCTGCGTCAGCTCGCTCGGAGTCCGCCTTCAGGCGGCCGCGGCGTGAAAATTGCGGATAAGCACAAGAATTCCCATACGCTTGCTAAGTTGCGCTCTGGTGCGTAGGTAACTGTGACGCCCAGCCGCCTGAAGGCGGGACTCCAAACCGCTTTGGCATTGATCCATGCTCATTCATTTGGAGTTCAGCCATGCTCGCATGAACTGAATCCCGCCAGTTGCAACTGCCCCCCACGCGACGACGTACATTCCTCCGTTCTCCGAAGATCGCGCAATCAGATAGGTAACGCCGGTGACCAAGAGCCCTCCCAACAGCCAGTACACGCCGTGGCGCATATCCATATCGTTTTTCTCGGCCATCGCCTGCGGCGTCTTCCCCTCGACTTCCAGCATGATCTCGCGGATCAAATCCTCGCTGGTTCCGAGCCTGATAAGTTCAGTTTCGATTTCCCCATAGCTGGCGCCTTTGGCGCGAGCGGCCTTGGCGATGGCCGAAGCCTTTTGGATCAAAACATGACGCTGCGCGGCAGCCTCGTCGTTCAGGTCGCGGTTGCAAGCTGGACAGCGACCGTCATTCGCCAAAACGCGCCTTTCGCAGTACGGACAATCAACCATCGCGGTGGACATAAGATCCTATGACGCGCGTCACCCTATCGCTTCGGCATTCGGAACGCAACCAGCCCGGGAGTTGGCAACTCAGAATCGCGAGGTGGTCTGGAGTCCCGCCTTCAGGCGGTAGAAGGGTGAAAATGCAGGAATTCCCTTGCGCTTGTTGGGTTGCGCACTCTTTGAAAAAGGAGCAGTCGCAGAGAGAAGCGTGGGAGAGTTCAATTTGTAAAGTAATCGTGACGCGCAGCCGCCTGAAGGCGGGACTCCGAACCAACCGCACCGGGGCGGGCGGTGTTTTGATTCAGTCGGCAACACCGATCCCGGTGTCTTGAATTTTGATGCTTTGAACTTGGAACCTTCCGCACGTCCAAAATCACTGAATACTGATTAACGCATACTGAATGCACTTTCCGCCCCCATCCCGCACTTGACCACATGCGCCTGTCCTGCCAGAGATTAACCATGAACTCGTTCCCCATTTGCGCGGCGGTTTTCTGCCTGTCCGCTTCCCTGGCCACCGCCGCCGATTACGCGCTGCACTCGTTCAAGAAGCTCCACCTCGAGAAGCATTACTGGAGCGAAGGCGCCAATTTCGGCGACCTCAACCGCGACGGCAAACCCGACGCCATCTCCGGCCCGTACTGGTGGGAAGGGCCGGCCTTCCAGAAGCGCCACGAGATTTATCCCGCCACGAAGGTCACCAAGACCAAGAACCTGGAAGGCAAGGAAGTGGAGTTCCCCGGGTTCGAAGGCGCGCTGGGCGGCAAGAACGCCTATTCCACCGACAACTTCTTCGCGTTCGTCCACGACCTGAACGGCGACGGCTGGAACGACGTGCTCACCTACGGCCTGCCGAACACGCCCGCGTTTCTTTATCTCAACCCGAAGGGCAAAGAGCAGCACTGGGAACGCCACACCGTCCTCGACCACGTGGATAATGAATCACCCACGTTCACCGACCTCACCGGCGACGGCAAACCGGAGATCGTCTGCAACTACGAAGGCAATTTCGGTTACGCCACGCCCGATTGGAAGAATCCGACCGCCAAGTGGACCTTTCATCCCATCACCAGCGGCGGCAACTGGCAGCGGTTCACCCACGGACTCGGCGTGGGCGATATCAACGGCGACGGACGGCTCGATGTGATGTTCAAGGAAGGTTGGCTCGAACAGCCGGCGTCGCTTGCCGGCGATCCCGCGTGGAAATTCAACAAGGTCAACTTCGCTCCGGCCAGCGCGCAGATGTACGCGTATGACGTGAATGGCGACGGACGCGCCGATGTCATCACCGCGCTGGCCGCGCATGGTTACGGACTGGCCTGGCACGAGCAACTGGCGGAGAAGGACGCCAACGGCTCGCCCAAGTGGCGCTCGCACGTGTTCATGCACAAGCAGCCGGACGAAAACCGCTATGGCGTCGCGTTCCCGGAATTGCACGCGGTCGAATTGTTCGATGTCGATGGCGATGGCTTGAAGGACATCATCACCGGCAATTGTTACTGGGCGCACGGGCCGGCGGTGGCTCCCGGGCCGGGCGAGGAAGGTGTGCTCTATTGGTTCCGCCTCGTGCGCAACGGCAGCCAGGTGGATTGGGTGCCGCACCTGATTGATGCGAACTCCGGCGTGGGCCGCCAGATTGGCACGGGCGATGTTAATGGCGACGGCCGCCAGGACCTCGTCATCGGCAACAAG
Source organism: Verrucomicrobiota bacterium (assembly GCA_040754875.1). GTDB lineage: Bacteria > Verrucomicrobiota > Verrucomicrobiia > Limisphaerales > JBFMBT01 > JBFMBT01. The sequence goes on along the minus strand of JBFMBT010000235.1, from coordinate 4,066 downwards.
CTCGGGACCTTCGTCTTCGTCCATGAAGCGAAAAAGACGACGCGCCAGGCGTGGGAAAAATCCCAGCCGCAAGTGAAATTCGCCAGCGCGGGCGACCAGCGCCTGGAAACGATGAGCGTCATCGTCCACACCGCGCGCCCCACCGGCAGGCCCGCCGTGGTCCAGCCCGCGCCCAAGGCGAAGGCCAAGGCCAAAGCCGCCGCGCCCGCCGCTTCGGACGCCCAACCCAATCCGCCCCCGGCGCCCGGTGGCGTGTTGCCCGCCGGTCGCGATGGCAAACTCCTGAATCTCGATTTCGAAAAGGGCACGCTCGAAGACTGGACCGCCGAGGGCAACGCGTTCGACAAGCAGCCGATGCTCGGCGATGCCGTCAACCGCCGCCGCAACGACATGACCAGCAAACACGCGGGCAAGTATTGGGTCGGCACGTATGAAATTCACCGCGACGCCGCGCAAGGCACGCTGACGAGCAAGCCGTTCAAGATCACGCATCCGTGGGCGGCGTTCCTGCTCGCGGGCGGCCCTTACGAAGGCACGCGCGTCGAACTGGTGGATGCGTCTGACAATCGCGTTGTGTGGAAAACCGCTGGCCACGAGGGCGAGGCATTCAAGAAGACCAACAACGCGAAGGAAGACATGACGCCGGTGTTGCTCGATTTGCGCGCGCACCAAGGCCGCGAGATTTTCATCCGCATTGTGGACCGCCAGGACGGCCATTGGGCGCACCTGAATTTCGATGATTTCAAATTCTATGCCGAGCGCCCGCAATTCGCCGCCGCCGGCGCCAGCCTCGATGCGCGCAAGAGTCTCGAACAAGCGGCCTCCGGCAAACCCGCGTTGCGCGCGGACGAAGTCAAATTCGCCGGCTTGTCTCCGCAGGAAGCCGCCGATGCGATGACGCTGCCCAAAGGTTTCAAGGCCCACGCCTTCGCCGCCGAACCGGACGTGAAGCAACCCATCGCCTTCACCATCGACGACAAGGGCCGCCTCTGGGTCATCGAGAATTACACCTATCCCCATCGCCAGCCCGAAGGCAAAGGCACCGACCGCATCCTCGTCCTGGAAGACACCAACGGCGATCACAAGTTCGACAAGCGCACGGTGTTTTACGAAGGGCTGAACATGGCCACGGCGATCGAGTATGGCTTCGGCGGCGTGTTCGTCGGCGCGGCGCCGTGGCTCCTGCACATTCCGATGAAGGAAGAGAACGGCGTTCCCAAAGCCGCGGGCAAACCGGAAATTCTCCTCGAGGGCTGGGCCTATCACGACACGCACGAGACGCTCAATAGCTTCCAATGGGGTCCCGACGGCTGGCTCTACGGCTGCCACGGCGTCTTCACGCATTCACACGTGAAGCGGCCCGACCAGAAGGACACCGAACGTCAGTTCATCAACGCCGGCATCTGGCGGTATCATCCCACCAAGCGCGAGTTCGAGGTGTTCGCCGAAGGCACCAGCAATCCGTGGGGCATCGACTTCAACGAATACGGCCATTGTTTCATCGAGGCGTGCGTCATTCCGCACTTCTGGCACGTTTTCCAGGGCGGGCGTTACCAGCGCCAGGCCGGCCAGCATTACACGCCCAATTTCGAGGAAGCCCGCCGCCTCGTGCCCGATTACTTCACGCAAAACTTCGGCGCCACGGTCGCGCAGCCGGACAATCCCTACACCTTCCGCGACATCAAGGTGCAGCCGCTGCATCCGTTCATTTACGACGACATCAAGACGCACGGCGACCACGTGCATTACCTCGGCGAACGCCCGCACGCCGGCAACAACGTCTCCGACGCCGCGGGCGGCGGCCACGCGCACGCGGGCTTGATGGTGTATCTGGGTGACAGTTGGCCCGCCGAATATCGCGGCAAGATTTTCATGAACAACATCCACGGCCAGCGCCTGAACATGGATGTCGCCGAGCGCACCGGCTCCGGCTACGTCGGCAAGCACGCGCCGGACTTCGCGAACTTCCAGGACAAATGGTCGCAAATCATCAACCTGCGCCACGACCAGGACGGCTCGGTGTATCTCATCGACTGGTACGACAAGCAGCAATGCCACAACCAGAAGGACCCGAGCCTCCACGACCGCAGCAACGGGCGCATCTTCAAGATTGTTTACAACAACCAGAAGGCGACGAAGGTGGATTTCACGAAGCTCTCGCTCGTCGAACTCGCCCGCCTGCAAACCCGCGCCAACGACTGGCACGCGCGCCAGGCCCGGCGCATCCTCACCGAACGCCTGGACGACGTGCACAAAAGTTGGTCGCCCGCCTCACCCGATGCGCAAAAGAATTGGGCCGCCTGGCAGAAGGTTCGCGACCGCGCCTTCGGCGAAGTGGACGCCCTCCTCAACAAACAACTCGCCAGCGACAAGGACACCACGCGCCGCCTGCGTGCCTTGTGGACCTTGCACGCCATCGATGGCCTGAATGAAACCGCCCTCGCAGAATTGCTGGGCGACATCGACGAGCACCTCCGCTCCTGGGCCATCCAGCTCCTCTGCGAAAACAAAAATCCTTCCGACGCCGCGCTGAAGGAATTCGCCCGCATGGCGAAGGAAGATTCCTCGCCCATGGTCCGCCTTTATCTCGCCAGCGCGCTCCAGCGCATCGCGGTGGACAAACGCCAGCCAATCCTCGAAGGCCTCATCGCACACGCCGAGGATGCCAAGGACCACAACCTCCCGCTCATGTATTGGTACGCGACTGAACCGGTCGTCGCCCAAAACATGGGCAAGGCCGCCATCCTCCTGGGCAAGACCAAGATTCCCGTGCTGCGCGAATACATCACGCGCCGCATGACCGCCGCCAGCAAGCCCGTGGCGCAGACGGGCAAGTAACGAATCCCAGCCATGCAGTTTCAATGCTCGCCGAACCCTTACAAACAGCGCCCCATCCTATAATGGCCGGCCGGCGATGAGGTGATATCGTTCTGGCATATTGCGACCAAACCATGCAAACGATCAGGAAAGACGAATTGTTCCGGAACCTCGGCGGGTTTCTCAAGGCCAAGGGAATTGAACTGAAGGACGGCAGCTACACCGCGCGCATTCGGCGTTGCTGCGACCTGTTGACCGAAGCCATCAACGGGACGCAGAAGACCGTCAGAAAAACCAAGGTCAAGGTGGACAAGACATTGGACAAGCTGCGCCAGACGATCCATGAGAATACGGCGCCGCCGGCGGAGGCTCAGGCGGAGACGCGGGTTCGCAAGGCACGGCGGGCCAAACATAAGCGGGGGGAGTCGTGATGCGTGATGCGCGCGAGGGGAGGGGCGTCAAGGCGGGCCCGAGCGTTGCGGTTCAATGGCCCTCACTCCGGCCTTTGGGGACGCGTTGTTGCTGCGTTGGGAGGAAATGATACGCAAGGCTCGCAGCGAACCCACCCCTGCCCTCCCAGGAGGGGAATGGACGCGGGTTGGCCCAGCGTTTGGAAGCTTCAAGTTCAAAGCATCAAGCACCAGGGAAGCACCTATCTTCAAACTTCAAGGCATGGCACGTTTGCTGCGTTGGGCGAAGGATCACGCGTTGGGTTGGCGGTGATGGGGAAACCGTTGAAACGGTTTCGGCATTGGTGAAGTCGCGGGCACCTCGCTGAAGCGAGGTGTTAATGAGAGGTGACGTGCCGTCCCATGGAGGAGAAGCGGCGGCAGTGTTTTTACGCCTTGCGAGCGCGGAGGTTGTCGAGGGCGGCCTGGGCGGCCTGGCTTTCGGCGACTTTCTTGCTTTTGCCAGTGCCGCGACCGAGTTCGACGCCGCCGTGATGGACGGAGCATTCGAAGAGGCGGTTGTGGTCGGGGCCCGTCGCGGTGACCAGCCGGTATTCGGGCGCTTCGTTGGAAGATGCTTGAAGGAGTTCCTGGAGCTCGCCTTTCGGATTGTCCACGCCGGGGGGGCGGCTGGCGGAGTCGATGCCGCGAAAGGCGTCGTCGAACTGGCGCAAGATCACGGCGCGCGCGGCCTCGTAGCCGCCATCGAGAAACACCGCGCCCAGCAGCGATTCGAAGGCGTCGGCGAGGATCGACGGCCGGTGGCGGCCACCGGATAATTCCTCGCCACGGCTCATTTC
>JBFMBT010000234.1:0-10770 GCA_040754875.1 Verrucomicrobiota bacterium | reverse complement strand
GCACGCTGGAAACAGCCTTGTTTCTGAAAATCCGCGGCCGTTACTTCGGAGATCGCGGTCAGTTTCAAAAGGCCATCGCCGATTTGAGTCGATCGGTCGAACTTAACCCTCGAGATTCCGACGCTCCCTGGCATTGGCTGGCGCCGCTCCTCGTCTACACCGGCCAGCTCGACGCCTACCGCCAACTTTGCCGCAGAATTCTTGAACAATCGGAAACAACCGATCCCGGCATCGCTGAACGTATTGCCAAGGATTGCCTGATCATCCCTTCTTCGGAAATTGACCTGAAAACGGTCGCCCGTCTGGCTGATTTTGCGGTAAATCGCGATAAAGCGCACCGGTATTATTCATGGTTTCAGCTTGTTAAAGCCACGGCGGAATACCGGCAGGGAAATTTCAGCACGGCACTCGCCTGGTTGGAAAAAATCCCAGCTACGGTGGACGGCACCGCCGGCGCCCAGGTCTGGGGGATGAAGGCGATGGCCTTACACCAATTAGGCCACGCCGAGAAAGCACTGGCAGCCCTGACCCACGCACGGGAATTGGCGAAAACGCCGCTGGCTGAGCTCGAGACCGCCAAGCCGCCCGTCGCCTGGAATGATTGGATCACTGCAAAGCTCTGGATCGCCGAGGCCGCTGAGTTGATCGAACGCCACCCTCTCGCCGTTGAAAATCCAAGCCCATGAGCGAGGTCACTCTTCTTCTCGAAGCCGCGCGACAGGGCGATGCACAGGCTGCGAGCAAGTTACTGCCATTGGTTTACGCCGAGTTGCGCCGGCTCGCCGCGACGAAGATGGCGGCGGAAAGCCCGGGCCAAACGCTTCAACCGACTGCTCTCGTCCATGAAGCGTGGCTGCGACTGACGGGGGACGAAAATCGAAAGTGGAATGACCGCACACACTTCTTCGCGGCTGCGGCTGAAGCGATGCGCCGGATTCTGGTTGACAATGCTCGCCGCAAACGCGCGCAACGCCACGGCGGCGGCCGGCAGCGGACCGAGTTTCCTGACGTTGCTGCCCTGCCTTCGGTTGACGACGACCAAATCATTGCCGTGAGCGACGCATTGAACAAATTCGCCGCGCTGGATCCGCAAAAGGCTGAACTCGTGAAGCTGCGCTACTTCATCGGGATGACGATTGATGAGGCGGCGGAGGCGCTCCAGATTTCGCAAGCCACCGCCAAACGGCAGTGGGCTTACGCGCGGGCATGGCTGGCCGAGGAAATCCGCGCCAACCGCAATCTTTAGATACGCGGAGTCGAACGGCTTGCGCTCCAATTTCTGACGAATTTCTCGGTCGCACTTCACCCAGCGCGAAACCTCAAGAATTTTTCCGCTGAGCCTTTTTCCGCCGGAATTACGCCTTATGGACTGCAGTGCTCTGATCATTCAATCCAATAAATAAACGCTCATGAAAACAAATCGACTCATCCTAAGCTTATTCGGCATCGCCTTTTCGTGCGTCCTGCTGGGCCGATGTAACGCGCGTGCCGATGTGTTTTACGTTTCTAACTACGGCGACAGCACTATCGTCAGGTTTGACTCGGCTGGAAATCCAACCCTCTTCTCGAACACAGGGTTAAATGGCCCGAACGGGCTGGCGCTCGATGCCTCGGGCAACCTTTTTGTTGTGAACACACCCGCCGGAAGCATCGCAAAATATGATCCCATGGGTAATCTGTCGTTGTTTGCCAATTCCGGACTGATGACTCCGACGGGGGCTGTGTTTGACAGCGCGGGCAATCTCTATGTGGCCAACTATGATGGCCAAACCATTACGAGATTGAACCCAGCAGGCGCTCCTTCAGTCTTTGCCGCTTCCGGTTTGAATTACCCCGCCGGGTTGGCGTTTGACAGCAGCGGCAATCTCTATGTGGCCAATCACAATGGCAATACCATCAGAAAATTCTCACCCACAGGTGGAGATTTGGGCGTCTTCGCGAGTGCGGGTTTGAATGGGCCGGAAGGGCTCGCCTTCGACAGCGCTGGCAATCTCTATGCCGCGAATTATGGCCTTTACAATACTGATTTCAGCGTCGTGAAGTTCTCGCCCACCGGGGACCACCTTGGCGTCTTTGCCACGTCAGGCTTGAATTATCCCGTTGGCCTGGCTTTTGATAGCGCGGGCAATCTTTACGTGGTGAATCACGGCAATAGCACCATTCGAAAATTCTCGCCCAGCGGGACTGATCTCGGCACTTTTGCCAGCGCAGGCCTGAATGGACCAGTATTTATAGTCGTGCAGGCTTCAGCACCACCATTCGACTTTGCGGGTTTTCTGCCGCCCATCGGCGGGGCGGACGATAGCGGCGGGAGTTTTCAAAATCCACTGCGCAGATTCAAGGTGGGCAGCGTCATTCCGGTAAAATTTGTGATCTCTTCCTCGGAAGGGCTGGTCCTCGATGGCGAGCATACGTTGCAGGTAATTAAATACAGCAGCGCGACCACTTTCGGGCCTCCGCTGGCGGCGATTCCGCAAGACGTCGCCAGTCCTGGAAATCAATTCCGGCTCAGCGATGGCCAATGGCAGTTCAATCTGGATACTAAAGCCACGGGCATGAGCGCCGGGATTTGGCAGTTCGTCGCCACATTGTCAGATGCAAGCCAGCACTCGGTCTGGATTCAGTTGAAATAACCGCTGAGCCGTTTTTCCCCGGAATTCCGCTTATGAACGCGATATGAAAATCACAAACCTCATCACCAAAATATTACACGGCGCAGTCCTGTCCCTGGCGCTGTCATGGACTCCAGCCTTCGAAGGTGCTGTCATCATCGTGCCCTCCCGGGGTATTCTCACGCTTCAACAAGGAATCGACGCGGCTGCCTCTGGAGACACCGTCCTTGTCATGCCGGGAGTCTACACAGAACCAGTAGGCCAATGGTGGCCGCCGGTCGCGCACGTGCGTGAGGACAAATCGGACTTGAAACTCAAGGCGGCGGGGGCGCCGGGCAGCGTGAGAATCGCAGGCCCGGGCTTTGGCAGGGGAATTTTTATTAACGCTGAAAACGTTTCAGTCGAAGGTTTCCACATCTCGGGCTTCGCCACAGGAATTCTCGCGGGAGGCGCTCCAAACCGCGGCGGAAGAATTATGCGAAACACCATTCAGAACTGTTCAAGCGAGTGCGTGACGGTGATCGGGTCATCGAGGTATGAGATCGGCCATAACACATTTGAGGGAGGTCTCAGTGGCGTTTTTCTCAACGGCTGGCCCGGGGCGGGGCCGAACACGCGCCATTACATCCATCACAACGAGGTGAGAAATGCCGACAACGGTATTTTCCTCTGGCTTTCACCCGAATGCGTGATTGAGCACAATGAAGTCACCCATAGCGGTTCCAACGGAATCTATCTGGCTCAATCCGGTCATTGCACTCTGAGCCAGAATCAGGCGAACGATGGCCAGGCTGTCGGCATTGCAGTGTCAGGTTCGCCCGGTTGCCAGGTGAACCACAACACTGCAAACAATAACGAGTATTGGGGCATCGCGGTCGCCGGCAGTTGTGGCAGCAACTTCAGCCACAACTCCGCCGAAGGGAATGGTGAGTACGATCTGTTCGCTCCGAATTGGGAAGGTACCGAAGCCGAGTGCAACTCCTACTCCGCCAATCGCGCCGGCGCCGCATTTCCTTCGCTTTTTCTTTGGGAAGCAGAGTAGGTGTACTTACGCTACAAACCTGACCGACAGCCCGTGGTCCATGCTTTCAGGAGCGCGCTAGACGCACCGGGCTTCGGCACAGCCATTCTTTTAGAATCGCCCGGAGTAAGGTCGAAGTTGAGGCGGGACGAATTCCGAGGGTCGAAACGCGGAGCTCGAATGAATGATTCCCGTCATTCAACAGAAATGGGCCTGGCCTGAGCGACGAATGCCGGGTCCAGCGTCACGCCCCAGCCCGTGCCCGTGGGGCAGCGCACCACGCCATTCTCGCAGCGCAATGACGACGTGTCGCAGGAAACCGGCAGGCTGACGTTGCCCTTGAACTCCATGTGCGGCCCAATGTTCGGCGTGAAACTGGCGAAGTGAATCACGTCCACGTAGCCCAGCCCGCCGCCGCTCATGTGTGGCACCACAGTCATCCCTGCCGCCGCCGCCATTCGCGCGACCTGCGTGGCGCGGATCAGCCCACCGCCGTAGTGCAAATCCGGCTGCACGATGTCCACCGCGCGATTCGCGATCATCCATTTCCAACGGTGCAAACTGTATTCCTGTTCGCCGCCCGCAACGGGGATCGTCAGCGCGTCGGCGACTTCCTTCGTGCCCCACAAATCATCAAACTCGCACGGCTCCTCGTAAAACCCATAACGATGTTCCTCCAGCAGCCGCCCGATGCGGATGCCCTCGCGCGCGTCGTAGGAACTGTTCGCGTCGCCATAAAGCGTCATCGCGTCGCCGAAGGCTTTTCGTGCGAGCGGGATCATCCGCACCGTGCGCTCGGGCGGGTCATCGGCGTTGCGACTCATGCGCCCGCCGAGGCGGAACTTGAGCGCCTTCACGCCCGAATCGGCGACGAGTTTCTTCAAATGCTCGATCTCGGCCTCGGGCGTGTTGCCGCGATTGCCGCTGGCGAAATACACCGCGATGTCGCGCCGCAATGCGCCTCCGAAAAAGTCCGCCAGCGGTCGCTGCGCCGTCCGCGCCATCAGTTCGAGCAGTGCCATCTCGACGGCAGCCACGGCGATCCAGAACACCAGCCCCTGCAGCTTGTAGTTGCTCTGCGCGCGATATACGTCCCACAGCAGCGATTCGAGCTGGCGCGCGTCCTTGCCGAGGAACACGGGGATGACATTCTTCAGCAGCACCGGCCAGGCGATATTCATCTTCGCCTGATGCGGCACGGTGACGACCTCGACGCCCTCTTTCGACCGCGTGCGCAGGAGAAACGCCTTCCCATTTTGCAGCAATTCAATGCTCGCGACCATCACCGGCCGCTTCAAGAAATTCAGCGTCAACACTGGCGCGGCGAGGACCCGGTCAAGTTCCGCGAAGGTGGTCGCGCGCGACTCGGCGGCGTGCGACGAGCGTTGCGGCAAGATCAACTCTGTCGTGCCGGCAAGCGCGGCAGCGCCGAGGAAAGCGCGGCGGTTGAATCTCCCGCGATCTGGCGTTTGATTGGGCTTCATGTCGCTACTCTACCCTCCGGAACCTTGATAAGTGAAACGGGAATTGCCGGGACCGATGTCATCGAGTGCAATTGAACGTTCAGTATTTTTTGAAATGGAAAAGCACCGCGCGGCTCTCGGGCGCGTCGAAGCGGAAGTCACCATTGGCATCTTCGGCGATGATTTCCGATTCGCGTTTGATGATGTCGTGGCGCGTGACTTTCCACTGGCCGGGCGGGAGTTTTGCCCGGAGTCCCTGGCGTGGTTTGTTGGTTCCCAGAACGTATTCCCGCCCGTCCCAAGCCATGCCGCGGAACTCCTCGTCCAGACCGCTGAAGATTGAAACGCTCGGAGCCATGTTCCAAAACGTGATGCTGTTGTCGATCACCTGCCGCAAAAATTTCAGGCTTTCCGCGGCGGTGTGCTCCTTCGGGTTGAAACCTCCCCAAAAGTAATGGCCGATCTTGTTTTTCGCCTTGTAGCCGGTGGAGGCGTAGCCGCCACCCAGAAAGGCGCCGAGGTGTGATTCGACAGTGTCTTCCCGTGTGTGCTTGTCGCCCTCTCCCTCGTAACTGAGTTCATCGTTGATTGTGGGTTTGTGGCGCGGCGACGCCGCTTTCACGCCCCAGGCGACGCCCATCACATCCGCCGACGGACCGATGGTTCGCAGTTTCTTCTGGACGATTTGGTGCGTGTTCCACTGAGGGAGCGTGTCGAAAACATCCGCCCAAACAATCGGCGGCGAGGCGTGAACGCTCAGCGGTGAAGAATAGGGGAGAAAGGAACGGATGATCTCGCCAAATTTCGCGACCTCGCGCTCGGAGTAAGTGGGTGTGCGGATATTGTATTCGTTGCAGAGGCAAATCCAGACGTTCGGATAGCTCCCATAACGCGCGGCGATGTACTTGAGCCATGGCGCCGGATTTCCGTTGTTGCGACCGGCGCGGAGAGTCGAGCGCGACTCCTCGGTGTCGGGACCGGCCAGAATTAAATCAGCAATAAGATCGTGCTCGAAGGCCGCGGCCACCGCGGTATCGGCGCGCTGGTGAAACCACGCCGGATTGGGCCGATGCGAAAAGTCCCCGGAATCCGTCGGCTTGCCAGCGTCATCCAAGAACGGCTTCGCCTCTGGATGAACATAGCGGTCCCCGTGCAAACTGAAGCGAACTTTCTTGAAATAACGCGCGTTTGCCGCCATGTCCGCCGCGATGTCCACGCCGCTGGGCTGGTTTTGATCCTTGCGACCGCTCAAGAACGAATACTGAGTATTTCCCACAATGTAAGGATGCGAGCCGTCAGACCGCTTAAACCATCTGCCCCCGGCGCTGGCCGCGTCGGCGAGCCAAAACCCCGGCCTTTTCGATGTCCGCGCGATGATGAACTGGCCCTCACGCTCGCCCTTGAGTTCCGGCGCGGAGGATTTCACTTCCGACAGCGTCCAGCGCCCCGGACGAGTCGGACAAAAGCGGACCTTGAACGAATCGCCGGACACGCCTCCTTTGCCGTCGCCATCGAAGAAGCCATGGATCACATGCCGTGATTTGCCGTCTTCGTGTAGGAACGTGACGGAAAAGTCTATATCGCGAGCCGGCGAATCCGTTGCTTTCTGCCGCGGCCCAGTGAAGGTCAACTCGGCCACAGCGTAAACTTCCACGCTGGCAATGGGCTCTGCGGCAAAGGTGCAGACGTTGATTACCATGCACGACGCGATGAGCGCGGAGAAAACACTATTTATTCGGTGGAACATGACTCTTGAATGCGACTAAATTCGACGAGTTTTCGCCGCGTCCGCGAGGTCGATGGCGATGAGGTTCTGCGCACTACTGTCCGCCGGCCAGTTTTCAATGTAGGCGTGATGCGGTGGCGGTTCGGACGGCACGACACGTTCACGTCGCTTCGGGAAAGGAGATGCGCTGGATGCCAGGCACGACATCGAAGTGCGGGTCATTACTCAATACGGGCAGCGTGTGCTGGTGGGCCAGTGCGGCGATCCAGGCGCCGTTGGCGGGGATCGGAGTGGCCTGCTCTTTCAATCGCTGTCGTATTTCCGCGTATCGGATAGCTGTTTCGTGAATGACGTGGAGGACGGTCCAATGGCGCGCCAAATCCAAAAGCCAAGCGATTCGGATTTCCCGATCGCGTATGCTGAACAATCCGAAACGGTATTCTCCAAGGACGATGACCGGCAGGAAAGGACCTGCCGACTCGGCAATGCGCGTGCGAACCGCCTGGTTGCCTTTAGCGAAAGCCGAGAGTGCGTTGGTATCGTGAATCATCAGGAGTCACTCGCGATCTTCCGGTTCAATGCGCTCAAATTCCTCGTCAATGAGCTTCTGAATGCGATCTGTTTCAGCACGGTCCTCGGGCGTTTTGCCGAAGGCGCCAAATCCCTTCATCCAGGGCGGCTCGGCGGCAGGTGGCGGAGGCGCGACACGGAGTCTTTCCTCCACGGTGTTGGCCAGCAGTTGCTCGACAGAGATGCCTTGGGCGTCGGCGAGAGCTTTGGCCTGCGCGAACGTCGAGGCCGGTATGTCTATCGTTGTTCTCATTTGGGGAGAATATCAGGAGCGGTCGCCGCTCTCAACCCGCCAGTCGAGTCCTCTCTGATGACGAGCCAGGTGACCATTTCTAAGTCGCTGTTTTCGGTCTCTTGCTCCTGCTGGTTCTGGCTGGCGAATCCGCATACGATTTGCAGGCCGGTGGCGACGCCCTGGCGACGCGCTGGCGATACATGGCGGCGATGAACGTTGCCGCGATATGGCGATGCGGAGCGAGGGCGGTACCGTTGAATTCTTCATTTCTGCCCCGGCGCGGGATAGTTTTGGCTCGCGTCGTCGAGCACCAGCACCCAATCAATCATCTCGCCGTAGTCAGGCGGCGTGAATTCACGCACGCCCGTGTTGTCAAAGACGCCGATTTCCTTGGCGCTGCCGTCGCGGGGATCGAACCACCACGCCCTGACTTTTGCGCCGGTGATTTTGCTCATGTGCACCGAGAATTTGCGGCCGACCGGCGCATACACCATCGCGTAGGCGCCGTTTTCATCGCGCGTGGCCACGAACCGGTATCGACCGGCGCCCGGAATCGATGTGGGCACGCGGTTGGTGGCGATGATCGAGTCATCGGGAATGCGGGTAAGAAACGGGCGCGACTCGATGAGCGCCCGGCCGTGTTGCATTTGCGCGGCGCCAGGCTGGTTGATGGCCTCGAACCACGGCATGAGTGGATTGTTGATCGGCTGCTTGCCCGGCGACCACATCTGCCAGACGGAATGATGGCCGTAGGTGTGGCCGAACGCGCCCGAGAAAAGATTCCAGTAAAGCGGGCGGCGCACATCGCTGCCGATGCTGTGGCCCAGTTCGCTGGCTTTGAACGACACCGGATGATCTTCGTAAATCGGCTCGCCATCGAGCACCGGTTTGATCGGCGTTCGATCATAATCCTTCCGCGTGTTGTTATACCGTCCAGTGAATTCCGGCACATGACCATTCTGCCGCATGTTGAAGTCGAGCCAGTCATCGTCGTGAAACCAGGTCGAGGAACCATTGCCGCCGGGCGGATGAAACGTCATCAAGTGCGCGCCGCCGTCGCCCTTGCGCAGCCCTCTGGCCATCGCGCGAATGATTTCCTTCTGCTCGTCGTTTTCCACGCTACGGTCGCCTCCAAGAATCCAGATCAGCCCCGCGTCTTTGTAACGCTTACCGAGCCATTCGCCATAGACTTCGGCGTTCGCAACAGTGAACAGCGGTTTGCGCCCCTGGTTTGTGTCGTGCCAGTAACGCCCCCAGGTCGGCAGGAAACCGATGTAAAGACCCCGCGCGTTGGCTTCGCGCACGATGAAGTCCACATGGTCCCAGTAATCGTTCTGCGGTCCGTCCTTGATCGCGGGCCTGGTCACGTCGAGATCGATGAAAGGCAAATGGCCATAGGGATTCGGATCGGTGTGGCCCTCCAGTTCCGCGATAGCTACGGATTGAAGCACGTTGAACTTTCGCGCCGCGCGATTCTCAAAAAGCTGGATCGCCTGCTCGCGATCGAGCCGGTGGAACAGTTCCCAGGTCGTGTCCCCGAGCCAAAAGAATGGCTGGCCATCGGCCGTGACGAGAAAGCGTTTGTTTTCAGAAATCTTCAAGTGGGGCAGGGCGCCCTGGGCGGTCAAGGCAAGCATCGCCAGCGCCACAATCAAGAATTTCGTCGCGCGGATATTCATGGGTGCCGCGAGTCTGCATGGAACTTGACGCATATGCAATATCTATTCTATACGTCATGGCAATGCATCGCTCCAAAACCAGCCGTCCGCCCGGCACGGCCGAAATCAATGTCGCGCGCCGCATGGCCGCTTTGCGCGCCGAAAGCGGACTCACCTTGCGCGATGTCGCGGAGCGGAGCGGCCTTTCCGATGCCTACCTCAATCGTGTCGAGCGCCAAAAAACGCCCATCAACATCGCCAATCTGGAAAAGGTCGCTCTCGTTTTCGGAGTTCCGCTCGCCAGCTTTTTTGAGTCGGACTCCTCGCAGGAACCGCTCGTGATCACGCGCTCGGGCGAGGGCAAAATCGTGCGATTCCGCGGCCGCAAAGGATTTCGCACGGAACTGCTGGCGGAACGGAAGAAGGGCAAGCTCATGGAACCAATCCTGGTGGACCTGGCTTCGGCCAGGCGCGCCGTGCCTCTCCAGTCGCACCCGGGTCAGGAGTTCAATTACGTTGTCGAAGGCCGGTGCCTCTTTCACTTTGGGAAGGATCACATTCAACTCTCCGCGGGCGATTCGGTTTACTTCGATGCGACCGTTCCGCACGTGTGCCGCGCCCTGGACAAGGGTCCCGCACGCATTCTCGCGGTCGTGTCCTCTCCGAATTATCCGCTGCACGGGAACATTTCCGTGCTCCTGGATGACGCATGAGTCCAGGACCACAAAAAGATTTCTGCATCGGCCCGCTGGAATTCCGATTGGACGGCGATTCCGGTTTCGTGCGCAATATCCGGTTTCATGGCAAAGAAGTTTTGCGCGGCATTTATCCGGCCGTGCGCGATCGCGACTGGGCAACGCTGCGTCCGAATGTGGAAAGGGTGAGTGTTGAATCCACGGTGGATCAATTGAGAGTGGGCATCGAAGCGCGAACGGTTGGGACGGAAATGGATCTTGCCTGGACCGCGGAAATCGTGGCGGCCGCGACCGGTCAAATAAAATACACCTGGCACGGGCTTCCTCGACGCGCTTGCATGACCAACCGCACCGGTCTTTGTGTGTTGCACCCGGCGGAAGTTGCGGGTGCGCCCTGCGTGGTCGAGCACACGGACGGCCGCAGGGAAGCCGGGTGGTTTCCGACGCAGATTTCACCCCACCAGCCGTTTCATGATATCCGGGCTTTGGCGCACGTGGTCGGCGACTGTTCAGAGGTCGCCGTGCGCCTGGAAGGGGACGTCTTCGAGATGGAGGATCAACGCAACTGGACGGATGCCTCGTTCAAGATCTACAGCCGCCCTCTCGCCTGGGCTCGCCCCTATCGACTGGAAGCGGGGGCCGAGATTGAACAATCCATCACGATGGAAATTCGTGGAACCTGGAACCCAAATGAAATCGCTCCCGTTGCGAGCCAAAGCGGCCGGATTTCATTACCTCTGCCCGGCATTGGCTTTACCTTGCCTGGACCGATCCCGTCGTCGTTGCGGGA
>JBFMBT010000233.1:0-10859 GCA_040754875.1 Verrucomicrobiota bacterium | reverse complement strand
CGCAAATATCCGAGCTTCGGCAACCTCGCGCCGCGCGACGTCTCTTCGCGCGCCGCCAAGGAAGTTTGCGACGAAGGCCGCGGCGTCGGCCCGGGCGGGCTGGGCGTTTACCTGGATTTCTCCGATGCCATCAAGCGCCTCGGCGAGGCGAAGATCAAGGAGCGTTACGGCAACTTGTTCGACATGTATGAAAAGATCACCGGCGAAAACGCTTACAAGCAGCCGATGCGCATTTATCCCGCCGTGCATTACACGATGGGCGGCCTGTGGGTGGATTACAATTTGATGAGCAACATTCCGGGCCTGTTCGTGCTGGGCGAAGCGAACTTTTCCGACCACGGCGCCAACCGCCTCGGCGCCAGCGCGCTCATGCAAGGACTGGCCGATGGCTACTTTGTCATCCCGTACACGATTGGCCATTACTTCGCGACCGCCAAGCAGCCGAAGCCTTCGACGAGTCACGAGGCGTTCAAGGGCGTGGAGGAAGCGGTGACGACGCAGGTGAAGAAGCTGCTTTCGATCAAGGGCAAGCGCACGGTGCGGTCGTTTCACCGCGAGCTCGGCCAGATCATGTGGGACAAATGCGGCATGGCGCGCAGCCGGCAGAGCCTCGAAGAAGCGCTCCAGCGCATCCCGGCTTTGCGCGAGGAATTCTGGCAGAATGTGAATGTCACCGGCGAGAACGGCGAACTTAACCAGTTGCTCGAACACGCCGGGCGCGTCGCAGACTTTCTGGAATTTGGCGAACTGCTCTGTCTCGATGCCCTCACGCGCGACGAATCGTGCGGCGGCCATTTCCGCGTCGAACACCAGCACGAAGACGGCGAGGCCAGACGCGATGACACGAACTTCGCGCACGTCGCCGCGTGGGAATACCAGGGCGCTGGGAAAAGTCCGGCGCTCCACAAAGAGCCGCTCGTTTACGAGGAAGTGCACATGAGCACGCGGAGCTACAAGTGAGTGTTATGAATCTGACATTAAAAGTCTGGCGACAAAAGAACGCATCGGACACCGGCCACTTCGAGACTTACGAAGCCAAGGATGTCAGTCCGGACATGTCGTTCCTGGAAATGCTCGACGTGGTCAACGAAGGATTGATCGCGAAGAATCAGGAACCGATTGCGTTTGACTCCGATTGCCGCGAGGGCATCTGCGGCACGTGCTCGCTGGTCATCAACGGCATTCCGCATGGCGGCCAGAAGGGCACGACTGCGTGCCAGCTTCACATGCGCAAGTTTAAAGACGGCGACACCGTCACCATCGAGCCGTGGCGCGCGAAACCGTTTCCCGTGTTGCGCGACCTCGTCGTGGACCGCAACGCGTTTGACCGCATCATCCAGGCGGGCGGCTTTGTTTCCGTGCGCACGGGCGGCACGCCGGATGCCAATGCGATTCCCATACCCAAGGAAGATTCCGACCTCGCCATGGATGCCGCGCAATGCATCGGCTGCGGTGCGTGCGTGGCGGCGTGCAAGAACGCGTCGGCCATGCTGTTCGTCTCCGCCAAGGTATCGCACCTCAGCCTGCTCCCGCAGGGCAAGGTGGAGAAGGACCGCCGCGTGGTGAACATGGTGGAGCAGATGGACAAGGAAGGCTTTGGCAACTGCACGGTGACCGGCTCGTGCGAAGCCGTGTGCCCCAAGGAAATCAGCCTCAACTTCATCGCCCGGATGAACCGCGACTACGCGGTGGCGATCCTCAAGGGCAAGTAGGCCAAAGCTGCCGATATCGGGCGGAAGCGGGCGGAAGCGGCAGTTTTGGCGCAAACACTGCAAACAATAGTTTGCACAGTTTGCAGTATTTGCACAATTTGCAGCGAACCCGGAACACAGAATACCGCCGAGCACGCTTTCCATGCACCGCACGCTGAGTTTTCTGGCGAACATCTTTCCAGTCTGGGTGGTCGCGGGCGGCATCCTGGCGTTGATCGAGCCGAAGTGGTTCACGTGGTTCGTGCCTTACATTGTCCCGGGCCTCGCGGTCATCATGCTGGGCATGGGCATCACGCTGACGGTGGAAGATTTCAAGCAGGTGTTCCTCATGCCGCGCGCCGTGGCGGCCGGCTTTCTCGCGCAATATACGATCATGCCCTTCCTTGGCTGGGGCATCGCGCACTTGCTGAAGCTCGACACGCCGTTTGCCGTGGGCCTCATTCTGGTGTCGTGTTGCCCCGGCGGCACGGCGTCGAACGTAGTCACCTACATAGCCGGGGCAAATGTGGCGTTGTCCGTGTTGATGACGATGTGCTCGACGTTTGGCGCGATCCTCATGACGCCGTTGCTCACCAAGTGGCTGGCGGGAACGCTGGTGCAGGTTGACGCAGCGGGTTTGTTCCTGAGCACGGTGCAGGTGGTGTTGCTGCCGGTGCTCATCGGGCTGGCGGTGAATCAATTCGCGCCGCGCGCGGTGAAGTTCGTGCTGCCGGTCGCGCCGCTGGTCTCGGTCATCACCATCGCGTTGATTTGCTCGGCGATCATCGGCCAGAGCGCCGAGGCGGTGAAGCAATCCGGGCTGACGCTGTTGTCCGCCGTGTTCCTGTTGCACGCGGGCGGCTTCGCGCTGGGATATCTGTTCGCCAAACTGCTGGGCTACGACAAAGTCATCGCGCGCACCATGTCCATCGAAGTAGGCATGCAAAACTCTGGGCTCGGCGTCGTCCTGGCGCGCAAGCATTTTGCCGATCCGCTCACGCCGGTGCCGTGCGCGATCTCCAGCGTGTTTCATTCGGTCATCGGCAGCATTCTCGCGGGCCTGTGGCGCTGGCGCGCGGAACGCAACTCGACTCAGCCGTAACCATGCAAAGTTGATGTTGGACCGCGCCTGTGTCGCAGACCAGGCGCAGCGGACGGCATGCGATGAGATCATGGAGTAATCGCACGCGCCAGCAGTTGCCACGCGCTGCGGCTGGGCGTTGCCACAGCCGCAGTCCGGTTGGTTTGGTGACGCTGCCTCACGCCAGAACTTCGCGCACCACGTGGCCGTGGACATCGGTGAGGCGGCGGTCGGCGCCGTTGTGGCGGAAGGCGAGTTTTTCGTGGTCCAGGCCGAGCAGGTGGAGAATCGTGGCGTGCAAATCGTAGGTTGTCGCCTTGTTGCGCGTGGCGCGCCAGGACCAAGGGTCGCTTTCGCCGACGGCCACGCCGGGTTTGATCCCCGCGCCCGCCAGCCAACTGACGAACGTCCCGCCGTTGTGGTCGCGGCCGGTCGCGCCTTGCGTGAAGGGCATGCGGCCAAATTCAGTGCTCCAGACGACGAGCGTGTCTTCCAGCAGACCGCGTGCCTTGAGGTCCTTGAGCAACGCCGCGATGGGTTGGTCGGTGGCGGTCGCGACCTTCGGCAGTTCGCCGATGATGTCGGAGTGGTTGTCCCAATTGTTCTTCGGCCCGCCGGCGCCGCTCCACACCTGCACAAAACGCACGCCGCGCTCGATCAACCGGCGCGCCGTCAGGCAACGCCGCCCAAAGTCGTCCGTCACTTCGTTGCCCAGGCCGTAAAGCTGGCGCGTGGCCGCGCTTTCGCCCGCGAGGTCGAAGGCTTCGGGCGCGGCCAGTTGCATGCGCGCGGCCAGTTCGTAACTGGCAATGCGCGCGTCCAGGCGCGTGTCGCCGGGATGTTGCGCGAGATGTTTCGTGTTCATCTGGCGCAACAACGCCAGGCCGTCGCGCTCGCTTTCCGCCGTGATGTATTTCGCCGTGGCGGGCGCGCGCAAATCGTTGATGGGCGCGGGCGCGCCGGCGTTGATGACCGTGCCGGTGTGGGTGACGGGCAGAAAACCGGAGGTGAAATTGCCGCGCTGATTGTACGGCAGGCCGCGCGGGTCGGGCAGCACGACGAACGTGGGCAGGTTGTCAGTCAAACGGCCCAACGCGTAGGAAATCCACGCGCCGAGGCACGGGAATCCGGGCAGCAGAAAGCCGGTGTTCATCAGGAAACTGGCCGGGCCGTGGACGTTGGTGCGCGATTCCATCGCCATGAGAAACGCCAGGTCGTCCACGCACGTCGCCAGATGGGGGAACACACTGCTGACCCAGCGGCCGCACTGGCCGTGCTGTTGGAACGCAAACGGCGATTTCATCAAGGTGCCCGGCACGCTCGTGGCCGCCTCGACGCGCAGGCCTTCGCCGGGATCAAACTTCTGCCCGTGCCGTTTCTCCAGCTCCGGCTTGTAATCGAAGGTGTCCATCTGGCTGGCGCCGCCGTTCATGAAGAGCTGGATGACGCGCGTCGCCTTGGGCGCGAAGTGCGGGAGCAACGGCGCGTCCGCCGCCGACGCATCGTGCGCCAGCAGGTGCGACAGCGCGATGCCGCCCAGGCCGCCGCCGACGCGCCAGAGAAATTCGCGGCGATCCAGGGGCGATGTGGGCGCGGGATGCATGGCGGTAGTAATTAGAAGTGGGTGGTTACGACGAGCCGGGTTGGACCACCCCTCACCCTCGGTCCCTCTCCACGAACGTGATTTAGGAATCGTGGATATGATGATGCTCCCTTCCCCCTCACCCCGGCCCTCTCCCTTGGGGAGAGGGAGAACCGCAAGCCGCGTTGGTGAAAGGATTTCGCCATACTGGTTCAGGTGGGTAACGTTAGTTCAAGAACAGGAATTCATTGCTGTTCAACAACAGGCGGCAGACGTTCGCCAGGCCGTGTTTCTCCGCGTGCGCGGTGAAGGCGCGCAACTCCGCCGTCGTGGGCGCGCGATTGAAGACGAATTGAAACGCCGCGCGCACCTGCGGTTCCCGTTGCGGGGACAATGCTTCCAATCGCGCGGCGAAATGCTCGCTTTGCCGCACGATGAACGGGTTGTTCAGCAACGCAAACGCCTGGAGCGCGGTCACCGACTCGCTGCGCACCGGCGTGAGCTGGTCGCCGGCGGGCGAGTCGAGCGCATCCATGAACGGGTCCG
Organism: Verrucomicrobiota bacterium; assembly: GCA_040754875.1. Classification (GTDB taxonomy): domain Bacteria; phylum Verrucomicrobiota; class Verrucomicrobiia; order Limisphaerales; family JBFMBT01; genus JBFMBT01. The sequence continues at coordinate 5,959 of JBFMBT010000233.1, read as the reverse complement.
GCAGCGTGCGGAACAGGAAACGATAAATCGCGCGGCGATGGTTCGCCGGCGAATCCACGTCGAACGCCGCGTAATCGACCTTCGGCGTCACGTGGATGCCGGGCGACATCGCGAATTGTTTCACCGACGGGCCGCCCATGGTGAGATCGAGTTTGCCGCTGAGTTGCAGCACGGAATCGCGCACGGTTTCGGCATCGAGGCGGAGGCGGTTCATGCGCCAGAGCAGGCGGTTGTCACTGTCCACGCGCGCGGCTTCCGCGCGGTGCATGGAAACCTGCCGGTAGGCGGCGCTGGTGACGATAAGCCGGTGCAGCCATTTTAACGAGCCGCCGTGGTCGCGGAATTCGACCGCCAGCCAGTCGAGCAATTCGGGATGGCTCGGCCGGCTGCCCATGCGGCCGAAGTCGCTGGGCGTGTCCACCAGGCCGCGGCCAAAATGATAATGCCACGCGCGGTTCACGGCGGAACGCCACGTGAGCGGATTGTCGGCATCGCTGAGCCAGCGGGCGAGCGCCGCGCGCCGGGCGGCTTCGTCGCCACCGTCCACAATCGGAAAGCGCGCCGCCAGTGTCCCCACGCACGCGAGCGCGCCGGGCGCCGCCGCTTTGGCGGGCCGGGTGATTTCACCGCGCGTGAGCACGTGGACCTCGCGCGGCACGCCGGTGGCGACCTGGCTGCCATTCGGCTGAAACACGTTCGCGCCGGCGAACACGCGTTGCGGCGGCGGCAGCGCGTTCAATTCGTGCGTGACGCGTTCGTTGAGGAAATGAACGGCCAGCTTTAATTCGTCGTCGGCGCTGCGTTGGGCGCGTGGTGTGCCCAGCGCCTGCGCCAGTTCTGCCGGCACCGGCACGGCGCGCACGGGCCGCGGGCTGTCGGTGACCGACAGGCGGATGCGGCCGATGGTGTGCTGACGGCCATGCTGTTGTTCGAGCACGAACCGCAACATCACACCGCCGCTGGCCGAGCCGACATCATTCGCGAATTCAAACACCGCCACGTGCGCCTTGCCTTCCTGCGGATGCACGCCCCATGCCGTTTGCGGATTGGCGTCGATGGCTTTCGCGATGTCCCAGCCGTCCTGATTGAAGTCCGCGCTGGGCGACTGCAATGCAACGGGCTGAAAGTCGCCGGATGCGCCGGTCGCCGCCAGCGCGCGGAATTCCGTGAGATGCAAATTCCCATTCACCGCGCGGCCTGGCCCCTTCTTTGGCAACGAATCATCCGTCAACACCTCCAGTTGTACCGCGGTCAGGTTGGTGAGATCCGTTTTCACGGTGACCGTGTAGATTTCATCCGCGGGCGACGCTCCGCCCGCGAGCAACGAGCCATCGGGCAGCGCCTTGAGTTCCGTGCCGTTCTGCGCGACGAACGATTCCAGCGAGGGCGCGCGCCACGCCGTCGCTCGCTTCGTCAACGACGCTTCCCACGCGTCCAGTTCCGCGCGCAATTCCGGCGTGAGCATCCGCGCGATGGCCGTCTTGTCCTGGCGGTCCAGCGCCAGCTTCCCGCGCATGAGCGTCTGCCGGCGCGCGTTGAGCCGCGGGTCCAGGTCGTAAAGCCGCTCGGCCCGCTCCGTGCCGGCGAACACCGCCTGCAACGCGTAATAATCCTCCTGCGAAATCGGATCGAACTTGTGATCATGGCACCGCGCGCAATGCACCGTGCTGCTGGCAAACGCGGACATCACCGTGGTCACCATGTCGTCGCGATCCAGATACCGCCCGATCTGCCGGTCCAGCGTGTCTTCGCGAATGTCGCGCAACGAACTTTCATCCCACGGCCCGGCGGCCAGCAATCCCAGCGCGGGAATCAACTCCGGTTGCTGCGGGAACAACGCATCCGCCGCAATCTGCTCGGCCACGAAACGCGCGTAGGGCTTGTCGCTGTTCAACGACGCGATGACGTAATCGCGATACGGCCACGCCGTTTCGCGCGGACGGTCCTGGTCGTGCCCGTGCGTTTCGGCGAAATGCACCACATCCAGCCAATGCCGCGCCCAGCGTTCACCATAACGCGGCGAGGCCAGCAACCGCTCCACGAGCCGCTCATAGGCATCGCGCCCCTTGTCCTGTTCGAACTCCTTCACTTCATCCGGCGTGGGCAGCAAGCCGTGCAAATCGACGGTCAACCGCCGGATCAATGTGCGCCGGTCCGCCTCGGGCGAAGGCTTGAGCCCGTGCGCGCGCAATTGCGCCTGGATGAACGCATCAATGGGATGGACTGGGGCGCGTTTGCCGGGGGCCGGCACGGGTGGCTTTTGCAGCGGCTCCAAGGACCACCACTGGCCCTCGGACGGCTTCACTCCGCCGCCGGCAACGGCCGTAGCGATACAGAGCCACACGCCCGCAACGCGGACGAGCAACCGCGAAGGACGAAAGGCCACTTTGGGCGAACCAGTCATGCGTGACCGCCGGGAAACGTTCCTTTCAAAATATACCGGAGGGCAGATGGGTCAATGGCGGTGTTGGACCGATTCGTATTTAAGCCCCAAATCCCAAACCCCAAACTTCAGGGAAACTCCAAGCCCGAATCTTCAAACGTGGCCCAGCGTGGCTTGCGGCACCGCCGCCCGGCCACGGTCAGGCATTCGTGCGGCGCCAGTTCTCGAAATGATAGAACGCCACAACCACCAGCGAATGCCGGATTTTCCCCGTGCGCACGAGTTCCGGTATGTCTGCGATGGGCACCAGGCGCGTGACGATGTCTTCGCCGTGGTCGAAGCGCGTGGCGCTGGTGAACCGGCAGTTGCGCACCAGCACCGTGTAACACGTGTTGTTCATGATGGCCGGGTTCGCAAATACCTGCCCGATGACACAAGCGCCCTCGCCTTCGAAACCCGTCTCCTCACTCAATTCGCGCAGGCCCGCCTCGACGGGCGACGCATCGTGCGGGTCCATCACGCCGCCGGGAATTTCCAGTTCGACCGTCCCGCTGCCATGGCGGAACTGCTCGACCATCACCAACTGGTCTTCCGGCGTGACGGCGATGACGTTGACCCAGTTGACGCATTCGAGCACGAGGAATTTCAAGTCCTTGTGTGTGCGCGGGGAAGTTTTCCAGTCGGCGCGCAATTTGAAGATGTGGAAGTCGCCGAGTTGCTCGGAACTTTTCACCGGCCAGGGCTTGATCATAACGGGTGTGTTAAAGTCCGCGTTCCTTTGCGGCCCAGCCTTGTTTCATCAGGCCGAGCAAATGCGTCATCGCCTGCTCATAGGTCTGTCCCTTTTGCTCCCCGAGCTGCCGGGCGCGCCGGTCCAGTTGCGCGGCCATCTCGCGCGATTTCTCCGCCGAGCAACCCATCGCCACCAACGCCGCGGCTAGCTGTTCCAAATCCATGCCGCTACTTCACCGAATCCGCCGGCACAATGCGCACGCTCTCCAGGCCGACGCGTTGCGTGGGCTTGCTGCGTTCGCCGCCGGAACTCATCGCCACGGGCGAATCGCCGAGCTTGCCCAGCACATCATCGCCTTTGACCAGCACGCCGAACGCCGTGTACTGGCGGTCCAGAAACGGCGCGTCCGCCAGGCAGATGAAGAATTGCGAACCGGCGGAATTGGGGTCCGCGGCGCGGGCCATCGAGATGACCCCGCGCTGGTGCTTGCGGTCGTTGAACTCGGCCTTGACCTTGTGGCCGGGGCCGCCGGTGCCCCAGCGATGTTCCTGCGCGGCGTCCTTGGTCAGCGGATCGCCGCCCTGGATCATGAAGCCCTTGATGATGCGATGGAACGCCGTGCCGTCGTAAAAGCCTTCCCGCGCCAGTTTCTTGAAATTCTCGACCGTCTTGGGCGCGACGTCCGCCCAGAATTCGACGACCATTTCGCCCGCCGTGGTTTTGATGATGGCGACTTCCGCTGCTGTGCTCATGAGATTCCTTATGCGTGGTTAAAACTACAGGGAGTTACCTTCGGCCGCGAGTGGCGGTTTGTCACGTGCGAAATGGGAGTTGGGGAATGACGAAGGGCGAAGGCCAAATGACGAAAGAAATCCGAAATCCGAAAACCGAAACAAATCCAAAAGGTTGAAATCCGAAAGGAAGAAACAATAAGGCGCTGGACAAAGCGACATCACCCTCCACAAGCTGAAGCTTCCTTATCGCGGGTCGATTAACGTTTCCTTCCCCCTCACCCCGGCCCTCTCCCTTGGGGAGAGGGGGAAGCGTTTGCCGCGTTTGGTCGATAGTGACGCGCCTCATATAACCACCCCTCACCCTCGGTCCCTCTCCACGTTGAGGGGAGAGGGAAGCATTTTCCCACGCCCTGCCGAGCTTGATGCCTTTGATCTTGCACCATCCCACATTCAATGACGCCGGGCGAAATGGAAAAAGCTTTCCTCCTTCAACAAATCCGGTTTCATGGTGTCCAATCTTAAGTTTATGCGAACTACATTTGCCAAAGTTGTCGGCTCGACCATCCTGCTCGCGGCGCTCACGCTGCGCGTCCCGGCGCAAACGGATTTGAAGGAAGGCCTGTACGCCGAGATGGACACCACCAAGGGTAAGATCCTGCTCCAGCTCGAATTCGAGAAGACGCCGCTGACCGTGGCCAATTTCGTCGGCCTGGCCGAGGGCACGAAGGACTCGAACAAGCCCAAGGGCACGAAGTTTTATGACGGCCTGATTTTCCATCGCGTCATTCCGGACTTCATGATTCAGGGTGGCTGCCCGCTGGGCCAGGGCAACGGCGACCCGGGCTACAAGTTTCCCGATGAGATTGACCCCAGCCTCAAGCACACCGGCCCGGGCATCCTCTCCATGGCCAATTCCGGTCCCGCCAGCAACGGGAGCCAGTTCTTCATCACCGTCAAGGCCACCCCCTGGTTGGATGGCAAGCACACGGTGTTTGGCCGAGTCGTGAAGGGCCAGGACGTCGTGGATGCCATCGTCAGCGTGCCGCGCGGGCCGGGTGACCGCCCGAACGAGCCCATGAAAATGAACACGGTGAAAGTCATTCGCGTGGGCGAGAAGGCCAAAGCGTTCAAGGCCGACCAGGAAGCCTTCGACAAGCTCCTGAAGAGCGCGCGCGACAAACAACTGGCGAACGTCCTCGCGGCGCAGGAGACCGACAAGAAGCAACTCGAAGTGGTGATTGCCGGCTTGAAGGAAAAGTATCCGAAGAGCGAACTGGTGACCACTCCCTCGGGCCTGCGCTACATCGTGACCGCCCAGGGCGCGGGCGACAAACCCACGCGCGGCACCATGGTCAACGCGCATTACACGGGCCGGCTCGTGAATGGCAATGTGTTTGACAGCTCGGTCCAACGCGGCCAGCCGATTCAATTTCCGGTCGGCACGGGCCGCGTGATTCCCGGTTGGGACGAGGCGCTGGTGGACATGAAGAAGGGTGAGAAGCGCGTATTGATCATTCCTTCGAACCTGGCTTACGGCGAACGCGGCGCGGGTGGCGGTGTCATTCCGCCCAACGCGACGCTCATCTTTGATGTCGAGATGGTGGGATTCTAAAGTTTGGGGTTCAAAGTTAGGTTCGGAGTTTGGAGTCCCGCCTTCAGGCGGTTGGGCGTGGCGGTAACCGGGCGCGGGGAACGTTTCCACGATTTCTGAAGGGCCGCCGGGAGCGCGGCGTTCACGCCGCTTCAGCGCCGCCAGCACAAGCCACGCTGAAGCGGGCTGAAGCCCGCGCCCCGCGAACGGCCGCGCCTAAACTTCAGCCGCAATAAAGCCGGGGCTCCGAACCGGTGTGCGTCATGCGCTCCGATATTCGATACGTGCTTGGAGCTGTCCGAAAAGTTTGGGGTCCTGCCTTCAGGCGGTTGGGCGTGACGGAGAAGGGACGCGGGAGAACGTCCCCACGATTTCTGAAGGGCCGCCGGGAGCGCGGCGTTCACGCCGCTTCAGCGCCGCCAGCACAAGCCCGCTGAAGCGGGCTGAAGCCCGCGCCCCGCGAACGGCCGCGCCTAAACTTCAGCCGCAATAAAGCCGGGACTCCGAACCAAGACGCG
>JBFMBT010000232.1:0-10889 GCA_040754875.1 Verrucomicrobiota bacterium | reverse complement strand
CCGACGATTATTCGTTGCATGTCATTTCACCCTACCAAACGTGATTCCGGCGGCAAGCCCCGCCGCGATTTTTCCCATCATAAAACGAAGGGAGCGGCTGCCGCTCCCTTCGCCTGTTCAATTCAACAACGCGCTACGCGTCATTCCTTCCAGATCATGTCCGCCACGGTGCGCCCCGCCGGAATGAACGGCAGCACGTGTTCCGTGTACGGCGTGATGACGTCCAGCACGTATGGCTCGTTCGACGCCAGCATGCGCTCCAACGCCGCGCGCAAATCCTTCCGGTACATCACCCGCTCGCACGGCACGTTGAAGCCCTGCGCCATTTTGACGTAATCCGGGTAAATCGCCTTCATGTTTTGCGGGTCGCCCAGATACGTGTGGCCGCGGTTGCCCTGGTAGAAACGGTCTTCCCATTGCACGACCATGCCCAGGTGCTGGTTGTTCAACACGATCGCCTTCGCGGCAATCTTCTCGATGTGCGCCGTGGCCAGTTCCTGAATGTTCATCAGGAACGAACCATCGCCGTCGATGTCGATGACCTGCTTGTCCGGCCGGGCCACCTTCGCGCCCAGCGCCGCCGGATAACCATATCCCATCGCGCCCAAACCGGCGCTGGTCAGGAACTGGCGCGGAAACTTGCAGGGATAATATTGGCCCGCCCACATTTGATGCTGGCCCACGCCCGTGGTGATGATCGCGTCGCCACCCGTCAACTCGTGCAACGCACTGATGACCATCTGCGGCAAAATCACTTCCCCTTCCTTGCCCTGCAAATGGTCGCGCATGTGCTGCGACTTCATCACCTCGTCCGTCACGTGATAACTGAACGGCGCCTTGGCCTTCCACGCCTCAATCTGCTTGTGCCACGCCGTGAAGCGCTTCGCAATCGGGCGCTTCTTCACCATCTCGACCAACCGCGCCAGCGCGTACTTCACGTCGCTTTCCACCGGCAGATGCGCCTTGCGGTTCTTGTTGTGTTCCGACGCATCAATATCGACGTGAACAATCGTTCCGGTTTCGCAGAATTTATCGACCTTGCCGGTCACGCGGTCATCGAACCGCACGCCAAACGCCAGCAACAAATCCGCGCCGGCCGCAATCTTCTCCATCGGCTCGGCCAGGCTTGCGCGATATTTGAACTCGCCGCTCACCGCCCAGTTCGCGTAAGCCGAACCATGCATGCCCAGCCACCGGAGCGACAGCACGTGCGATTCCGGAAACGCGCCCACGCCCATGATGGTGGTGGTCACCGGGATTTGCGCCAGTTCGGCGAACTCGCGCAACTCCTTCGCCGCATTGCCGCTGATGATGCCACCGCCCACATACAACACCGGCCGCTCCGCCTTCTCGATAAGCCCGATGATTTCGTTCAACGAAATATCGTCCGCATGGCGCACCGGATTGTAGCCGCGAATGTTCAATCCCTTCGGAAACACCGGCTGCGTGCGCGCCTGCTGGATGTTCTTGGGCACATCGACGATCACCGGCCCGGGGCGCCCGCTGCTCGCGATGTGAAACGCTTCCTTGATCACGCGCGGGATGTCGTTGATGTCCGTGACCAGATAACTGTGCTTCACGATCGGCAGTGTCATCCCGAAGAAATCGGTCTCCTGGAAGCCGCCCTTGCCGATCATCGCCTGCGGCACCTGGCCCGTGATGGCGACCAGCGGAATCGAATCCATGTAGGCATCCGCAATGCCCGTGACGAGGTTCGTCGCGCCCGGCCCGCTGGTGGCCATGCAAACGCCCACCTTGCCGGATGCCCGCGCATAACCTTCCGCCATGAACGAGCCGCCCTGCTCGTGCCGCGGCAGGATGGTGCGAATCTGCTTGGATCGCGTAAGCGACTGGTGAAATTCCATACTCGCCCCGCCGGGGTAGGCAAAAATCGTGTCCACCCCCTCGCGCTCCAATGCCGCCACGAGGATGTCGCTGCCAACCATCGTCGGGCCCAGTTCGGGACGCGGCTGCGCTGCGGGTTTCTTTTTCGCCGATTCAGTCTTTTTGCTCATACTGTTTTGTGGTTGCGACCGGCAACCGCGGGTCAAATGCAAAAACCCACGACCGTTGCCAGCCGTGGGTTCTTGTCGAAATTCTTCAGTTACGCATGACAAGTCCCCGCGGCGTCGCCGCCTGCTACGACGACTACCAGCAGTTTGACTTGTCCCGAAACAATCATTTGGTGAGGCAAGCATACGAATGGCGGGCGGCACGGTCAAGCCCCATTGCGAGGCGGCCTCATCAAAATCATAAGCACACGACCCCATGGTTGTAACAATATTTTCGCTTGCAAACCCCCGCACTGGAGGTTAAATGTTTGTCGTTAAATGAGTCAAATGACTCACGTTGAATCGTTAAGCCGAACAGCATGTACAAAATCCAACCGAAGAGGGTGTCTTGAGTCGCCCTTTTTTCCCTCGTAGCGCCTCTAATTCCGGCCCCCAATTCCGCATCAATGGGAAGATTCGCGCCCGTGAAGTACGGGTCATCGGGCCTGAAGGCAACCAGTTGGGCATCCTCAGCCTCAACGAGGCTCTTGGCATTGCCCGGCGCCACAACGCCGACCTGGTTGAAATTGCCCCCAATGCCACGCCGCCGGTCTGCCGCGTCGTCGATTACGGCAAGTTCCGCTACGAGCAGTCCAAGAAGGAAAAGGACGCCAAAAAGCACCAGCACGCCAACAAGGTGAAGGAAATCCAGTTGAGCCCGAACATCGATCCGCACGATTTCGGAGTCAAACTAATGCACGCCATCGATTTCCTGTGCGAAGAAATGAAAGTAAAGGTCACTCTGCGTTTCCGCGGGCGTGAAATGGCGCACCAGGAATTCGGCTTCCAGGTCGTCAACAAGTTTATCAAGGAAGTGACTCCTTACGGCCACCCGGACGCCCCGCCCAAACTCGCGGGCCGCTCCATCAATCTCATGCTCAGCCCGCTCCCGCGCAACAAACGCGCCAAGCATCCCAAAGAAGTCGCGGGCGAGCACGCCCCCACCCCCGCGATCAACGAGCCCCTCATTCACGTCGAAGTCGGCTCCAAATCAAACAACTCGCCGGCTCAACGCGCGGCCCATCAGCACGCCCCGGCCCCGGCCGAAAAACCGGCCATCAATAGTCCTTTCGCGAACCTCGACATCGAGGTGCGCCGGTAACTCTCATGGCTTCCGAACTGCCGCCCGATGCGTTCGAACGCATTCGGGCGGCAATTGTTTCCGGAAACAAGATCGAGGCCATCCGCCTGCTGCGCGAAGCGCGCCCGGATCTCGGCCTGGCCGAGGCCAAACAATTTGTCGAACGATGGGAAGCCGGCGAACCCGTGGGACTGCCGGATGAAACACTCCGCGGGCCGGACCCGGCCATCGAGGAATTGTTGTATCGCGGCCAGAAGATTACGGCCATCAAGGCGCATCGTGAAAAATACCGCAGCGGCCTGGCCGACGCGAAGAACGCAGTCGAGGTGCTGGAGGCGGAGCTGCGCGCAAAACATCCGGAACGGTTTTCCCACGCGCCAAAGTCAGGCTGTGCCGGAGTGTTCTTGCTGCTGTTGACCGCCGGCATGGTGACCTGGTGGCGGGCGTGATTCAATTCGATTTCACGCAATCAAACCGCGTTTGCGTAGCATTGCCTCCATCGCGCGGTCCATCAGCAGGTCCGCCAGCGGCCTGGTAATTTCATCCAGTTCCGCCAGCGCGGCCTTCAGTTTGACGGGGTCCCCCACCTGTTCCGCGTTCTCAGTGCCCAGCAAGGCGCCCACTTTCGCCATGGCGCCTGTCACCTGCGCCACGTAATCCGCCTCCAGCTCGGCGCCGCATTCTTCCAGCCCCTTGCGCGCGGCCGCCACGGTCTGTTCCGCGCGCAGTTTCGTTTCAATCCATTGCCGCGCCTTCAGGTCCACAAACGCGTGCTCCACCGACTCTTCCACCATCTGCTGGACCGCCGCATCATCCACATCCACTGCGGACTTCATGGGCACGATTTTTTCGCGGCCGGTGTTCAGGTCGCGCGCCAGCACGTGCAGAACGCCATTGACGTCGATTTCGAACTGCACCCCCACCCGCGCCACGCCGCGGGGCGCAGCTTCGAATTCCAGCGTGAATCGGCCCAGGCTCCAGTTGTCCCGTGCGCGCTCGCGCTCCCCCTGGAGCACATGAATCAACATGCTCCTTTGGAAATCCACCGCGGTCGTAAACTTCTCGCCCGCCTTCACGGGAATCGTCGAGTTCCGCGGAATGATCACATTCATCAACCCGCCGAAGGTTTCGATGCCCAGCGACAGCGGCGTCACGTCCAGCAACAATACGTTCCTGAATCCGCCGGACAGAATCTCCGCCTGGATGGCGGCGCCCAGCGCCACCGCTTCATCGGGATTCACTGTCGTGTTCAACACCGGCCCGTTTGACCGATGATACTCGGTGCCCATCCGCAAATCGCCCCGCGTCTCCTCAAATTCCGCGCATTGAAAAATCTCGGCCACCAGTCGTCTTACCAACGGCATCCGCGTCTGCCCGCCCACGAGAATCACCTGCTGCAAATCCGCCGGCTCAACCTTCGCGTCGCTCATCGATCGCAGGCAATGCGGCCGTGTGCGCGCCACGATGTCGCGCGTCAATTCCTCCAGCTTCACCCGCGTCAGCACCTGGCGAAAACTGAACGTCGGCGTCAGGAATGGCAGCACCACCTCCGCCTCCGGTTCGTCGGAAAGTTTGATCTTCGTTTGCTCGGCCACTTCCCGCACGCGTGAAAGCAGCGTGAGGTCCTGCGCCACATCCGGCCCGCCGGCCGCCTGGATTTCCTTGCCCAGGAATTCCATCACCGCGCGATCAAGGTCATCGCCGCCCAACCGCGTGTTGCCGTTGGTGGCCAGCACCTGAAACACCCCGTTGTTCAATTCAAGGATGGAGAGATCGAACGTGCCGCCGCCCAGATCATAAACCGCGATCTTTGCGTGGTCCTTGAGTTTGTCGAGGCCGTAGGCCAGCGCCGCCGCCGTGGGTTCGTTGATGATGCGCTCAACCGTGAATCCGGCCAGTTCGCCCGCCTTGATTGTGGCATTGCGTTGCGCGTCGTTGAAGTACGCCGGCACCGTGATGACCGCGCGCGCGATTGACTCGCCCAGCGCCGTTTCCGCGTCGGTTTTCAATTTCCCCAGCACCTCCGCCGAAACCTCCTCGGGCGTCAAGGTGCGTCCGTGCGCTTCCATGGTGACCGGCCCGCTGCTGTCCGTGCGGATGGAATATGTGACCTGTTTCTCCTCGGCGGCAATCTCCCGCCCCCGTCGGCCAATGAAACGCTTCACCGAATAAAACGTTTCCTGTGGCCGCACCACGCGCACACGATTGGCTTTCTGCCCGACAATTGGCTCCTCGCCCGCGCCGGGAAAATGGACCACCGACGGCGTGAGCCGCCGGCCATCCGCGTCTGCAATGACGTACGGGATGCCCGAATCCACCGTCGCCACCAGCGAATTCGTCGTGCCCAGGTCGATGCCAACAATTTTGCTCACGCCCGAAATGCTGCCTGACGCCATCCGGCCAATCACGCAGAATTTTCTTCGCACCCGTAACGAGGTTCTGATGGTCAAATCTTTCAGAAGGATCCCGGCACGCCATTTGGATTAATGCCAGGCGTGTGACGCGAAAGACGCGAATGAAGCAAACGGAAATGTGACGCAACTTGCCTATTCGACCACACCAACGCGAAGTTTGCTTTCCCCGTGAATCAACGCCCCAAGCTGAAAGCGAAGGGGAAAAACGCCCGCTTCCTTCGAGCGCAGCTCCTTTAAAAGGAGATCCCTATCGCGAACTGACCAATGAAAACCTTCCTTCCTGGCCGTCTCACGAGAAACAGTTGGCAAAATGTGGTATCCCTTATGAAGGATCGCTCCCGGATTGATTTCGATGCACCGTTTCGGCGTTGAAACAATCATAAAACCCGGCAATTGTTTGCCACGCGGGGTTGTAAATTCCGATGCGACAATCCGCGAGTAAACGTTTCTGGGAACATGATTGACGCTTGTGGGATGAACCCATGTCTCGTCGCCTTCGTTATGGTCGTCTGGGTTGACATATTCCCAAACTGGAAAAGCTTTGAGATCCTCCATCGTCAATTGAACAATGGGCTTATAATTACTCATTTCGGATCAATGAAGTATCATGTTTTCCACCCATCTCATGCCGTGAATTGCTGCGCCGGTGTCATCTTTCGCTAGTCAACGCCGCAAAGCTACTTGCGCAGCAAGTACGCCATCAAGTCCGCCATATCCTGCGGCTTGAGCGCGGATTCGAAACCCTCGGGCATGAGGGAAAGGCCGGAGCTGCGCAGGGTGGAAATCTGATTGCGCAACACGGTTTCTTCGGCGCCGCCCGCCATGCGCAAGGTCAGGCTGTTGGGCGTTTCGGCGGCAATGACGCCCACGTACTCCAGCGAGTTCTTCGTCTCCACGGTGTAAGACGTGTAAGCGGCATCCACCGCCTGGTTGGGATCGAGGATGGCGACCAACAGGGACGCCACGCTCTTGTCGGCCATGCTGCCGAGGTCCGGTCCCACGACGAAGCCCTGGTTGTTGAAGCGATGGCACGTCGCGCAGTTGACGTTGAACAGCGTCTCGCCTTTCTTCGCGTCGCCCTTCAACTCCGCGACGCCCTGGTATTGCTTCATGATTTGCGCGCGATCCTCCGCCACCTTGGCGAACAGTTTCGCCGCGCGTTCGCGAAGGGCGCCTTGCTGGTGCGTGAGCAGTTTCTGGCGCTGCGCGACGGCGATTTCCGCCGTGGCAATCTCACCCGCCTCGACGGCCTTGAGCAGGGCTTCGGTCCACGCCGTCCGACTGAACAACAGGTTCAACATCTCGTTGCGCAGCGCGGGGGCCGAGGTTTTCCAGCGCGACAACAGAATCTCCGCCACGCCGCTGCCACCGCCACGTTTCAAGGCGTCGAGCGCGGCCTGCTGCAAGGCCGGCGGAGTTTGCGGCGAAAGGAGGTTGCCCAATTGCTGACGGTCGGCGTCGCCACCGCTCAAACCGCGCCCCAGCAACCGCAGCGCCGCCAATCGCGCTTCATCCTTCGCGGCGGCTTCGGCGACGACCTGGCGCGCTTGCGTGAACACGGGATTCAAATCGTTGACCGCCTGTTTCAATTCAGTCCCCGCCGCATTCTGGAATTTCGCGAGCGATTGATTGCGGCGTTCGAGCGCATCGAGGAACCCCGCGAGCGCCTCAAACTGCCACGGCGCATATTGGCCGCCCGCGGCGCGCGCGACGAGTTGCAGCGGCTTGACCAGTGCCGGCTCGTTCCCCGTGGCGGCGGCGAGGCCAATGAGTTGTTCCAACAGACCGGATGGCAACGCCCTCCCCTGCCCTTGCGCCAGGGCCGTGGAGAGTATTTCGCCCACGTGCGGCACCGCGGAACTAAGAATGGCAATCTGCATGGCCGTATGGTCGAAATCGCGCAACGCCAGCGTCGCGAGAGCCTGGCCGGCTTCCGGATTCTTCCATTCACCCAGGCTGAACGCCGCCTGATAACGCACGCGCATCTCGGAATCATTGGCCAGCGCGGCCAACCGGGCGCCCAATGGTGCATTCTGATTCAGCATCGGTTCGCTCAAACGCGCGGCATGTTCGCGCACGGCGGCGTGCTGGTCGTTCATGGCGGCGACCAACAACTCCGGCGTAAGCGCCTTCAATCCATCCAGCGCGCAGAGCGCCTGGAGCCGCGCCTTCGCATTGGTGCTGCTGGCCGCAATCGTTTTCAACGCGACCACGGCGGCCTTGTCCTGCCGCTCCACGAGCAACCGCTGCGCCGTGTCCCGCTGCCAGCCGTTCGCGCTGTCGATCGCCGCCGCGAGTTGCGCCGTGTTCAGCTTTGCCAGATTTGGAACCGCGCGCAGCTTGGCATTCCGGGGTAACACGCGATAGATGCGGCCCTTGTCATCACCGTCGCGGATGTCCGGGCGCGTTTTCAATTCTTCGGGAAAATACTGCGGATGCTCCAAAATCAGCCGATACATGTCGGCGACATACAACGCGCCGTCCGGGCCGGTCTTGAGCATCGTCGGTCGGAACCAATTGTCCTTCGACGCCAGGAATTCGCGGTCCACTTCATCCGCCGCGCGGCGACTGCTGAAGGTGACGCCGTTGGGTTCCAACACTTCGCGATGCACCACGCTGTTCGCCGGTTCGCTCGCAAAAACGCTCGTTGCGAAGTCAGGACCGAACAGTTCATCGCGATACGGCGAGGCGCTGTTGGCGCTGGTGACCTGATACACGCGGTCAGGCCAGTTGAAACGCTGCTGCAATTTCGCGATGGCGAACACCTGGTTGGGCGGCGTGTAATTGACGGTGACCGTGCGTGTGGATTTGACCGCCAGGTGCGGGTTGCGCTTCAGGTAATGAATCGGCAGGTGATAATGCCAGAGCCACGTGGGATTGTTGTTGCCGAACCAATTCCCCCAATCATCGCGGTTGCGCCCAAACTGCGTCTGCCCGGCCACCGTTTCAATCGCGCCTGTGTCCGGGTTGAAACGAATGTCCAGCCCGCGGATATCAATCGTTTTGCCCGTGAGTTCGGACTTGATGGAACCGCCGCTGTCGCCATTGGCTGCATACACCCAGTTATCAAGCCCATACTGGAACCCATTGACGCGATGCTGCTGGTTGCCCTCAACAAAACCGCTGAACAACACCTTCTTTACGTCGGCTCTCCCATCGCCATTCGTGTCTTCGGCGAACAGAATGTGCGGCGCGGCGCTGACGAGCACGCCGTTGCGCCACGGCATGACGCCATTGGGGAAATTCAAGCCATCCAGAAAAACGGTGCGCTTATCGTATTTACCATCGCCGTTCGCGTCTTCGAGGAAGATGATGCGGCCCCCTGGCTTGTTCCCCTCCTGGGAGGGGTCAGGGGTGGGTATTCCGAGCGGATAATCCGTCATTTCGGCCACCCACAACCGTCCATCCGCGGCCCACTCGAACGCGACCGGATCCATGACCAGCGGCTCGGCGGCGACCAGTTCGACCTTGAATCCGGGGCGCACCTGCATGGACGCCAGCGATTCCTCGGGCGACTTGGGCGGCGGCTCGTTGCCCACCAGCAATTGCTTGAACGAACGACGGTCCACGACATCGGGCAGATGCGCCGTGTCCTCGTTCTGAATCCACATGTGATGGGAGGCAAACCAGACGCCGTTGTTGCGGTGCGGCCCCGCGCGCACGATGGGCGGAATCTCCGCGGGATCGGAGGCTTGTGGTGTGCCAACCCAACCGCCGGCGGTGACCGCAGCCGCGCGCTTGCCGCCGCGCTGTTTGAAGGTCCAACCCTTTTCCCAGCCAAGGTTCGGCTTGGGGACGGCGATGTAGAGATACAACGCGTATTCGTGTTCGTTGGAATAAAGCAGATCCTCGTAACCATCACCGTTGATATCGACGAAGCGCACGCCGTTATCCTCGCCGCGCGCATTGACGATGGCGACATCCTTGGGCCAGGCATTGGGAAGTTTCTTCCACTGCGTTTCCGATTCGTTCCACGCAAAGACGGCCTGTTCTTTGGTGTTCGCGACGATGAGTTCGCAGACGCCGTCGTGGTCCATGTCGCGGAAGATCACGCCGTTGCGCGCCCCCAATTCGTATCCTGTGATCGGAGGCGCGATCGCTGAAAGTGCCTTTCTGCCCTCTACAGTGTTGGTAGCGATGACCTCCATGAAACCGTCGTTGTTTGCATCGAGCAACCTCACGTCACCGTCCTGCCCATTCGCGGCACGAAGGGACTGGCCCTTCAACAAATTCTTATTCAACCTCTCCAACGCCTCCTTGAACGTCAAAAACTTCACCTTCTTCCCGTGCTTGTTGACTGCGTAATCGATGAAGTCATTGATTTGCGCGGGACTGCTCCAGCCGTGCGGATGAAAAATCCACGTGAACACACCCTGCTTCAGCACCACGGCGTCCAGCGCCGCCTTCCAGTCCGCCAGTGTGACGGCATTGGTGGGGCCGTGCAGATTGAACGCCTCCCAATCGCTCGGCACCATCGCCGGGAATTCCCAGCACACCTTGTTGATGACGTAGGGATACGGATAATCCTCAATCCACGTCGAGAAGTTCGCCAGTGACTTCTTCGTCACGGCGTTGGTCTGCGTGGGAAAGTATTTGCGAAACCGCTCTTTTCCATTGGCGTCCAGCACCAGTTCGCGCGGCAGCGTCGTGTCCTTGGGCGTGAGCAGGCACATCACGGACGAATCGATGCTCAGGAAGTTGCCCGCAGGCGACACGCGGTTGAAAATCTCGGCGTAAAATCGCGGGCTGGGCGAATTCATCGAATCGCAGCACGGCATGCGAAACGCCACTGGCTTGTTCCCCGGCACCTGGCTCAACAAATCCACCCCGCCGTGATACGTGTTCCACGCGTTGGTGAAACTCCCCTTCTGCAACAGCGGACACGGATGCGCCAGCGTGTGCACATCGAGCGACAACCCCTCCTTCAGCCAGACTTGCAGTTGCGGATCATTCGGCTCCACCACATTCACCATGATGCTCACCGGCGCGCGCCCATCGATCTTCTTCAACCGCTCCAGAATCGGCCGCAGGAACGCCTCGTATCTCCTCGAATCCCGCATGTCGTCGATGGCCAGAATCACGACCGCCTCCACGCCCTCCTCCCCGACCCATTGCGGCGTGATGAGCTTCGGAAAATCCTTGTGTGGGTAAAACGGATCCGCGCCGTCCAGGTAAGTGAGGCGATTGCCCGAGCTGGTGGGTTCAGCCGCGGGCAACACCCCCGCAACGACCGCGAAGAAAAGAACAAAAAAACAACGGAACGAGGTCATGCGCGCAAAATAGCCCCCCGCCCCCATGACGCCAGCAAAAATGCTCCTTCCCACATCCCGCAAACTGTGTTGT
>JBFMBT010000231.1:0-10906 GCA_040754875.1 Verrucomicrobiota bacterium | reverse complement strand
GGAGACGGCGCGTTCGTGCGCGCCTCGGACCCGGAGAAAATGCCGCATCTCGTCGCCGTGCTGGGAAAGGCGGTTTCGAAAGGCATCGGGCAGACCGTGGACCTGGAGGAGCCGCTCGTATCGTATTTGCGCGCGCACAAGTTCGTTCACGGCAACGGCCGCGCCGCCGGCCGCATCGTGTTGTTCTTCTATTTCGAGGAAGCCGACACCGGCATGGTGATGATCATCCCGGGCATTCACGGCCAGATGGAAATCGCGCGATTCAAAATGGCCGGCGGCCTCATCAACCCGCTGCATAATTAGCCCAACTTTGAACTTTGAACTCGGAACCCTGAACTTCTTTGATTTCCCAAGCTTGCGCGCCGGGTAAAGATTCGGCTCAATGGAGGTAACCTCACGACCCGGGTTATGTTCAGAACGCATCACACGCAAGGCGCCGTAATCGCAATCTTCCTGCTCGTTGCCCCGGCCCACGGCGCGCCTGTCGCGTGGCCGCCGGAACACATGCGCCATTTGTCCCCCGATTATCTCGAGCGCCTCCAAGCCTGCCTGGTCGCCGGCACCGGCCGGATGAGCCGGTTGAGCCCCGACAACCCAAGGGATTCCATCGGCTGGGTGCGCTACGGGCAGCCTTCGCTTTTGCTCGGCCAGCGCGCGGACGAAATCAACCGGTTCTTCGAGTCGGACACGTTTGAATGGACGTCCAATCCCAAATTCGGCTTCAGCCTGTTCACCGTCAGTTACCTGCGGACGTATGCGCTCATGAATCACCGCACCGGCCAGTTGAAAGGGTTGCTCTCGCCCAAAGCCATCGACAATTTTGAACGCGGCATGTGGAAGGTCGCGAAGATGAACAGCAAACTCGCCGAGGCCAAACGCGACGCCTGGGACATGGAAGGTTCCGAGAACCACCACCTTGCCAGCAAGACGTGCGACCTGCTGGCGGCGCAATTCCTCCGCAAGATTCCCGAATACGCAGACCAGAAATACGACGACAGCTCGACGCCCGCGCAGCAATACGAGGCGCGCCGCGCCTACTTTCTCCAATGGTTCGATGAACGGGCCAGGCGCGGCCAGTTTGTTGAAGCCGGCTCGCCGAGTTATCAGGGCGACAGCATGAACGCGCTGTTCAACGTGCGCGATTTCGCTGAAGACGAAGTCCTTCGCCGCAAGGCCGAAATGTATCTCGACCTGGCCTTCGCTGTTATGGCCGAGGAAACGTTGCTCACCACTCGCGGCGGTCCGAAGAGCCGCGTGAAAGTCGGCCACGAATACGACGGCGGCATGGCCAGCGAACGCAGCTACAACACGCTTTTCAACTCGCCGGGCCGCACCTTCACGCCCCTCGGTGAAAATACGCGAACCACAAGCAATTACTACCCGCCGCCGGCGATTGTGAGTCTGGCGAAAGACACCAAGGGCCGCGGCGCCTACTCGTTTACGACGCGCTGGCCCGGGCCTGTCGCCGCGGGAAAGGGCAAGCGCTCGGGCGATCCGGATGGCGTGCTCTGGAGAACGCTGAACCCCGAGCACAGCGTGTTGCGCTACGGATTTTGCACGCCGGATTATGTCCTCGGTTCGGCGGCAGTCGATGCATCGTGGCTCGACGACGCGAGCATGGGATTTCGCTGGCAGGGCGTCGTTTTCGAAAGCGACGAACTGGCACGAATCGGCTTTGAAGTCGTTCCCAAAAGCCGCAAGGACTGGCACGGCTTCAATCCATTTTTTAGCGTCCAGGATCGCAACATCCTCGTCACGCAAAAGTGGGCGCCGGTTCCACCCAATCCCGCCACCGCGAATCCCGCGTTCCTGCGCGTCTATTTCAGCCCCACGCTCGACGACGTGCAGGAAGAGGGTGGATGGATTTTCGTGAAGGACGGCGGTGCGTTCGCCGCCGTCAAGGTCGCGGCAGGCGGCTACCAGTGGACGCCCGCATGGAAACGCGCCGACACTGTCACGGCGGACAACAAGGCCTTCATCACGTTGAATTCTGAAACCGCGCCCGTGATCCTCATCGTCAATCAAGCCTCTGATTACAACGGGGATTTTGATTCGTTCAAGACAGCGGTGAAAGCGCAGCCGGTTCGTTACGAAAACGGTGTCCTTCGCTTCGCTGCCATCACCTTCTACGGTCCCGCCCGGCCAGGCGAAATCAACGGAAAACCTGTCAACCTCGCCCCCGCCCGTGGCTACGACTCGCCATTCATCCGCTCTGAATGGGGCAGCGGCCTCATTTATATCCGCAAGGGAAATGAAACCCTGACCCTCGACTTCCGCGACGCGCAAAACCCAAAGAAAACCGTCGGCGCTCCCGTCACGCCGGATTTTCCGCCGGGCATCGGAAACGCCAGGCCCGTTGTTTTCGGCAAAGGCCGTTGAAGCATTCGCTCGTGGCGAAACGACCGAACCTCTTACACCTTCTTCACAAAGCACGCCTTCAGCCCGACGGCGATTCCATCCACCTTGCAAGAAATCTCGTGATCGCCTTCCACCAGGCGGATGGGTTTGGATTTCGACCCCACTTTGAGCACTTGCGACCCGCCGCCCAGTTTCAGGTCTTTGACCAACATCACACAATCGCCGTCGGCGAGCACATTGCCGTGGGCATCCTTGACGACACGCGCCGTGGGTGGCGCGTCGGGTTCGGCCTCGCGGGGCCACTCGTGGCCGCAGGTCACACATTCCCAGTGATCGGAATGATCCAACACTTCGGTCATTTCGCACATCGGACAGGCCGGTTTGTTCATAAAAAGAAAACAACATAGCGCCACCCCTCGCCGCGAAGCAATCGCGCTCTTGGCCCAAATCACAACGCGAATCCATTGAACGCCTGATGCCAGTTGAGTTCCCCACGCCGTTTTCGTAGTCTTCGTTCCCATGCTCCGACCGCGCAAGAAATACACCGTTTACGATCTCCAACAACTCAAGGGCAAACGCTGCCTGACGCACATCCACGTGAAGTCGCCCGAGGAAGCGGCCGCGGCCGAACAGGCGGGCGTGGACCTGATGAGTTGCAGCTTCGATTCGCCCGAGGCGCAGGCGCGGCTGCCGTTGCTGGTCGCGGCGGCGCCGAACAGTTTCCTTTCCACCGCCACGCCGCATGGGCTGGCGTCGCCGGAGGAAGCCATCCGCATTGCCTTTCGCGCGCTGGAACTCGGCGCCAGTTCGGTCTATTGCTCGGCCAGTCCGTTCATCATCGAGGCCATGGCGCGCGAGCGAATTCCTGTCGTCGGCCATCTCGGCATGGTCCCGCGCCACGTCACGTGGACCAATTACCGCGCCATCGGCAGGACCGTCGAGGAAGCCCGGGAACTCTACCGCCGCCTGAAGGAACTGGAGAACGCCGGCGCTTACGCGGCGGAACTGGAAATCGTCCCGCACAACCTCGCGCGCTGGCTTTGCTCGCAGACCAAAATGATTCTCATGTCGCTCGGCTCCGGCACCGGCTGCGACACGCAATTCCTTTTCTCCGATGACATCCTGGGCGACTACGAAGAACGCCTGCCCCGCCACGCGAAAGCTTACCGCAATTTCCTCGCCGAACACCGCCGCCTCCAGGCCGAGCGCATCGCCGCCTTCCGCGAATATATCGCCGACGTCAACGAAGGCCGCTTCCCCGAGCCAGGCCACCTCATTGAGATGGATGCGAAAGCGCTTGATGAAGTCGTGCGCTCCGTCGCGAAATGAAAGGGCGTCATGAATTTCCGTTCGGCCCCCGCTGGCATCGGTCTCGTTCTGCTCCTTATCTCGGCGTCCCTGCCCGCCGCCCCGCTCACTCGCGAGTCCGTCCAGGCCGAAACGCTTCGTCCCTTCGCCGGCCCTTTCGCGCGCGGCGTGGACACGACCACGTTGTCGAACAAGGTTATGTGCGGTTATCAGGGCTGGTTCAACGCCGAAGGCGATGGCGCGGAGCGCGGCTTTGTTCATTGGTCGAAGCAGCGCGGCCCGCTCGCGCCCGGCAATGCCAAGGTTGACCTCTGGCCCGATCTCACCGAATACGGCGCCGACGAACGCTTCGCCACCGGCTTCAAGCACGCCGATGGCCGCACCGCCGAAGTCTTCAGTTCCTTCAAACACCCCACCGTGTTGCGCCATTTCCAGTGGATGCGCGACCACGGCATCGACGGCGCGTTCGTGCAACGCTTCATCACCGACCTGCGCGACCCGCGCGCGCTGCGCCATAACAACACCGTGCTCGCCCATTGCCGCGAAGGCGCCAACCGTTTCGGCCGCGCCTACGCCGTCATGTATGACCTCAGCGGCCTCGGCGCGGGTCGCATTCAGGAGGTCATCGACGACTGGACCGCGCTCCGCACGCGCATGCGCGTCACGGAAGATCCGGCGTATCTGCGCCATCGCGGCCGCCCGCTCGTTGCGGTCTGGGGCATCGGCTTCAACGATGGGCGCACTTACACACTGTCCGAATGCAAGCATCTCGTGGAATTCCTCAAACAGGACGGCTGCACCGTCATGCTTGGCGTGCCCTCCTACTGGCGCGAACTCAGCCGCGACTCCGTCAAGGACCCGGCGCTGCACGAGGTGATTCAACTCGCCGATGTCCTCAGCCCGTGGACCGTGGGCCGCTATCGCAATCCCTCCGAGGCCGCGCGCCATGCCGAAAAGACGTGGCAGCCCGACCTCGCCTGGTGCGCCGAACGCAAAATCAATTTCCTCCCCGTCGTGTTTCCCGGCTTCAGTTGGTTCAACATGTACGGCAAGCAATTCGACAGCATCCCGCGCCTCAAGGGCGAATTCCTCTGGTCCCAATTCGTCGCCGCCAAACGCTCCGGCGCCACCATGATTTACGTCGCCATGTTCGACGAAGTCGATGAAGGCACCGCCATCTTCAAATGCACCAACGACCCGCCCGCCGGCGATGGCGTGAAATTCCTCACCTACGATGGCCTCCCCAGCGACTTCTACCTCCGCCTCACGGGCGCCGGCGCGAAACTGCTCCGCGGCGAAATCCCCGTCCAAGAGAGCCTCCCCATTGAACGCTGACCTCCTCAACTTATTCGATTCCACGATTCAACGCCCCTTTCACTTCCTCCGCTGTCAACAGCACCGCTCCTTTGATCAACCGGCAGAATGCCTTCTTGCTCGTGCGATGATGCGTGCCGTCGCGGCTGGCCAGGTTCAATTGCGATTTGTAGCCCACCTCCAGCCGCTGCAAATCCACGATGCGAATATATTCTTCGCCGCGTTTCCAGACCTGGCCTTGTTCCAGTTTCAGTTTCATCTTCGCTCGTGTGTTCGACTTTCTTCCGCGGCAGTTCGCCGCAGGCATTGTAACCATCACAGCGCCATCGAGTTGCCCGGCGGGGACCAAAATACTTGCCGATAGTTGTTGCTATTGCCCCCAGTCCCGTCAGGCTTGCTCCGTCTGTTAGATGGCTTGTCTCTTTCTAGGCATGGTGAATCTTCAGGTGAACCTCGTTCAGTGATGATTTTAAACCCGGCGTTCGGGAACAGTCTGTAGAAAGTCACGGTTTGTCGGACAGTAAAACATCACATGAGTAATAAACTGTTTGTTGGAAACCTTTCCTTCAACACCACCGAAAACGATCTCCAGGACGCGTTTGCCGCGTTCGGCACGGTCACCGAAACCAACCTGATGATGGACCGGGAAACCGGCCGTCCGCGCGGGTTTGGCTTCATCACCATGAGCTCCGCTGAGGAAGCTCAAAAGGCGATCGAAGGCATGAACGGCAAGTCCGTTGATGGCCGCGCCCTCACGGTCAACGTTGCCAAGCCCCGCGAAGAGCGTTCGGGCGGCGGCGGTGGCGGCCGTGGCCGCGGTTTCGGCGGCGGTGGTGGCGGTCGTAGCCGCTACTAAGCCTGCCAGGCTTAAGGTTTGATTCATTCGAGGCCCGGGTAACCGGGCCTCGATTTTTTTGTGCCTGTTCATCGCAGCTTGTTCAGTTGAAAATTCCCGCCCCGCAGCGCCGACCGCACGAACGCGCCCCAGAACGGCGTCGGCGTGTAATCCCAATCCTGGATGATGCGCGGCGTCGCGCTCGGATGAAAACACCACGCCGTCCAATGCAGCTTGTGCTGCTGGATGCACGCCAGCACGTCCGGCGCCCAGGTGTAAGGATCCCTCTGCTGCGCCGGCGGTATGAACGGCATCGGCTTGATGTCGCACCCCACCTCGCCCAGCAACACCGGATGCTTCTCCGCCACCGCCAGAAACTTGTCCTGCCAGCCCGACTTCCACGGATACACATGCGTGTCATAAACGATGCCGCGCCCGCCCTTGTCCGTCAGCGCAAACCCCTTCAACACGCCCGACAGGTCGTAAGCCCAGTCCAATCCACCCGCGACCAACACATTCTGCGCGCCCGTTTCGCGAATGACATCCACCAGCTTCTGCATCCCCGGCGATTCGAAGCTCGTCAGCTTCTCCGCGTTCTCCGCCGGCGCATCGGACTTCGCCTTCTCCTGCACCTGACCGCCGTTGCGCCAGACCTCCCACGGAATGCCGTGCGGCTCGTTCAGCAGGCCAAACAACACACCCGGCCGGTTCTGGTAACGCTCCGCCGCCGAACGCCAGAACGCCACGCTCGCTTCGTTGGGCGCGCGATAATGGTGCAGGTCCAGAATCAAATACGCCGTCCGGCTTTCCGCCGCTTCAATGGCCTGATCCACCAGTTCGCGGTACGACTGCCCGCCGTCCTTCTGGTCGCCGCCGCGCCCGAACCACCGCTCCTCATGCACCGGCAGCCGGATGACATTCGCCTTCCAATCCTCAATCGCCACCACAATCGACCGCAACACATTGTCGCCGCGCGTGGACCATTCGAGGCTTGGCACGTTCACGCCCTGCAACCACACCACGCGCCCGCGCGCCGTCTGCAATTGATTTCCCACCACGCGCAATTCCTCCGGCGCCGCGCCTTTTCCAAGCACCTGAATTGGCGCGGGCGGGCTGGCTGTCGCGCCCGTCGCCGCTGCCACTGCCACCAATCGGAAATCATCCAGGTCAAACACCCCGCTCTGCACCTGGAACAACGCCGGCATGACTTCCAGTTGCTTCGCGCCCTCGGGCACCGTGAACTGCACCTTGACCTCCTTCCAATCCTTCGACGTTCCACTGAAATATGGCGCCTTCGCGTCCGACTTCAGCTTCTTGCCCGCCGCGTCCTTGAAATCCAGCATCACGCGCGCGTCGAACCACGACTCCTTGCCGCGCTTCACCTCCGTATGCCGCGCGCGAAAACTCAACTCGAGCCGTTGGTGCTCCGGCTTCAACGGCACCGCCCGGTACACCAGCACCAGCTTGCCCGGTTCCACCGCCTTGAGCCGCAGGAAATGATTCCCCTTCTCCACCTCCCACGTCGTCTCCTTCAACTGCGGCCAGTCATCCGGCCAGCCTTTGCCCTTCCGATCTGTCTCGAAATCGCCATTCGACAGCAACGAGGTGGATGCCTCCGCAGCGAAAGCACTTTGCCCCGCCAACGCCAGGGCCAGCCACGCACCAAGAACGAGTTTCTTCATCATTTGCAAAGGCGCGAGTGTCCGCTCCCCACCCTCAATTTCCAATTTCAAATTTGCCCCACAATGCAGGGGAAGTTCATGGTTCATGGGTTCAAAGTTCGCAGTTTTAAAAAATCCGAGGAATCCGGAATGACGAAAGAAGTCCGAATGGCCGTAGCGGCGTGAGACAAGGTGAGAGGGCAGCCAGGGGGCGGATTTTTCCTCGAAAAGGCTCGAATAGGCTCGAATAAGCTCGAATAAGCTCGAAAAGGCTCGAAACCCGGCGGCGGGCTGGGTTGGGGCCGAAGTAAGATAAGGTGAGATGGCGGGGTACCCCCCCCTCGAATAACCGGTAATAACCGGTAATAACCGGTTATTTTGGCGGGCCGCACAGGAACCGCGGATGCGTCGGAAGGGAGGATTCGGTTTCGGACGGCGCCTGTGTGGGAGACCAGGCGCAGCGTGTGGCTTCGGCAACTTCGTGGAACGATCTGGCGCGTTAATCGTTGCCAGGCGCTGCGGCTGGACGTTGCCACCGCCGCGGTCCGGACGAGATGCGTCTTTCATGTCGATGGGCACGGTGACACAAGCGGACGGAGTTGTCTAACAAAGCAGCAAACTCTGCAAACTGTGCAAACTATTTTGCATGGAAGGTAAAAAAGTTGAAACCGCCAATGGAAACCGAATCCACGCTGGGTGGGACGGGCAACTTGCCCGGCGGAAGACCAGACGCTCCAGCCACTCCCGGCGCGCGCGTTTCCACCACCGCTCCGTTCCGTTTCATGCGGCAGGTTGCCGCACGAGGCGGGCAAGTTGCCCGCGCCACCCGCCATAATCACACCCCCCGCATTTGGGGAGCAGCTTTGGGGGTTGACCACTGGGGCTCATGCTTTTAACCTGCTGGCGTGATGGGAACGATCATGGAAAGCGATTTTCCTTGTTTCACCCTCAATATCCAATAACAAGGAATTCTTTCCAATCACATAGATAGTTCGGCGTAGAGTCCATGAGACCGCTGCAAATTCTGATTGTGCTGATTGCGCTGTTACTGTGCGTGGCGTGGACATTTCTGACTTGGCCAGGCTCCAGCAGCCACGGTCACTTCCATCCGTATCCCGTGACGCTTCCCTTATTTGGGTTCTGGACCGCGGGCTGGGTTGTGATTTTCATCCCGACCATCTTGATTCTCAGAACAACCAAGAAGGAGTGAGATATGGATACGCAAACGCCGAACCAGCCGGCTGCACCGAACGCCGGGATCGCGTCTCGGTTGACAATCGGACATCATTGGCCCGGCGTCGGTGAGCCGGGACGTTAGGTGTCACTACGCCATCGTCGATGATTACGGTTGGTTCTATTTCACGTGAGACAGCCACAGACAGATTTCCGTTTCTCGCCACCCACTATTCAGGGCGTCGCAACGCCATTCGAGACCTCACACACCGCGACCCGGAGTTTGTGTTTTGGATTTATCCAGACGGCAGACTCCACGACGCGAGGCGCAGCCACCGTGACAACGTCCCGAAGGGTTACGAGCACATCTTGCGAGACGAGCCGGATTACTGCGGGTTTCTACGTGGTCGAGTCGTTCGGCTCGACGGACACCAACTCATCGTCGTTTACTGTCGGTCGGAGGCGTTGGCTGGAGCTGGCGCGCCTGTCGAGCAGCTTGTTCGTGGCTTGGAGCAGATGCCCGTGCCGATTGACGACGAGGCATTGGTCGTCAGCGACAACGCCGACATTTACGGCACAGTCGCCGATATTTGGCAGAGACGATAGAGTATGACCGTGACACCTAACCAGAGCGCTGCAGCGCCTACCGCCGCCCCGCTGGGCAGTCGAGCGGTTCAGGTAATTTTGGCAGCGACTGTTGCAGCCGACCGGGCGTTTCCGGCGGCGGTCGCTGGTCGTTAGACCACTTCACACGTCATGCGTAGCGAGTGTCAGTTCTTCATGGCAGAAAGGGACGACGAGGAGTTCGTGGACTACGCAACGCGCACTCACAGCATTCGCGTTACTGGCGACGGTAGCATCGCGGACTTCCAGTGCAGTCATGGCGATATTCAGTTTCTGCGCAGTCAGCGGTTCGGTGGCATTCTCACTGCGGGCCGTATTGCCTTGGCGACCACAGATCTCGACGGACACGGTCTTTATCCAGACTCCGCATCAGCATTGGTGCGCATCTACAAGCAGATGCGCCGCTGGTTGCAGACGCGCTACTGCAATCGGCTTGTTTGTTATAGCGAGTTCTTTCCCGTAGGGCAGCGGAAGGTTCAGCCTGCACGGATGTTTTGGCTCGGTCCACACGCAAAGAGTTGGCTGGAGAAAGAGCCTGACTCGGTGTTACGTCAGTTTCGAGATGGCCGAGTGATTTTTGATTTGGAGACTAGATATGACACCACAGTGGTCTAACCAGAGCGCTGCAGCGCTGGTCGTTAGCCCCCCATGCGCATGAGCATCACGCGGCACAAGATTCTGAGCTGTGTTTTAGGTGTTCTGTCTGTTGCGCTGGTTATCGGTTTGCTTGTGACACTCGGACGATGGAATCGCTATCGCGTGGATGTGCGTTACGCTCACGACATCGTCGGGCGCTTCAACAGCGAGCGCGATCTTGCCATGAAGGGCGAGCTTTCAGAGACGGTTCAGTATTTGGGGCAGTTGCATTTCCCCGAAGGTCAGCCATCGCCATTTACAGGTTCGCTTTCGTATTTTGTCGAGACGCAGCGCCGCCGAGCAGTTCATGATGTTATCGTTTACCTGCGCGCCAAGACTGGCGAGGATTTGGGAGATGCCCCAGAGGCTTGGATTCAGAAGTATGCGAAGAAATAGAAACGGGTGGGCTACTAACCTCAAAGGCTAGAACCTCAACGGCTGGCTTTGACCGGAGCACGCGCGGGGGGACGCAATTTGGAAGGAAGACTCAACGGCGCGTGCAACCATCCGCTGGGAAAAGTATGAACAACGGTATCGTGTTGCGCTGAGGTGCTGAGTTAGGGTCGTTGGCCGCGCAGGTACCAGGTCTCGAAGAAATAAAAATGGAATACGTCATTGGGCTCATCGCCGCGGCTGGGCGTTGCCACCGCCGCGGTCCGGACGAGATGCGTCTTTCATGTCGATGGGCACGGTGACACAAGCGGACGGAGTTGTCTAACAAAGCAGCAAACTCTGCAAACTGTGCAAACTATTTTGACGTTTCGGGAACCATCGTTGCGCCGGTCCTTGTCGCCCCTGCCGGAGCGCACGGTGATGAGGCCGCGCCGGTTCAACGCGCTCACCCCCGCGGGCCGGTGGAGGGGCAGGTTTGCCACTCAGTCCCGACCGTTCAGTGAGTCCCCGGTCTGCCCCATGCCCTGCTCCGGGCGTAAAGTGGACCGCCGTCCCCGGCGTGTGAACCCGCACGGAAATACTTTCCCCCGTAACTGGACGTCGC